>JBNJFX010000009.1:0-116751 GCA_051747245.1 Bacteroidota bacterium
CACAGGGGGGTCTTTTTCCTGAATATGGTTAAAACTGGACTAAACGCAAGCTGGATTAGGTTTATATCTATATTTTGAATTATTTAGGACAGCATTAATGTAAATTCTATTAAAATTATTATGATCGATAAAATCCCAAATTATTCGCTGAGCCTTTTGTACTGGATATTCATTCATGGTTTTAGCTAAATCTCTTAAATCTGGTGATGCTAATTCCCATTTATTATACGTGGCTTGTTTTCTTGGTCCCGCTTTAGAAGGATTAATACAATAGCCCATTAAATAAATACGTAACAACTCCTTAGGGCCAAATACAACAGCCTGCTCTTGAATGAGCATCAGAGCTTGAAAATTTTCGTTTTGCGGTACTAATACCAAACCTGCCTCAAAATGTAAGGTGACAGAATCAAAACTTTTTGATTCCAAATCAAGGTAAATGTTTTTTCCACCTAAACCCTTAATACCTATATCATTGAGTGAAAATTGCCCACTAGCTAAAGCTTTATTGACTTTTTCATGTTGCATTTGAGCATGCGATTGAAAAGTGAACAATAAAAAGAAAAGAAGACCACTAAATATATTGAAAGAATTCATTGATCTTAGGTTAAATAATAAAATAGCCATGAGCTTTATAATTGATTCAGCTTAGCTAACTGAATAATTCTACATCTTAAGATTAATTTTAAACTATACAATAAAAGGCAGTTTTCATATATTTTTAAGACAATAGAATTGAAAATACCTATTACTAGGTATGAACTCTTAGGATAATTTAAAATTTTGCTGGTCATAAATTGATATTGCTTCCATAGAAGTGGAAAATAAGTAGAAGCAAAAAAGGAATTCCATAATATTTCAAAACCTTAATTCTATTGGGTGCATCATTCCACCACAATACCCACCAAGGTTTGATATAACCCAACAAAAGGAGTGTCCCGAAGCAAACCAATATTAAATTAATATAATACAATTACTTATCCCGTTAAATCTAATGATTATCGAAAAAGGCATTTGCGCCTAAACAAAATTAGGCAATTGTTAGATATTAATTCGAAACAAATTTTTTATTATGATTACAATTGCAGAAAATGAGCAATATTCTTTAAAAGTAGATATTACTAAAAACAGAGCTTTCTTAAAAATCAATGGTTTCTGGAGAAACAAAGAAGATATCCCAGGCTATTTGCAGGATTGGGATGAAGCCATTAAAAAACTTTCTAAAGGCTTCACTTTATTAACTGATGCGACTGAAATGACAATTCACCCTGGAGATGTGAGGGATGTCCACTCCAAGGCACAGGAGAAAATAGTAAAGGCAGAAGTAAAAAAAGTGGCGGAATTGCATGATGAAAACGTGGCAGTAATGCAATTGAACAGCGTATCGAGTGAAAGTGGAATGCCAAAGAAAAACTTTAATGATAAGAATGAAGCTTTGATGTGGCTGGATGCTTAATTGAAAATTAACAAAAGAGCTCGAGGGATGTCCTTCGAGTATTCTTTTCCCTATTTATCTGCCAAATCAAACCCAAACCGTTGATTAAAACCAGCTATACCCTGTAAACCTCCTGAATGAATGGCTAATATGTGGTCATCGGATGAGATATTATCTTTTTTCCATTCCATCATCAATCCATACATCATTTTGCCAGTATAAATGGGATCTAGAGGGACGCCAGTTTTCTCATAAAACTCCATTATAAAATCTATCAAATCTTGATTCCATTTGGCATATCCTCCAAAATGATAAAGTGTAGATAAATCCCAACTCCCACTATCTTGAACCACTAGTGTTTTCAATTCATCTTTAACCCAATCTCCTTTTAAAACAGAAAACCCCATGATTTTTTGATGATCTGCTTTACCTTCTATCAAGCCGGCTAAAGTACCGCCCGTACCAAAACATGCCGCTATCAAATTATAATGATTAGGGATAAAATTATGGATTTCAGAGGTTCCTGCTATTGCTTTCTCATTGGTTCCGCCTTCCGGTATAATAAATGGATTATCAAATTGCTTTTTTAAATTCTTTCTAAAAGCAGAATTGTCTTTTAATCTGTAATCATCTCTGCTGATAAAATGAAGCTCCATCCCATATTTTTTCGCCAATTTTAAGGTAGGGTTGCTTACCTCATCTCCTCTTATTATTCCAATTGACTTGAAACCACATGCTCTTGCTGAAATTGCTGTAGCCACTATATGATTAGAAAAAGCACCACCAAAAGTTAAAATTTTTTTAAGCCCTTTTTTCTCCGCCTCAATAAAATTATACTTGAGTTTAAAAAACTTATTTCCAGAAGCCCCTTGGTGGATTTTGTCCAATCGCAGTATATCAAATATCAAACCGGCAAACTGAACCCTTTGAATGGGTACATGATCAGGGGTAAAGAATTTTTTAACAGACATAGAGCTAATTTATGGGGATTTGGCTAAATTTATTCTGTTCAACGTAATTTTGTTGAAATTAAACCAATATTTATGAAGAGGTTTTCCACTTTTATGATTTTGATAGTAATGATTTTTTCATCCTGCATGAAATCAGTATCTATCAACACATTGCGCCCTGCCGACATCAGTATTCCAAATGAAATTCAATCAATCGCATTGGTTGATAGAACCGCATACGAAAAAGATGCAATTGGTGTAATTGAAGGTATTTTGACAGGTGAAGGAATTAACGAAGATCAAGATGGAGTGATGAGCATGTTTTCCAGCCTTCAAAATAGTTTGCGAGTTTCTCCCCGCTTTGATGTTGTATTAGCTTCTGAAAAGCTTAGAGGTCAAAATATCTTAGGCTCTTTTCCTGACCCACTTGATTGGAGACAAGTAGATCAATTAACCAGAAAATATAACACAGATGCATTATTGGCGATAGAAATTTTTGATAGCAACTTTATCGTGACCAATGGAAAAAGGAAAAATACAAGGACTGTAGAAGATGAGGATGGAAATAAAATAGAAGAAGAATATACTGAATTCTTTGCAGAAGGTGTAGGAAATACCAGAATTGGCGTTCGATTATATGATGCTAAAAACAGAACCGTAATTGATCAAGATATTTATACTCAAAATAAAACTTGGGAGGCGTCTGCTACCAGTTTAAAAGAAGCTTTGGCACAATTAGTTAGTAAGTCACAGGCAACAAAATATCTGGCACAATCTGTAGGGAATACTTATGCAAGTAAGATCGCCCCTATGCCGGTAAGAATTTCAAGAAGCTATTATGCCAAGCCTAAAAAGAATGCTTATCTAAGCAAGGGAGCCCGACAAGCAAGTGTAAATCAATGGGAATCAGCAATTGATACTTGGAAAACTGGTTTAAAAAACAGCTCAGATACTAAAGCCAGTGGTAGAATGGCATACAATATTGCAGTCGGTTATGAAATTATTGGCGACTTATTTTTGGCACATAAATGGGCTGGAAGATCTTATGTTGATTATGGAAATAAAAAAGGCAGAAGTTATGCCAGTCAGCTGAATAACCGCATGATTACCGAAGAAATCTTGGACGAACAATTGCGTTTGCCGGAACCAAAATCTCAGAACAGCACTCAAAATAATATTCAAACTAAAGTAAAAAAAGAAAAGCCTTCCAAAGAAAAACCTACTATTAAACTTAAAGTGAAAGACAATTAATTAGGAATTACGAATTAATGGTGTTGCCCTAGTCTTAGCGTCTCGCTAAGACATTCAAGGCAAATAATTTTGATTTTAATTGTCAATAAAATAGACCTAAATATCCAAAGTAATTTCATTGCAAAACGGAAGTAGTTTTATAGGGGTCTTAGCGAGACGCTAAGACCAGTCAAGTTTGAATGTAGTTGATTTAATAAGATGATTTTTTTATAATTTATCTCAATTCACCTATCATTTCGATTTCAGCATACCCCACAAACTTCTCGTCAGCCTTATTCTTACCTATGTAGTACCAAAGATTTTTTGAATTTGTTAATCGATCAGCTGTAGTCCAATTATTTTTATCTTTACAGATTTTACTTGACGTTAATATCCCATTTTGGCAATTGTACCATTTTTCAAATTCTTTATTATTAAATGGTCTGTATCCAACGTTTTTTTCTATCCACTTCCCATTATCTAATACATACCCACCAAATTCAACTATTTCTAATTCATCCTCTAAGGAAGTAACTGAAGTTTGGTAAAGCCATTTATATTTTCCTCCACGAGTTGGGTCTTCATTGATTGATGCATAAACAGTATTGATATTATGGGTTACTTTTATACCAACTGGCAATTCAGCAATCTTATCTGGTAAATCAATTTTCTCATCTTTTTTTGATGAACAACCAATTAAAATAATTAATAAAAAGAGTTTATTTAATGATTTCATTTGTCGCTATCAATTAATTATTAATTACACTACGTTGGCGGACGGCTTCGAAAATGGCAATAGCTCCAGAAACTGAAACATTCAAGGAAGCAATTTTTCCAGTTGTGGGGATTTTGGCTAGAAAGTCTGCTGTTCTGATCAAATCATTGCTTATCCCATCTTCCTCCGAACCTAAAATAATAGCTAAAGGCTGTGCCATTGGTGTATCATAAATTAAATCTTTCCCTTTCTCCGTGCAGGCCACTACCTGTAAGCCGCTTTTTTGCAAATATTCCACGGTATTTTTCAAACTGTTTTCCCTGCAAACCGGAATATAATGCAATGCACCAGCAGAAGTTTTTACTGCATCAGAATTAATTTGAGCACTTCCTTTGAATGGAATCACAATAGCATCAACTCCAGCACATTCGGCTGAGCGGGCAATTGCGCCAAAATTTCTCACATCAGTAACCCTATCCAAAATCAAAATCAATGGGTCTTTTCCTTTGGCATAAGCTTCATTAATCACATTGTCCAAAGAAGCATAACTTACAGCTGAAACCATCGCAATTACCCCTTGATGGTTCTTCATGGTAATGCGATTCAGCTTTTCAATTGGAACTTTAGTGAAAGGGACCTTTTGTTCCTTGCATAAATCCATCAATTCTGCTACCAATTCATTTCTAACATCTTTCTGAATATAGATATTATCCATTTCCTTACCAGAATGAATGGCTTCTATGACAGCACGGGTGCCGAAAATATAATCTTTATCGTTGAGTTTTGGTCTTTTTTGAAATGCTGCCATAGTTATGAATTTTAAAATGCAAAATTCTAAATCTAAAATGGGAAAAGCTAATAATACAAAGGTTAAATAGAATGCCTTCCGCTAAATTAAGGGATTTAACTCTAATGATCTTTATTCAACCACCCCGCCCTTTGGGCACCCCTCCTTTTTAAGGAGGGGAGCTGCTTCGAGCAAGTTGATAACTTTTACTTTTATCTTTATATCCATTCTCCAGTTTTGGTGCTGAAAATTTTTCTCAAGAAGGCTACTAATATTTAGCACACACTGCTGCTCTCCGCCAGCTGGCGGATGAGGGGTAAAATATCTTAGAATTCAAGTAATAATATTATATTCTGATTCACAAACAAAAAAATAGCCCACAATTTCTTGTGAGCTATTTTTATTAAAGGTTTTACACTTTACATTTTCTCGTAAAGCACTCTCAATTTATCTTGATATTCAACTGCTTGATCATTCATGCCGTATTGTCTCATCACTTGAACTAGCTGGCTTAGGATAGCAAAACTAATTTGTCTTTCCCTGCCCATGTACATCAATTCATTATTGACTAAATAACGGAACTGTTCATAGTTTTGATCCCAAAGTGTGTTAATGATTTCATTTGCCTTTTCCTCATTTCCTGTTGACAGATAGACTTGGACATAATCCAATGCTGTCATATCATAAGGAACTACTTCATTCGGCACTTTTTCAATGATGTAATCCAGCACTTCCAAAGCCCTTTCTTCATCGCCTTCATTCACCAATGATTTAGCCAATGCCGTATATACTGAACGATGGTTCAAGAAGAAATTTCTATAATTTTCATTATAGTAAACATCAGGATCGGTAGTATTGGTGAAATGGAAGTTGTTCATTAAATTATCGTACATCACTTCGGTATTCACAAATTCAGATTGAACATCATCTCTTTCAATTGGTAACAATCTGTAGGTTAAACCTTCTTGTACCACATATTTTCTCAAGTCCATCTTAATTCCATTCAAAGAAGTGTTATTGAAATAGATAGGTCGTTTCCAATCATTTTCATTCATGATATCCAATATCATCAAATCCTTTTTCTCCAATCCATTACCTTTCACATTCCATACCATTCTATCCATCATCATGTCCGCTTTATCTTCAGGAATAATCCCCAAGCTTTTAACATGATCAACATCAACCTTCAAGCTCAATTTCTTGGATGGCAACATATTGTAGCTTCCTACAGAAGTTGGCATTTCCAAACTCTTATTATTGCTCTTTATCAAGCTGAGGTAACGATCAATTGGAATAGCTCCTGAAATACCTGCATTTCCATTATAAGGTAAATAATCATTTTTACCTCCCTGCGCCACTTGAGCTTCGTTTAATGATAAAGGTAAAGGCTCAGAATCATAAGAATTTTGACGCATCTGATTGATATACCAATCCGTATTGAAATAACTTAATACAATTACCCTAACATCGGTTCTAAAGCCTTCTACTTCCTGCACAAACCAAAGTGGGAAAGTGTCATTATCACCACCGGTGAAGAGAATGGAGTTTGGTTCACATGATGCCAGGTAATTTCTTGCGGCATCTACAGAGAAATATCTTTCTGAACGATCATGGTCATCCCAGCCTTCAGAGGCCATAATACCTGGCACTATCAAACATATCACTCCTGCTACTGCTCCTGCCACTTTCGGTTTCTTAATTGCTCTTTCCAATAAGGAAGCCACAGCCAATACGCCAAAGCCAATCCAAAATGCAAAAGCATAATAGGATCCTGCATAAATATAATCCCGTTCACGAGGCTCCGTTGCGGGCGAATTCAAATATAGAATTAAGGCTATACCCGTTAAAAAGAAGAACAAGCCTACCACACTGAAGCCTTTTACATCTTTTCTATATTGGAAAAATAGACCGATTAGACCCAGAATAAATGGCAACATATAAAAGTTATTACGAGCCTCATTATCTTTCATTAATTCTGGCATTTCGCTTTCACTCTGGAACATGGTTTTCCAACCAGCTCCTTCAATATCACTTTCCCTACCGGAAAAATTCCACATTAAATAACGGAAATACATATGCCCTAACTGATAGCGAAATAGAAATTTGATATTGTCAGCAAAGTTTGGTTTTTCATTTTGCCGCAAACCTGTCCATCTTCTATATTCCTCTGCATGTCCGGGAGCATTGCTGTACATTCTTGGGAAAATAGTGGTTCTCTTAGGATCGTGTTTTGTTTCAATTTTATAATCCGTAATCTCATATTCTTCCTCCCCCTTGGTATAAACAGCCTCCCCTTTATCTTGAGAAACCACTTCAGCATCAAAATACTGACCATGGACTAGAGGCCTAGAGCCATATTGATCCCTGTTTAAATATGAGATCAAAGTCATCACATTTTCAGGATTGTTTTGGTCAATTGGGGTATCGTAATTTGATCTGATTAATACGATAAAATAAGAAGAATATCCAATTAAGATAAATGTAAAGGCTAATAGAAAAGTGTGCAGCGTAATTTTGTCCTTTTTAATGGCATAATAAATTCCGTATGAAATACCTGCTATCAATAATAAGCCAAAAATCAAGGCACCAGATCCAAATGGTAAACCAATTGAGTTAATAAAGAAAATTTCAAATTTACCAATCAGATTAGGAACCCCTAAAATGATAAATTGCCAAATAAAAATCAGGATCGCACTACTGATCAACAGGGCAAAAAACACCCCTTTGAAAGTTACGTTTTTATATTTTTTGAAATAGTAAATCAATCCTAAGGCCGGAAGTGCCACTATATTTAATAAGTGAACCCCGATTGATAAACCAATGATATAGGCAATTAAGATTAGCCAACGATTTTCAGCTGATTCATCTTCAATTAAATCCCATTTCAACATGGCCCAGAAAACCAATGCAATTAGGAATGAAGACATGGCGTAAACCTCAGCTTCAACTGCTGACCACCAAAAGGAATCAGAAAAAGTAAAAGCCAAACTACCAATAGCTCCTGCTGCAATAATTTTTACAGTTTGACCAGTGTTTGCTTCTCCAACTTTAACTTTCAATATTTTATGAGAAAGCAAATTGATGGACCAAAACATAAAAAGAATCGTAAATCCACTACTTAAAGCAGAAACCAAGTTAACTGCAAAACCCACAGATTCTACATCACTACTTGCAAACATAGAGAACATCCTACCAACGAGTAAGAAAAAAGGAGCTCCAGCAGGGTGTGGCACTTGCAACTTATAGGCACTGGCAATAAACTCTGCACAGTCCCAAAAACTGGCTACAGGCTCAAGAGTGAAGATATAAACGGCAGAAGCGATTAAGAATATAATCCAGCCACTGATGTTGTTAATCTTTTGATATGACATAAATAGTTTTGTTTTTTTATAACAGAGGCGAAAATAAGAAATTTCAAGCTTTCGGGCATTAGAACGAAGCGATTAATTCGGGATTGTAGTGATGATAGCTAAAATTTTGAAAGCAAAATTAGATGTTTTAAGATTTTTCAGATAGTAGTAGTTTCTTAAATAAGCCTATGATTTAATATTTTTCCTGTCCTAAATACATTTAAAGAAGGATTTTAAAAAATTTAGTCCTAACGGGGTAACAAATTCAAAAAAGATTGATCTGTTAGTGAATCAAGCAACGAAGCTTGGTTTTTAAAAAAACTAAAAATTTTAAAATCATGAAAAATTTAACATTAACACTCATTGCATTACTCACATTAGGATTTATGATTAGTTGTCAAGAAGAAGAAATGAAATTACCAGACAAACCAGACGGTAATGAACCAGACAATGAAAGTCGTAGGGCTCCATATCCCTCATATGGTTGGATTGACATTGATGTTGACTTTGCTGACATAAGAGGAATGGTGAGAGTCTACCCTGTTGGTCCTTGTGAAGATGAATTTGGAAACAGTTTTCCATGTGACCCAGTATCAGAAACTATTATTCCTTGTAGATTCCCTAATGGTTTTTGTCGAGTAATAACAATAACAGGAAACACCTCTGGAGGTGGAGGCGGAGGAAATGGAGACCCTGTTGAAATAAATGTTGGTGATATTGGAATCATCAAAATAGCACTTAATGAAAGAGAAATGCCTAATTATGAAGAGGTTCTTAAACAGCTAAAAGAGGACAAAGAAATTGAATCTGATGATAAGGAAAGCTTAGCAAAGTCAATTGTAAATACCATCAGTTTTGCTGAAGACAGCCCATTGTCTGATGAGTTGATTCAACAATTCCGTGAAAAATCAGAAAATTCTGAATTTAAAAGAATGACCATTTTAGCAGGGGATTATGAAATTGAATATGATGAAGAAAATCCTTATGGCTTCATCAAAGCTTATGTAAAAGTAAAGTAATGTAAGCATAAACATTTATTAAGAGGTTTATTATTAAGTCTTTGGTTTAGCTTAACGCCTAACCAAAGACTTTTTTATTTGATTCAATTCACAATTATAAACAGATAGAATCTATAAAATTACCTCCCTCCTATAAATTCCCTTAAATTTGCATTTCATTATTTATGAGATATTTTTTCACCATAGCATATAAGGGCACACAATATCATGGTTGGCAAAAACAGCCCAATGCCATTGGTGTTCAGCAAAAAGTAGAGGAAGTTTTCTCCACTATATACAACCAAAAAGTAGAAATTGTAGGAAGCGGAAGAACAGACAGCGGAGTTCATGCTACTGCTCAAGTTTTTCACTGTGATTTTTCTAATGAGTTGGAACCTGAGGAATTAGTATTTAAAGCCAACAAAATGCTGCCTAAGGACGTAGCTTTAAAGCATGTTAGGCAAGTAAAAGAAGAAGCACATGCCCGATTTGACGCTATAAGCCGTGCTTATCAATATCATATAGTGACTGAAAAAAACCCTTTTGCTATTGACCAAGCATATTTTTTCACCCTAGAACTTGCAATTGAAAAAATGAATTTGGCTGCGGAAAAATTGTTAAGCTATCGAGACTTTGAGAGCTTTAGCAAAGTGAAAACTGATGTTTATACATTTAACTGTGAAATATTTGAAGCCTTTTGGAAACAAGAGCAGGAATCTTTGGTTTTTCACATCAAAGCTAATCGCTTTTTGCGCGGAATGGTAAGGGCAATAGTAGGAACACTATTAGATGTAGGGCAAAATAGAATCAGCATAGAAGATTTTGAAAATATCATAAAAGCTAAAGACAGAAAGTCAGCTGGCAGGGCAGTTCCGGCTCATGGTTTATTTTTAACGGAAGTTCAATATCCTAAGGACATATATTTATAAAAGCAGGAAGTGAAGAAAGACAATATAAAAAGCGGAAACATTATTGATACCAACGTCCTGAGGCGTCTCTATAAATTTGTAAAGCCCTATCAAGGCCGCTTCTATTTCTTGGTATTTTTAACTTTAGCATTGGCGGTTTTAGCTCCGGCAAGACCATTTGTTATTCAAAAAGCAATAGATAACCCGATTGCGCAAGGTGATTTTCAAGGTTTGATTAATATGACCATTATTTTGGTAGGTTTACTGGTCATGCAAGCCATAGTTCAATACGGTCATACTTATCTATCGGGTTGGTTGGGTCAATATATTATTCGTGATATTCGTTTAAAACTTTACCGTCATCTGCTTAGCTTACGTTTGAAATTTTTTGATAAAACTCCAATTGGGAGGTTAGTTACCCGAAATGTTTCCGATGTAGAAACACTATCAGATGTTTTTAGTCAAGGCTTGGCTGCCATGATAGGTGACATTCTCCAAATCCTTTTTATATTGGGGATGATGTTTGCCATGAGCTGGAAACTAACATTGGTTTCCTTGGCTACTTTGCCATTGCTTTTCTTAAGTACTTATATTTTTAAAGAGAAAGTAAAAGTTGCTTTCAATGAAGTGCGTAATGCAGTTTCAAATTTAAATTCCTTTGTGCAGGAACATGTTACCGGCATGTCTATCGTACAGATTTTCACTGCGGAGAAAAGAGAATACGAGGAGTTTAAAAAAATCAATAATGAACATAAAAAAGCCAACATTCGCTCAGTTTTATATTATTCTATTTATTTTCCGGTAGCAGAAGTAATTCAAGCAACTGGAATTGGATTATTGGTTTGGTACGGTGCTAAAGGTGTGGTAAATGAAGTAGAAACCGGCATTTCATTAGGAATGTTGATTGCCTTCATTCTTTATATTCAAATGTTTTTTAGACCTATCCGCTTGATAGCCGATCGATTTAATACTTTGCAAATGGGGATTGTGAGTTCGTCCAGAATCTTAAATCTGCTTGATAACAAAGAAAACATTCCCAACAATGGAGATTATGCTCCAGAACATGTAAAAGGGGATATTTCATTTCAAAATGTTGAGTTTGCTTATAATGAAGGAGATGTAGTATTGAAAGATATTTCCTTTGAGGTAAAAGAAGGTCAATCTGTAGCATTGGTAGGAGCAACAGGAGCGGGTAAATCATCTGTCATTAATTTGTTGAGCCGTTTTTATGATATTCAAAAAGGACAAATCACAGTAGATGGAAAAGACATAAAGGAATATGATTTATCTGCTTTACGTGAAAATATAGGAGTGGTATTGCAGGATGTATTTCTGTTTTCTGATAGTATTTTGTACAATATCACTTTAGGAAACCCCGATATAAGCTTGAAGGAAGTAAAAGCTGCAGCAGAGTTAGTAGGAGCCAGAAAATTTATAGAAAGACTGCCAGGCGGGTATGACTATAATGTGATGGAAAGGGGAGCTACTTTGTCGGTGGGGCAAAGACAACTGATTTCTTTTGTTCGTGCCATGGTTTACAATCCTAAAATTATAGTGTTGGATGAAGCCACTTCCTCTGTAGATACAGAAACGGAGGAAATGATTCAAAATGCCATTGAAAAAATGATGAAGGGGAGAACCAGTATTGTAATAGCTCACCGATTATCTACCATACAAGAGGCAGATAAAATAATTGTTTTGGACAAAGGCGAAATTAAAGAAAGCGGCACCCATCAAGAGCTGCTTGATAAAGGCGGTTTCTACCATCAATTACATAATATGCAATATAAAGAAATGGCTTCTTGAGTTATTCCTTTTTTTGGTCTAAATCTTCGTAATAATCACGTTCTCTATATGGATGCTTAATGCCAAAAGCTGTAATTAATATGGTTTCAAAAGCAGGGCCAAGCCATATAAGTAGAATTCCAGTCCCTCCTAATATTAATGATTCAGTATAAAGTGCATCCATATTTTGAATCCAAAAAAGGGCATGTAGTACACTGGTTATTATCCTAAGAATAAGAGTCCATTTTTTACGCCATGTAATGATAATTAAGGTATTTTGTAAAATAATGAGCAAAGCAAAAACCAAGACATAATCATTAAAAAACCAATCCAAAAATAAGTTTTCAAAAACGGTACGTTTGGACTCTTCATCAAAAAAGGGTTCAAATAAAAAAAGTAATTGATAAACTCCGTAAAACAATAAAATTTGAGCTAAGCTAATGGCAAGACCTACAAAAATTCTCTTTCTGAGCATAAGATTCCATAATTAAAACCAAAAGATACGAAAAGGCAGGAAATTCACAAAGCTATTATTTTTTTGGCTAAGCTTTTGGGAGATTAAAAACTACCATAAATAACTTAGTCTACAACAAAGCCGTATTTTATGATATGGAAAAGCAAACCCCCAAAAAAGATAAAAAGAAATCTCAAATAAAAAATAAAGAGCTGAAAGAGCATGAAGCCAAGCTTTCTGAAAAGGAAAAAGAAGAGCAAAAAGAGGAAGAAAGAAACGGGATTATTCCGGAAGGCATGGATTTTAAAAAGTTTATGGGTTGTGGGGGATGATTTTTTTAAAAAAACCTAGTCATAATTAAAAAAACATTCTCAACCCTTGGTCTGCCGGTTGAAACCGTCTGACCGTTTTGTTGTTAAGTAAAGAGAAGCAGAGTGTTGCTTAGCCTCTGCTTTGCGTCAGACGGTTGGAACCGTCAGACACCATTCTCAGCTTTTGGTCTGACGGTTTCTGAAATATTCAATGAGAATGATGGGTTTTCCTTAAAGTTAGCCACTTCAAACTATTCTCTAATCCCGTCTGACCGATAAATGAAACCACCACTTTTGTAAATCCCAATAGTATCGGTCAGACGCTAGGAATTTCATATTAAATTTTCAGTGAATGGGATAATACAGCATTTCAAATCTATTTTATAAAAGCTTCAGACCGAATTTACTTATCCATTTTAATAATATTAAAGATACGATCTGCGAAACTCCTACCAGTACTACCTTAACCTTGGACGAATTCTACCATTTTTATGGTATAAATGAAAAAGGCTGTCAAATTTAAATTTGACAGCCTTTTTCAAAGATTAAACGAATATCAATTATTTATTTCCTCCAGCTCTGATCATGGCACAACGGAAACCGATTGTAGCGGTAGCTGAATCTTGCTCAATGAACCTTCTAGTACCAGGTGATAACCAGTAAGCAACATCTGCCCATGAACCACCTTTATAAACCCTAATATTGTCATTGATTAATGAATTGATCGCATTAGGATCTCTAGCCCCGTTATCATATTGATCTTGTGGATCCAATGTACCATCTCTTCTTACAGGATTCAAATCTTCAAAATCTTGGAATGAAAGTGGACGATATAAATCCCATACCCATTCGTTAACATTACCGGCCATATTGTATAAACCGTAATCGTTAGGAGGGAAATTGTAAATATAATCTGTTACGAAAGCACCATCATTTAACTTTCCTGCTATACCACCATAGTCACCACGACCTCTTTTGAAATTGGCTAAGAAATAACCCATTTCTTTACCATAAGGATTTCTTAAAGAATGGCCATCCCATGGATAAATTCTTTTGTAAAGCTGAACTTCATCAACCCATTGTGTACCAATTAAGGCAGTAGCAGCATATTCCCACTCCGCTTCAGTTGGTAAACGGTAATCCGGTAAAACAACTCCTGTTTCCAATGGAATTCTACCGCCCGATTCAGCCGGAACTTCAATTCCTGCTTCTTCAGCTAATTTATAATTTACCATTATCGATCTCCATTTGGCATATTCATTAGCCTGCTCCCAGCTAACCCCAACTACAGGGTGGTAACGGAAACCCGGATATCTTAAATAATGATCTACATAAGGATCATTATAAGCTAATTTTCTAGCCCAAACTGTTGTGTCCGGCTTTACAGACTCATAATAATCTCTTGAGGAATCTAATTTTACATAGTGTAAGAACTCTAACCAGTGGATGTTGGCTACTTCAGTTTCATCCATATAGAAAGAAGAAACTGTTACTGTTCTTTCAATATTATCTCTTGTATGAAGAATATCTTCTTCAAACGATCCTAAAACTGTCCTACCACCTTCTATGTACACAAGGTTAGGCCCGTCAGGCTGACCTCTAAATTCAGCTACCTGAAAGCCTTCTTCACTATTATACTCTAAGCCGGTAGTGGTACTTAATACGCCTGGCCCCTTAGCATTGGGGTTACTACCTCCACAAGCAAATAGCAGAGAAACAGCTACCGCAAGCAGGGCATGTTGGAATTTAAACACAAACTTTTTCATATCCTGTTATTGTATTCGTTTAATAAACACTGTTTAATCACTTATATATCAATGCAATATATAAAATATTGGTAAATATAACTTTACCAAACACTAAATTCAACTATTAAAATGAAATTTTAAAGTATTTTAGTACAAATTCGACCAATATGTAATAATTTTAAATCAGTTACAGTAAAACGTCTGTCGGATTTGCATATTGCTTCACTCCTCAGTCCAGACTTTAGTGCCTTCTGTGCAATTTGTACAAATATCGATTTCACTTCTCGATTTTAAAAGTTTATTTCTAAATTCCTGATAGTTTTCGCCATTCCAAATGGATTCAAAAGTATCTTGATTTAAATTTCCAAATTGGTGAGTGGCATCTTTATCGAAGCAACAAGGCACTATCCTGCCATCCCAAGTTACCACACAACTATGCCACATTTTCCAACATTGGTTCAGCAATTTATTCTTAATGGCATAAAAGCCGTTCTCTAATTTCTTAT
Source organism: Bacteroidota bacterium (assembly GCA_051747245.1). GTDB lineage: Bacteria > Bacteroidota > Bacteroidia > Cytophagales > Cyclobacteriaceae > Marivirga. The sequence continues at coordinate 15,175 of JBNJFX010000009.1, forward strand.
AGCGACTGTATTTTGGATTATCAGGAATTAGCGGTGAACCCTTTTTGTAATCATAAATTTGGGCTGTTTTCAATTTTACCTCATCCACTCCCAATTCATCTGCCAGTTTATAAATTTGAGGAATATCCTGCTCATTGGGTTTTACCACTAAAAACTGAAAAATAATATGAGGGGTATTCGATTTAAGCTTTTTCTTCCATTTTACCACATTTCTAGTGCCTTCCAAAACTTTTTCCAACTTACCTCCAATCCTATAAGATTCATAAGTTTCCTGCGTAGCCCCATCAATGGATATAATTAATCTGTCCAACCCACTTTCAACTGTTTTTCTGGCTACATCATCATCCAAAAAATGGGCATTGGTTGAGGTAGCCGTATAAATATTATGCTTGGAAGCAATTTTTACTAAATCCAAGAAATTTTTATTGACATAAGGCTCTCCTTGAAAATAGAACAACATATAAACCAAATGCTCCTTAAGCTGAAGCAACATATTTTCAAAAGTTTCGGCTTTTAGCATTCCCACCGGGCGGGAAAAAGAGCGCAATCCACTAGGGCATTCCGGGCAGCGTAAATTGCAAGATGTGGTAGGCTCAATGGCTATTGAAATTGGTTTGCCTTTTAATTTAGAATAGCCCAGATTTTTAGATTGATGATAGCTCCACCATAATAAAAAGGCATTTATAGCTTTTTTAAATGTTAACTTTTTCAGTAGATTAATGCTATCTTTAAAATGCATGTATTAGATTAAATAGAGCTTTTTAAGTGGACACAATTAACTGCTGTTATTATCTGAAAATCAGTATCAAACAACATTTTGTGGTGTAGTTTAATTTTAAATCCTAAATTAGATGCTCAACGCAAAAACGAACTTAATAAATCCCCATGAACTTTAAAGCAATCATTCGATTAATTCCCTGGATAATTGTACTAGTCCTTTTGGTTTTTCTATGGCTTAGGAGGTTAGGGAATTATACCACTCCGGAAAAAACCCAAATTGAAAGTACATTGGTGCTTCAAGAGATTGAAAAACTAGGCAAATTGGAGCTAGTGAAATATAATTATAAAGAAGTGGTTGAAATGGAGAATGTTGCCAAACGGTATCTGGATTTAGGTTATTTTTATATCCCCAGCGGGCAGGATCAAAAAGCCATTTTAATAGCACAGGGAGAGGCGGTAGCTTGTATTGATTTACAAAAAATTAAAAAAGAAGATATAGAATTAAGACAAGACACTTTGATTGTTAACCTTCCCCAGCCTGAGATTTGTTATTATAAGGTAAATTTAGAAAACAGTAAGTTTTATGATCTGAAAACCAGTAAAGATCAAAAGAAAGCCGGTGAATTTGTAGATGAGGTATATGCAAAGGCTGAATCACAAATAAAGGAAGCCGCCTTGCAATCCGGAATATTGGCAGATGCTAAAACAATGAGTAATAGTGTTTTAAAACCATTTCTAGAAAATATCACAGGGGCAGTGGTTATTTTGAATTTCTCGGAAAAGCCTGATGCTATTCGGTTTGAGGTGAATTAGGGATTGTGAAAAGTTGGAGGCTGGGAGTTGGGAAGTTGGAAGAGGTATGAGCTGGGAAGCTCGCACCAGCTGAGCATGCCCTGCATCTACAATGAAAATCACCTCTCCAAAAATTCCCCTAATAACGAACCCCCTTCTTTTCTGGAGTTTTTGCTGTAGGGTGCTATAGCCTGAATCAATTTTCTAATCGGCATGGATTGTAACCACACTTTTCCAGTTCCTCTTAAGGTGGCTAAAAATATTCCTTCCCCGCCAAAGAGCATGGATTTAATGCCTCCACTGGTTTGGATGTCGAAATCCAAGGAAGATTCATAAGCCACTACACAGCCAGTATCCACTTTCAGCGTTTCGTTTTTCAATTGTTTTTCTATAACAGTTCCTCCTGCATGCACAAAAGCTAAACCATTTCCTGATAGTTTTTGTAAAATGAAGCCTTCACCACCCAATAAACCTGATCCTAATTTTTTATTTAAAGTGATGGAAACTTTAGTGCCCTTAGCCGCACATAAAAAACCATCTTTCTGTACGATAACTTCATTGTTATAATGGTTTTTCAAATCCAGCGCAATGACTGTTCCAGGATAAGGGCCAGAAAATGCTACATGTGCTTTGCCCTGCCCTTGGTGGGTAAAATGCGTCATAAATAGTGACTCGCCCGTGAAAATTCTACTGCCTGCTGACATCAATTTGCCTAAAAAGCCTTCATTGGGATTGGAGCCATCTCCCATTTTGGTTTCAAATAAAATGGAATCATCCATATATACCATAGCCCCTGCTTCTGCTATTACGGTTTCTTGTGGGTCTAATTCAATTTCTACTAATTGAACCCCTTCTCCTAGAATTTTATAATCTACTTCGTGTGATTGTGCATGCATAATTTTAAAGTTTATCAAATTGTTGTAAAGACTTAATTCCCTAAAAGTCTTAATATTCTAATTTATTCGATTCATCTGCATTATTATTAGTTTCCAGTAGGAGGTCACATATTTCTTTAGGGAATAACATTTTAAAGATGACGCTCTGAAGTTATTTATTGTATTTATGAAATCGAATCATTATATGAAGCTAAAAATAGAAAAATAATTATTGAAATATACAAAGTATTATTCAGATGGAAATTATTGAAAATTAGAAAAATACATTTTAAAATGTGCAGGAGCTGAATATTTCACAAATGCCGTAAAATCACGAATTAAATAAAAAGGCAGAAGTTGGAAATCTCTAGCATGAAATGCTAGTGAAAGCTTTTTAGCTCGCACTAAAAAGCCTTGCAAATGAATATTCGGAGCGGGTTATAGAGCCATTAGCTGAAATCGTGAATCTGTGCTTATGTCAGACTTAATCTGTGATTAAACATTATATTCTTTTTATGGCCAATGTCTGTTATGTAAAAATCCGACATTTCGTTTGGAAAAGTACGTACTGGGAAGTGTGTATACATGTCGCATGTGCATAATATTTCCATTTATCTAATACTTCCATTTATTAGCCAAAGCAACCAAAGAAAGCATAACCGGAACTTCAACCAATACTCCCACAACTGTCACCAAAGCAGCCGGGCTTTGCAATCCAAATAAAGCTATGGCTACTGCCACTGCCAATTCAAAGAAATTACTGGCGCCAATCATAGCAGCTGGTGAACAAACGGCATGAGAAAGCTTTAACTTTCTTCCTGCAAACCAGGCTATGAAAAATATAAAATAGGTTTGAAGAATAAGAGGAACGGCAATTAATAAAATGATAATCGGATTATCCAAGATATTAGGTCCCTGGAAGGCGAACAGCAAAATCAAGGTTAATAGCAAAGCAATGATGCTAACAGGTTTAAACTTTGGTAAAAACACTTCCTGAAACCATTTTTCGCCTTTTTGTGCTACTAAGATTTTATTGGTAATCACTCCAGCCACCAAAGGAATTACAACAAAAATAATGATGCTTGCTGCCAGTGTTCCATAAGGGATTGTAATGTCAGTTATGCCCAAAAGAAAGCCAACCAAAGGAATAAAAGCTACTAAAATAATCAGGTCATTAACGGAAACTTGAACCAATGTGTAATTAGGATCGCCATCCGTTAAATAAGACCAAACGAAAACCATAGCCGTACAAGGTGCGGCTCCCAATATAATAGCTCCTGCTATATATTCTCCTGCCATTTCAGGGGCAATAAAAGCGGAATATAAATGCTCAAAGAAAATCCATGCAAAAAATGCCATGGTGAAGGGCTTGATTAGCCAATTGATGATAACGGTCATAATTAATCCTTTAGGAGCTTTACCGACTCCTTTTATGCTGGAAAAATCTATTTGCAGCATCATGGGATAAATCATCATCCAAATTAAAATCGCAATGGGAAGATTGACCCTATAAATCTCCATATCACTCAAAAAGGAAATATCATCTCCAGCTAAATAGCCTATCAAAATTCCTACTCCTATACATAAGGCTACCCAAACGCTTAAATAGCGTTCAAAAAATGCCATTTTCTTCTTCCCTGTGGTTTCACTCATGATTTTTTGATTTTTGAGAATACGTAAAATAATTCAGTGGCAATTTGACGACTTCTTTCTTCATATTTACTTTTTTGAAGCGGACTGTCATCAAAAGCTTTTGGGTCTTCATAATTTAAAGCAATTCTTTTTTCCGTGCCTGAAATGAAAGGACAATTTTCATCTGCATCCGAGCAAGTCATCAATGCTGCAAAACCAGTTGATGGATTAAAAGCATGGTCGTAGGTCTTGGAAAAAGCAATGATTGGATGAGAATCTGAGCTATATTTAATGGCGAATATTGGATTATCTTCTTTTGAAAGCTGAACAGACTCAATTCCTGCTTCTTCTAAAACTTGAACAATCATAGGATAAACTGCCGTTGCAGCTGTTCCTCCAGAGTAGCAAGTAATTTGATTCAATTGAAAATGTGCTGCCAGAGCTTGAGCCCAAATTTGGGAAAGATGGCTTCTGCGAGAATTATGGGTACAAATAAAATTCAATGAGACATTACCTCCTGAATTGATTTTCTCCTGTAAATATTCAATAAATGGATTTAATATTTCTTTTCTTGGGGAAGAGATGGATTCTAAATCTAATTTTTGGATGTAGTCTGTGAGTTTCTGAAACATTTTAGTAGTTGGTTAGGCTAAAAATCTATTTTATCTTAAACTTGTCAGGTTTTGAATCGAGGTTTAAATGGTTGGTGTGCCACCAACCATGGACTCTACCCCGGTCGGTGGCACACCGACCGGAAACCATGATTAATAATTCAAGTAAACCTTACAGGTTTATTAAGTTTTTAACAACACCCACCACCTGGTTCGCATGCGTTTGCACCTGAACCTGAAACATCAGCTAATTGTACTTTTGGTTTTGACTCAGGAATTCCACATTTATCTTTGGCTAAGCAATCCGTTTGGGTATTAAGCAATACAAAATTCTCACCATTAAAATCTAAATGATATTTACCGATAGTTGAGCCTTGATATTCCACTTCTACTTCCAAATTATCATCTATCCCTAATTTATCTTCGGATAAGGTGATGATATCATGGAGTTTTTTAGCTCCCAATCTGTGGTCATAATCACCCGCCTCCCATAATTGGAAATTCACAGTCTTTTCATTTCGCATCGTGCCACCACAATCAATAAAATTGCGAGTAATGATGCCAACCTCTGTAATGTGAAAATGCTCAGGTACAAACTCTCCGCTTGGTAATTGAAATTTGACTTCGCTTAAGTTTTTTAATGTTGATTTGATTTCTGAAACTTGCATATAGATTTTTTTTAAAGGGTCTAAGAATTAACTGCTAAAAATTATGTCATTTGATTTATAATATCAGATTTCCTCGGAAATCTCTCAATTAAATGCCTAATAGGCTCTGTTTATTATAATGATTTAAGGCAAAAAAATATCAGCAGCAGTTCTGCTGATTGGGATTTTTATATAACTCAAAAATTCCACTGAAAAGGTTTTTCACTTCTTCCCAACGCTTTGGATTTATGCAGTAACTTACTGACACTCCTTCAATGGTACCTTGAATAATTCCAATGTCTTTCAATGCTTTTAAATGCTGGCTGATTGTAGCCTGTGCTAAACCTAGCTCTGCCACTAGATGCCCATTGATGCATGCATTGGATTTCAACAAATATTGAATAATGGCAATGCGAGCCGGATGTGCAAAAGCCTTTGCCACATTTGCCAGATCATTTTGCTCTTCTGTGAATAAATCTGATTTAGTTACGCCCATTTGATTTTATTATATTGCAATATTACGATATATATCTGGAAACGCAAAAAGGAGAATATGGTTTGCTATTATTTAACATGATTTCATTTTTCCAGGCTACCGATAATAAACCAAACAGATTTTATTTTTAACCACAAAAGAAAGAAAACAAAAGTTTTTTCGCTTAAGCGAAAAACTCTTTATGGGAATTCTCATCCTTAGCAAAAATCTTATTATCTCCATTGAGGTTCAATTTTAAATTTGAGAGCACTCTTCGAATCAAATCAAATGCAACTATACAAATAGGAAGGCGTGTAATCATTATATTTTAGCCAATTGTAAACAATTTTGATTTATAATAATTGCTAATAGTAGTTCTTAACCTAATTCACGCTCTATAAGGAAGTAAGAAAATATGATATTAAGCGTACTATCTGTCTTTATTTTAGCCTTTTTGGTGCCTTTGCTCCAGAAACTGACAGGTAATAAATTAGCTTATATTCTTTCGCTTGCTCCCCTCACCATATTTATAGCTCTTCTTTATTATTATTTATCTGGCTCAAATTTTCCAATTAGTGAAAACTGGGAATGGAACTCTTACTTCAACTTAGAATTAGCCTTTTATTTGGATGGACTTAGCCTGCTTTTTAGTCTGCTCATTAGCGGTATTGGCTTTTTGATTTATATCTATGCCGGCTTTTATATGAAGGGTGCTAAATATAACGGTCGTTTCTTCATGATATTGACGCTCTTTATGGGAGCAATGCTAGGCTTAGTGTTAGCAGATAATTGGTTATCTATTTTGGTGTTTTGGGAACTGACCAGTGTCACCTCATTTTTATTGATTGGGCACAATAACGAAAAAGAATCGGCTCGCTATGCTGCCTGGCAAGGCTTGTTGGTGACTGCTTTTGGAGGTTTAGCGCTATTAGCGGGTCTTGTTTTAACTGGGATAGTAACAGATGAGTACACTATTTCAAACCTAAGCCAGCATCATGAACTACTGACCCAACATACACTTTATCTTCCCATTTTACTTTGCGTAGCAGTAGGTGCATTTACGAAATCGGCACAATTTCCCTTCCATTTTTGGTTGCCCAATGCTATGGCAGCACCTACTCCAGTTAGTGCCTATTTGCACTCTGCCACTATGGTCAAAGCTGGAATTTATTTTTTCGCTAGGTTATCTCCCATTTTAGGCGGAACTGTTGAATGGCAAATTTTACTTTCATCCATTGGGGGAATTACCATGATAATCGGAGCTGTAATGGCTTTTAAGTCTGATAATATTAAAAAGCTCTTGGCTTATTCCACCATTAGTGCTTTGGGAATTATGACCATGGCTTTTGGAATAGGAACAGAAACTGCAGTTTTCGCAGGAACGGTTTATATTATTGCTCATGCCCTTTATAAATCTACGCTTTTCATGGTGGCGGGTATTTTAGACAAGCAAACCGGAACAAAAAAGATAAGCGAGTTTCCCGCCATGCTTTATAAAAAGCTACCTTTGGCATTTGGTGTAGTTTGTCTGGCAGCTTTATCTTTTGCCGGTATCGCTCCGTTTTTTGGCTTTGTAGCCAAGGAATTGCTTTTAGAAATGGTATTACATAGCCCTATGCTTTCAGCAGTTTATGTTGCCATTATGTTGATTACTTCTGTGTTCTTTGTAGCACTTCTTTTTGTTCTTACTCATAAAGCATTTACCAAAGGGATATTGGATAATGATGTTAAAAGCATCAATAAATTGATTTACATAGCACCTGCTATTACCGCTTTAACGGGTTTGATTTTAGGTGTTTTTCCAGATGCAATATCTAATTTAACATCATTAGCATCTGGCAATATTTACTCTGATTTTGAACCCAAGCATTTGGCATTATGGCATGGATTTAATAATGCTTTCTATTTGAGCTTAGTCTCTATTTTAGTTGGTACAGGCGTGTATTTTATAAGTTTAAAAGTAAACTGGAAATTAAATTTACGTTTTTTAAAACCACTTCAACCTTCAAAAATATACGATTATTTATTTGATGGATTAATTACTTTCGGGAAATGGCAGACTCGCAAAATACAGACTGGCTATTTAAGAAATTATGCTATGGTTACCTTATCGGTAATTTTAATTTTAACCGGATTTACCTTTTTCTATAAGGCAGGAATCAGAATTAATACAGAATCACTTGATATATATATATTCGAGCTGATACTTGGATTAATAGTCCTTTTAGCTTTAGTATTCACCTTATTTACAAGATCTCATATCTCAGCATTACTTTCATTATCAGTTGTTGGAATTGCAATTTCTATAATATTCATGGAAGCAGGAGCTCCTGATTTAGCAATTACTTTCTTCTTAATTGATGCGCTAACCATCACCATATTCGTACTTATTTTGCATAAGCTTCCCAAAAAGATGTTGCGAAAAAAGAATTTTGACAGGTTCAGAGATGGATTTATTGCCATAGGAACAGGTCTCTTGGTAACACTGATATTATTCTCCATTACATACAACCCTTTAAATTCAAAGCTTAAGGAATTTTATGCCGAAAACAGTTATACGGCAGCCAAAGGGAAAAATATGGTGAATGTCATTTTAGTTGATTTTAGGGTTTTGGATACCTTGGGGGAAATATGCGTATTGGCTATTGCAGCATTAGGCGTTTTTGCTTTAGTAAATTATAAAAAAAATAAAAAGATAGATTGAACTCATTTATACTAAAAAATAGCGCCAAAATTATAGTGCCTTTTATGCTACTATTTTCAGTTTTTCTTCTTTTCAGAGGGCATAACTTACCGGGTGGAGGTTTCATTGGTGGGCTGATGGCAGGTGCTGCATTTATATTGGATGCTTTTGCCCATAATGTGGCTCATAGTTTAAAAATACTGCGCTTTGAACCGGTTAAAATAATGGCTACTGGCTTACTTTTAGCAGTTATCAGTGGTTTTTTGGGGTTGATACTTGGTGATGGATTTTTTAAAGGATATTGGTTGGATATAGAAATCCCCTTGATTCCGAAATTAGGTTCACCCTTTCTTTTTGATATTGGAGTATATGCATTGGTATTGGGAATGGTATTAAAAATGGTACTCCCTAACTTAGAAAATGATTGATTGAATGGAGTTTTTATTATCCATATTGGTAGGATTACTTTTTGCAGCAGGTGTATATCTATTGTTGCACAGGGATTTTGTGAAGTTGGTAATTGGCATCGTCATAATTGGCAATGCCACGGCTTTATTCATTTTTGTGGCAGGAAGAATTGTGCGCGAAAATGCCCCCTTTATTCAGGAGGATGGATTGCCACCTGAAAATTTTGCTGATCCGGTTCCACAGGCTTTAATTTTAACGGCTTTAGTGATTGGATTTGGAATTCAAGCCTTTGCATTAATCCTTTTCAAAAAGGTTTATGATATACCAAAAGTTGACAAAATTGATGACCTTAAAAAATAATTGAATGGGATACGAGAAAATCATCATTTTACTCCCCTTAATTATTCCGATGCTGACGGCTATAATCAGTCTTTTCTTTAAGAAGAACAAGATTGTAAATAATTACATATCCATTGTGGGTAGTTCATTATTATTGCTAGCTACAACAGCATTTTTATTTCCTTTAATAGTAGAAAATGAAATCTTAACCACTCAAGTAGGAGGCTGGGAAGCCCCTTTCGGCATTACAATAGTGGTGGATATGTTTTCAGCTATGATGCTGGTTATTGCCTCCTTTGTAGGTTTAATGGTGAATATCTATGCCTTAGAAAACATTTATTACAAGAAGAAAGGATATAGCTTCTTTGTGTTCTTTCAGTTTCTGATGATGGCAGTAAATGGTGCCTTCCTTGCTGGTGATATTTTCAATCTTTATGTATGGTTTGAGGTCATGCTTATTGCCTCATTCGTTTTATTGGTTTTAGGAAATGGCAAGAAACAACTGATTGCCACAGTGAAATATACATTACTCAGTTTCATTGCATCTGCTTTTTTATTAGTTGGTGTAGGAATGATTTATGGCATCAGCGGAAGTTTGAATATGGCGGATGTGGCGGTTTATTTCAATGAAAACCCCAATGAACCGCTTATGACAGTTGCGGCTGTTTTGTTTATGTTGCCATTTGCCATAAAAGCAGCTTTGTTTCCGCTTTATTTCTGGCTACCCGATTCTTATCATACTCCCCAAATAAGTGTAACCGCTCTATTTTCAGGCTTATTGACTAAAGTTGGAATTTATGCTATGATTCGTTGCTTTACGCTCATTTTTATTCATGATGTCCATTACACTCATACTATTTTAATGATTGCGGCAGGGTTTACGATGCTTAGTGGTGTGTTCGGAGCACTTTCGAAAGTAAATATGCGTAGAATTCTATCTTTTCACATCGTAAGTCAAGTAGGTTATATGGTCTTGGGTTTGGCACTATTCACTCCTTTGGCTATAGCCGGAGCAATATTTTATATCATTCAGCACATTTTAGCTAAGACCAATTTATTTTTGATTACAGGTGTTGTGGAAAAAATAAAAGGCACATCAAATTTGAAAGGAGTAAGTGGCTTGTATCATCGATTCCCCATATTCTCAATATTTTTTTTAGTGGTAGCTTTATCTTTAGCAGGCCTTCCACCTTTATCAGGTTTTTGGGCAAAATTTATTCTGATAAAAGCAGGATTTCAGCAAGAAGAGTATCTCATGATTTTTATAGTATTGATTACAGGATTGCTCACATTATTTTCAATGATGAAGATATGGGTAAATGCTTTTTGGGGAAAACAACAAGAAGAGCCGGAAAGGAATTTGATTAAAAATGAAAAGAGTTTATTTAAAGAACATTGGAGCTTACTTATCCCGATAATTATGATGGCTTTGGTCACGGTATTTATCGGATTATTTTCAATGCCTTTAATGAAATATGCAACTATCGCAGCAGAGCAATTAATGAACCCGGCACAATATATTGAGGCGGTTTTGGGTAATGTAAATTAAACAAACGCAGTTATAGACGTTAACTATAGAAATGAGAAAGACTTTTATACTCCATCTTGTATTATGCAGTGGCATCAGCTATGGGTTAGTTAATTTTTTGAGCTTTAATTTTTCAGGATTAGAAATTCTAGCTTTATTAATTGGCGTATTCCTTATACTGTGGTTGACAAGTTTTCTTTATTACCGTTTATATTTTCATGCTTTAAAGGGAGTATTGAGCTTAAGTGTATATTTTCTTAAAGAACTTATTATTTCTAATTTTAGAGTAATTTATTTTATTCTTACTCCTAGAAATAAATTCAGACCTGCGATATTGGAGTTTCCTTTAAGCTTAACATCAGATTTTAGCATTACACTTCTGGCCAACCTCATCACCTTAACGCCCGGTACTATTACCTTAGAAATAAGTGATGATAAAAAGTTTTTGTATTTTCATATAATCGATGTCCCTGAGCAAGATTTGGATAATGCAAAGCAAAAAATTAAGAATGGGTTTGAGAAAAGAATATTGAAAATTAAAGCATGAGTTATTTTGAAATTTCTTTATGGGGAGCACTTTTAGCATTGGTGGTGGCATTGTTCATTACTTTAATCCGATTTATGTATGGTCCTACCTTTATGGACCGAGTAGTTACCTTTGATTTGATGACTGCAAATCTGATAGGAATTATCACATTATATGCTATAGTATCAGATGATGAATTATTGCTAGATATAGCCTTAGTACTTGCTATGATTGGCTTTTTTTCAATTACCGCTTTTGCTTTTTACATTAAAAAAAGAATAAATAAATGATTGCTGAAATCATCATATTAATATTGGTTTTCTTGGGGGTGCTTTTAATGTTTATCGCCTCTTTAGGCTTGTTTAAAATGCCGGATATTTACACTAGAATGTCAGCTGTGACCAAAGCAGTAACTTTTAAAGTAGGCTTGATAGTTTTGAGTGCCTCTATTTATTTTAATAGCTTTCCAGTTGTACTTAAGTCAATCCTAATTATTTTTTTATTGCTATTGACCACCCCGGTTTCTTCTCATTTATTAGGAAAGGAGGCTCATGAACGCAAAGCACCTTTGTGGAAAAAGACTATAATAGATGAATTGACAAACAAGAAGAAAGAAAAATAAATAGGATCAGCCATCTTCCTTATTATGCGAATCTCCTTCTTCCAAAGTTTTATTAATTTCATCAATAATAACGTTAAGTTCTTGCGAGGGAGGTCTTAATTTTTCAAAAAGAGATTTTAATTCATTTGGATCGTCAGAATAATGAGAAATATTGATTAAACCCATAATTCTAGCCAATGGCCCTCTCACTTTGTGGGCATTGATGTTGGCATAATCTATGATTTGTCTGTTTTTCGAGTCAATAACTTTAGTTCTTTCTTCAACTATTGCTTCAAGGTTTCTATTTATCGCCTCATATTCTTCATTTTTCGTGATTAACTCTTCTTGGGTTTCTTGTAATTCTTTATTAGTGCTCTTTAAGCGTTTTTCGTATTGAGCATTAGTTCGATTATACCATAAGAGAGTTGTGGTAGAAAATACAGCAACAAATAGAGGTGGCAATTTAAAATCACTAAAATTAGTGACTAATTCTTTCATTGCCTCGGGCGGTTCACCATAATACAATAATAGCTTATCAATAAATAATGTCACTAAAAGATAATAAGTGAAAAACAGAGCAATGTAAATTTTTTCATTATTGTGGTTGAATAAAATAAATGGGATAGAACAAAATATTGCTCCTGCATATTGAAACCAAATAAACTGACCGGGAAAAATGTCTCCTATCATAATAGGGACTCCTAATAATATCAAGCTAGGAAAAAAAAGGAATATACTTTTAGATAATTTATACAGCTTTTTATGATTCAAATATGGAATCAAAAGCATTAAAACAAATACCCCTGCTCTTCTGTAGGCTGCTAAATAATTTTCAGTATTAAAAATATCATTGAACCAAACTAAAACCATTACAACAGCCATAAATAAAGACAAAGTATTGGTAAGAAACACTTTTCGCTTCCTATCATCATCCATATTTGAATGAATTCCAGCTTTTGTCCAATATTGTATGAATCCCGTCAACTCTATATTTTTCTTAAACTTTAGTTTAACTCAAATTAAAAAATAAAGTTGATTTTTTTCAATAAATACGATTAAGTGCATCTTTCTTTCTTTGAATATGGATTTTTATTCATTGGCTTTCCATTTTTTAGTACCTTTGCCGATTGAAACAAATGAAAAAATAAGTGACCTTAATAAAATCAATTTCCGGCATTAGAGGAACCATAGGAGGAAGGACGGGAGATGGATTAACGCCCGTTGATATCGTAAAGTTTAGCAGTGCTTACGCAGCATGGCTGAAAACCAAATCAGATAATAATAAAGTAGTAATTGGAAGAGATGCCAGACCAACTGGTGAAATGGTATCTAAGTTAGTATCCGCTACTCTGCAAGGCATGGGCATGAATGTAGTAGATCTAGGATTATCTACCACTCCAACTGTAGAGATAGCCGTTGTTTTGGAAAAAGCTGCAGGCGGAATTATTCTTACTGCCAGCCATAATCCTGTTCAATGGAATGCTTTAAAGCTCTTAAATGATAAAGGGGAGTTTATTTCCGGAGAAGATGGACAAGCTATTTTGGATTTGGCTGAAAGTGGCGATTATAATTTTAGCGAAGTAAAGAAAATAGGAAAATACACCACCCAAGATCATTATATCCAAAAGCATATCGATATGGTAATTGATTTGCCATTGGTGGATGTTGCAGCTATTCGTGATAGAAAGTTTAAGGTGGTTGTAGATGCGGTTAATAGTACTGGTGGAATTGCAATTCCTAAATTGCTGAAATCTTTGGGAGTTGCTGAAGTAAGAGAGCTTTATTGCTATCCTGATGGAAATTTCCCACATAATCCTGAGCCTTTACCAGAAAACATCACGCATATCAGTAATGAATTAGCAAATGGAAGCTATGATTTAGGATTTGTTTTGGATCCTGATGTGGACAGGCTGGCTATTGTAAATGAAGATGGAACTCCATTTGGAGAAGAATATACATTGGTTGCTGTAGCAGATTATATTTTAAGCCAACAAAAGGGAAATACGGTTTCCAATCTTTCCAGTACTCGTGCATTGAGAGATGTGACAGAGAAAAGAGGCGGTAAATATGAAGCTTCCGCTGTAGGAGAAGTAAATGTGGTCACCAAAATGAAGGAAACCAATGCAATCATCGGTGGTGAAGGTAATGGCGGAATCATTTATCCTGAATTACATTACGGAAGAGATGCATTAGTGGGGATTGCTTTATTTCTTACTCATTTAGCTAAATTTGGAAAATCCTGCTCTCAACTTAGAGCAACTTTCCCAAGTTATCATATCTCTAAAAATAAAATTGAATTAACCCCGGAAATTGATGTTGATGGTATATTGGAAGCCATTCAAGAGCGATATAAAAATCAGCCAATCAATACAATAGATGGTGTAAAAGTAGAATTTGATAAAGAATGGGTTCATTTGAGGAAATCAAATACTGAACCTATCATTAGAATTTATTCTGAATCCGATTCTGAATCAAAAGCTGAGCATTTAGCACAGAAAATGATTTCGGATATTAAAGAGATTATTGCATATAAAGAAAACTAATATTATGGCAGGGATTTATTTAGATAATGCAGCAACTACCGCTTTAGACCCTGAAGTTTTTGAAGCGATGAAGCCATTTATGTTGAATCATTATGGTAATCCATCGTCCATTCATTCCCACGGGCGAGAAGTGAGGGCAGCCATTGAAAAATCTAGAAGGACAATTGCTGAGCTGTTGAATACTTCTCCTTCTGAAATATTTTTCACATCCGGTGGGACTGAGGCAGATAATACAGCTTTAAGATGTAGTATTGATCAAAAAGGCATCAAAAAAGTACTGACCTCTAAGATTGAACATCATGCGGTATTGCATACACTTCAACATTTGGAAAAAGCTGGCCATATTGAGTTGGATTATGTTCCTTTGGATGAAAATGGCTCAGTTGAGTTGGATGCTCTAAAAGATTGGTTAAGCAAAAATCCTAATAGTTTGGTTTCCTTGATGCACGGAAACAATGAAATAGGAAATATTTTAGATATTGAAGAGGTCAGCTGGATTTGTAAAGAACATGGAGCTGTTTTTCATTCTGACACAGTACAAACCATGGCGCATTACAACCATGATTTACAGGAAATCAAGGCGCAACATATAGTGGGTGCGGCTCATAAGTTTCATGGGCCTAAAGGTGTGGGTTTCTTATACATTAACAATGAACATAAGATTCACCCTTTCATTCATGGTGGTGCTCAAGAGCGAAATATGCGTGGAGGAACGGAAAATGTTTATGGAATTGTAGGTTTAGCCAAAGCAATTGAAATAGCCTATCGGGATATGGAAGAGCATCAAAACCATATTCAGGGTTTAAAAGATAGAATGATTCAGAAGTTGAGAGCTAAAATTGAAGGCGTTGCTTTTAATGGCTTAAGTGCTGATCAGGAAAAAAGTCTTTATACCGTATTGAATGTTTGCTTACCTCCTTCCGATATGAGCGATATGCTTTTATTCAATTTAGATATTAAAGGCATCTCAGCTAGTGGTGGATCGGCTTGCAGTAGTGGAAGTGATGTTGGTTCACATGTAATAGCAGAATTAGGAAAAGCCTCAGAAAGACCAAATGTGAGGTTTTCTTTCAGTAAATACAATACAGCTGAGGAAATAGATAAAGCGGTAGATGCTTTGGCTGAAATTTATGAGCAAAAAACAGTAAGTTAAGATTTTGAATTTGAAGATTAAAATATCTTTAAGGAAGCAAGGTTTTCATCAAGTATTGTTATGTCAGTCGATAACTAGCTCAAGAAAACATGTTTCAATAGAAATGAAGCTAAACTAGCTTCATTTCTATTGAAACTTTACCCATATATTTCATTTAAAAGCCCGGCTAATCTGATACCCGCTTTTTTTAATTGTGTTTGAACTGTTTCCCAGTTTTTATAACGGTATTCATAACCTAAATACATATCTTCCGGTAATTCATATACTTGTTCTCTTAACCCCATGGCTTCTTTATACCAATCATCAATAGTGCTATTTTGGAGAGCTTTTATTTCTTCTTTTGTGGTGATGTTTACTACATCAGCTAATTCGGTATAGCTAAAAGCCTTGGATTTGATCATTTCGCTGTCCCAAACCCTGTGTAGGTTAGAATTTTGACCAAACCATTTAACTTTTACAGCATTCCCACCAATATCTTCCCCATTACCAACATGACATGGCTGATGGATATCGCCTACTAAATGAATTAACATTTTGAGTTTCTCTTGCTCACTTTTAGTATCAAGATTTCCGGCCTTTAATTCCTTTGTAATTTTTTGAATCATCTTGATGATGTCACCGTCAGGATTTTTTTCAGTCTCTTCATAAGTCATTCCATCAGGAATGGTAGCATAATGCCAAGGTTTTGCATAATCCCAGCTGTCATCTGATTTGATATTATCCATCCATACACTGGCTACAGCTATGGATTCCCTATTTAAAATATCACTTATTCTTTTTTCTACTTTTCTTTTTAAATAGAAGGATGCCACTTCACCAACAACCCTATGACCTGTTTGTCCCCAAGCCAAGGCTTGCGAAATAGTGAAAATGCTTAAAATAAAAACACTTATAAATCTAATCTTCATATTTTAAATTTTTGCAAAGGTAATCTTTTAGTATTATCACAAGGTTATTTCTTATTAAGTAATTTTTGTAGTTCCTGCCATTCGTCCCTTAACCTTGCTGCTTCTATAAAATCGAGGTCTTTTGCGGCTTTCTCCATTTTCTTTTTAGTAGCGGCAATCATTTTGTCCAATGCTGGTTTATCCATGTATTGAACTACAGGATCAGCAGCAACAGAGGTTTCTTCCAAGCCTGCATAATATTTCTGTTGAGATGTCTTTTTAGAATCCACGGCTACGGTTTGACCTAAAATGCTTTCCCTAGATTTGAAAACAGTTTTTGGTGTAATGCCATGTTCTTCATTATATGCTTTTTGGATGGCTCTTCTTCTGTTGGTTTCATCCATGGCTTGTTGCATGGAGTCTGTGATTTTATCAGCATACATGATTACTTTCCCTTTTTCATTTCGTGCCGCACGACCGATGGTTTGAACTAAGGAACGTTGATTTCTTAAAAAACCTTCTTTATCTGCATCTAATATGGCAACTAGGGAAACTTCTGGTAAATCCAATCCTTCCCTAAGTAAATTTACGCCAACCAATACATCAAATTCGCCCAATCTTAAATCCCTCAGGATTTCCACTCTGTCTAAAGTATCTACTTCAGAATGAATATAGCGAGATTTAACACCTGCTCTACCTAAGAATTTGTGCAGCTCTTCTGCCATTCTTTTAGTTAAAGTAGTGCACAATACCCGTTCATTTAATTTTACTCTCTCATCAATTTCTTCTAATAAGTCATCAATTTGATTTCCGCTTGGTCGTACATCAATTTCAGGATCTAATAAGCCTGTTGGTCTAATTACTTGTTCTACTACTGTTCCTTCTGTTTTACGCAATTCATATTCGGCAGGTGTAGCACTGACGTAGATTGTTTGACCAATCAAATTTTCAAATTCATCAAATTTCAATGGTCTATTATCCATTGCGGACGGTAATCTATAGCCATAATCCACTAAGTTGATTTTTCTGGCTCTATCTCCTCCATACATAGCTCGAACTTGCGGTACGGTAACATGGCTCTCGTCTATAACCATCAAATAATCATCTGGAAAATAATCCAATAAGCAGAACGGCCTTGAACCTGGCGTTCTTCTATCGAAATAACGGGAATAATTTTCTACTCCAGAGCAATAGCCAAGTTCCCGCATCATCTCAATATCAAATTCGGTTCTTTCCTGCAGTCTTTTGGCTTCCAAAAATCGCCCATCCCTTTCAAAAAACTTTACCTGCTCTACCATATCATTTTGAATTTCTTTTATGGCCTGGTGTAAAACATCCTTTCCTGTTACGAAAAGATTGGCTGGAAAAATACTGATAATTCTTTCCTCGGAAATTTTCTTTCCGGTTTCAGGGTCAATTCTTTGAATGGATTCTATTTCATCTCCCCAGAACATAATTCGATAGGCGAAATCGGCATAAGCCACAAAAATATCAACCGTATCGCCCTTTACTCTAAATGTCCCTCGCTTGAATTCAGCCGTGGTTCTGTTGTATAGTATATCTACAAAGGCAAATAACAATTGATTTCGAGGAACTTTATCGCCTTGCTGCAAGCGAATAATATTTTTGCCAAACTCTTCAGGGTTTCCAATACCATAAATGCAGGATACTGAAGCCACTACAATTACATCCCTTCTTCCTGAAAGCAGTGCTGAAGTGGCACTTAATCTTAGTTTTTCGATTTCCTCATTAATGGAAAGGTCTTTTTCTATATAAACATTACTTGAAGGAATAAAGGCTTCAGGCTGGTAATAATCGTAGTAAGAGATGAAATATTCTACTGCATTTTCGGGAAAAAATTGTTTGAACTCTCCATAAAGCTGGGCAGCTAGGGTTTTATTATGGCTTAAAACCAAAGTAGGCTTTTGAACCCGTTCTACTAAATTTGCAATAGTGAATGTTTTTCCAGAGCCCGTAACCCCTAGAAGCACCTGGTCTTGTTCTCCATCATCAACCCCTTTTTGAAGTTCTTCAATAGCTTTTGGCTGGTCTCCAGTTGGTTGATATTCACTTGTGATTTTAAAATCCATACTTACAACAAACGATTAAGTTGGAAAATGTTTGGGCAAATATAAACAGATTTTAACCCTCGTAGTAGCTTATTTTCACTTATGTCATTATCGTTTAAAATGTCTGTGAGCTATTTTAATGTAACAATTATCACAAATAGGATTATAGGGTATGCAATTATTTGTTTTATATCAATCAATATGCGGCTTGCAACGTAGATATAATAAACTAAAAACAACAGATATGAATTACTATAATTCGAAAATAATAAAAGGAAAAGATTTTAATGCAGTAAGAAGTGAAGTAGAAGCGGCATTGAAAGAAGAAGGTTTTGGAATTTTGACTGAAATAGACTTTCAAGCAACCATGAAGAAGAAATTGGATAAAGATTATTTGCCTCATGTGATTCTAGGGGCTTGCAATCCTACTTATGCAGACAAAGTTGTGTCCATTGAGCCTCATATCAGCACTATGTTACCATGCAATGTTACCATAAGGGAAATGGAAGGCGGAGATATTGAAGTTGCAGCCATGGATCCTGCCGCTGCCATGAAGGTAGTGGAGAATGATGATATTGTTAAGCACGCAGAAGAGGTAAACGGAATGCTTAAAAATGTTTTAAAAGCATTATAAAATTAAAGGGGCAATAGTAATGTTGCCCTTTAATTATTTTTAATGTTAACAGCAACCGCCTCCATCATAAAAATAAGTGGAAGGTGAAATATAAATATCTTCTCTATCAAGTGACTTCAATGCATTGGCAGTTTTATCACAAATGGATAATGGCTGATTTTGCATTAAAACATGTCCTTTTTTATCATCGAAATATTCTTCATCACCAATATAAATAGCTGTTTTACCAGTAAACACACAAGGACCATCTTCAGGCATTGGGTCTTTAATAGCACAAACCTCTACACTTTCGATAAAAATATTTTCATGAGTGTCATAATGTTTAGGGCTTAAGATTCTATAAGGTCTTTTGGCTCTGATTTCAACAGTACCAAATCCTGCATCTGTAATTTTCTTAATATATTCTGTTAATGGTAATGAACCACTTAAACAAAGAGCTCTCAGTCGCTCATCTTCCTTTAAATTTTCAGGCATGGCTTGATTACAAACAGGGTCAGACATCACCAAGCGACCATGAGGTTTCAATACACGATACATTTCATCCATCGCCATTTGAATATCACTTTCTTTGAAAATATTAAATAAGCAATTTTGGGCAGCTACATCTATTGAGTTCTCTTCCACCGGAAGATTTAATGCATCGCCTGTTCTTAAATCTACAAATGAAGATTCGAACCAATCGTTTAATTTTTCAGCTTCAGAAAAATTGTCTCGACTAGCAGTAAGCATTTCTTCCACTACATCTACGCCAACAACGCCCGATTTCTGTCTGCTGAAATAAGAGAATTGAAGTAGTTCCATTCCTCCGCCTACTCCAACATATAATATTTTAGGATTGTTGACCAAATCACGAGGATGAACTGTGCTTCCGCAACCGTAATTCATTTCCTGCATTCTTTTGGGAATATCTAATCCTGGCAATTGCCAAATAGGCGTTGTAGTGCAACAAAGGCCAACATCAGGAGTTTCGGCTGCCTTTCTATAAACATCCTTTGTGGTTTCTAAATAAGTATCGTTCATATTTGATCAAAATAAATTTAATTAAAGTACGGAAATAAATTTAGAATAGATTGTCACAAAAATGACATTTTTAGTATTGCAGGAATGTTAAGTATTTAATTCTTAAACTGTGTAATAAATTTAATCAAATTCATCCTCAATATCACCCACAACAGTTTCCACCAAATTTTCTAAAGTAATCATCCCAACAATTTTATCATCATTGGATTTTACCATAGAAATGTGAAATCTATTTTCATTCATTTTTTTCAATAGATTGATGATTGGAGTGTTTTCTTTAATGAAAATGATGGGTCTTACAAATTCTTTTAATCTATTGTTTTCTGAAGATATTTTTTCATTTAAAGCAATTTCTTTGAAGTTGATATAACCATACACATCCTCAATAGAATCAGTACTGCTTATTGGGTAACGAGTATGTTTATGTTCTGCGGCCAAATTGAAATATCTGTCAAAACTAATGTTCTCTTTGAAAAAAATTATTTGCTCAACTGGCAGCATAATTTCTTTCACAAAACGTTTTTTTAAGGTGGAAGTATTGATGATGATACTTTCTTGGTCTGTATCAATTATCTTTTCCATTTTTGCCATTCTAGCTATGGTTCGGATATCATCTAAACTGTATGGATTACTTTTCTTACGTTTTCCTACTAAAAGTTTGGTAAATGCCTGAGTCACTACAATAAATGGATGAAGGATTTTTAT
Organism: Bacteroidota bacterium; assembly: GCA_051747245.1. Taxonomy (GTDB): domain Bacteria; phylum Bacteroidota; class Bacteroidia; order Cytophagales; family Cyclobacteriaceae; genus Marivirga. The sequence goes on from JBNJFX010000009.1 coordinate 36,023, forward strand.
AGTAAACTGTAGTGGCAAAGCCATTTTTCTTGAAATCAGGTTCGATTTATTCACCCCTATTACTTTAGGAATTATTTCAGTTCCAAAAAGGATTACAATAGTGAAAATGACAGAAAATATCCAGATATATTTTTCACCATAGATTTCATCAAATGCACTACCTGCTATAGTTGCGCCTCCTGTATGGGCAATGGTATTTAATATAAGAATGGCAGAAATGGGTCTGTCAATATTGGACTTGAGCTTGTGCATTATTTTGGCATAAGTCAAGCCTTTTTCTTTATCAGTTTCTATTTTTACTTTATCTACACTGAGAAGTACAGCTTCAGCCATTGAGCATAAAAAGGAAACAAATACTGCCACAAAAGTGCTTAATACGAATACAAGCATGGTAATCTAGTTTTTTCTTGATTCAGGGCTCTAAGACTAATTTTTAGTGAACACCCTTACTCTTTTGATTCTTTTTTGGTCTACCGCAACTACGGTGAAGGTAAAGTTTTTGAATTTGATTTTTTCTCCAGTACGAGGCAACTTGCTATTGATTTCTAATATTAACCCGCCTAAAGATTCACTTTCTCCTTTAACTTCATCAAAGGTGCTAGGTTCTTCATTTATGATTTTACAGAAATCATTTAAGGAAGTTCTCCCTTCAAAAATATAAGTATATTCATCAAGTTTGTTGTAGGCAACATCTATGTCTTCATCAAACTCATCATTAATTTCCCCTACTATTTCTTCAATGACATCTTCCAAGGTAATAAGGCCTGATGTGCCGCCATATTCATCCACCACTATAGCCATGTGGACTCTTTTTTCTTGAAAATCCTTTAAGAGGCTGTCAACTTTCTTAGATTCAGGTATGAAAAAACCCGGCCTTAAAAGCTCTTGCCATTGAAAATTTTCTTCTTTCTCGATATAAGGCAATAAATCCTTTACATAAAGGATTCCTTCAATTTTGTCAATTGTATCTCGGTAAACGGGAATTCTACTAAAACCGTTTTTATTGATTTGATCCATTAACTTATGGTAATCATCCTCAATATCAAATGCAGTAATATCCAATCGGGACTTCATTACCTGTCGAACCGAAAGTGTGCCAAAATTTACAATTCCTTTTAAAATTCCTTTTTCCTCCTCAGTGGTGTCTTTATCTGCAGTGATTTCCAGCGCATGATGTAATTCATCAATTGAAACACTAAATCCCTTTTGTTCTACTCTTTTTTCAATAATATTGCTTAGGCTCATCAATGAAAATGACAAAGGGCTGAAAATTTTGGCAGAGAAATTAAGTGGGAAAGCCATTCTGGAAGCAAAACTTAAATTGTTTTGATTGGCATAAACTTTAGGGACAATCTCACCATAAAAAACAATTAGAAAAGTTATGATTGCGGTTAAAGTAACCACTAATAAGCCTTCAGTTTCTTTAGTGCCTACAATTTCCCATGTTACATAGGTTGAAAGGGTAACTATGCCTACATTAATAAAATTATTAAGAATTAAGATCGTGGCCAGTAATCTTTTTGGATTTTTTAATAATTCCAAGATGGTCTGCTCGCTTGGTAAATTACTGGTTTTGCATTTGGCCAAATCATCATGTGATAAAGAAAAAAAGGCTACTTCTGAGCCTGAAACAAGAGCTGACATCATTAGTAAAAACATCATCAATACAGTATTGATGATGTAAAACCAATGATTGCCGTTTTCGGCTATGCTTGCTAATAAAAATATACTAGGGGAAGGGTCTTCCAATTTTTTATATAAATTATATTATATTAAAATGGTAAATCGTCCATTTCGCTGTTGGTATCCGGGGTTTGGCTTTGTGCCGCTGCCTGTTGGTTATTAGATTGGTTACCTCCAGCATAATTTGAAGATTGTCCCGAATCATCATTATTTCTTTTACCGCCAAGCATAGTTAATTGGTCACCTACAACCTCTGTTGTGTATCTAGTAACCCCATCTTTTTCCCATGATTTGGTTCTAAGTTTTCCTTCAATATAGATGCTATCACCTTTTTTCAAGTATTTTTCAGCTACTTCCGCTAAACCTCTCCAAAGCACAATGTTGTGCCATTCTGTTTGATCAACTCGTTCTCCTGAGTTTCTGTCTTTATAGGTTTCGGTTGTTGCTATTGAAAAATTTGCAACGGAAACTCCGTTGTCTAAATGTCTTACCTCTGGGTCTTTACCCAAATTGCCAATCAAAATGACTTTGTTTACTCCTTGCATAATTTAAAAAGTTTTAGTTCAAAATTACTGTTAATAGTTGAAGTAAACTGCTTTTTATTGGAAAAAAATTCCAGCAGTTCATAACTTCAATGATAAATTTACCTAAAAATTTTTGCTTGTCAAATATTTCTCGATCAATCTGGGCTTTGGCAATTCTTCCACCTCTTGTTTAGTGTAATATTTTAAATCATGGTCGTTTAGAACATTCTGATTGTTTGATCTTAATTCAATAAAAATAGCTTCCAGCCTCTGATGCGATAGTATATGCTTGACAGGCTCAGATATTTCAACTACTTCAGCATTATTATATTGCTCATTTACTTTTTCAAAAACCTCTTCTGTTGATAAAGCCTTTTTGCTTTCAATTAAATCAAAATCAAATAAGCCTTGCCAAATATCCTTGGGGCCTCTTTTTTTCATTGCCAATTTTTCATCTTTTTGCCAGATTAAATAATAGAGATATCGGTTTTTCACTTTTATTTTTTTCTTTTTAACAGGTAATTCCGATTGTTTATGAAGTATTCTTGCCTCGCATTCCTGAGCCAGTGGGCAATTTTCACAATCTGGATTTTTTGGAGTACAAATTGTGGCTCCCAATTCCATCATGGCCTGATTAAAAGAAGCAGCTTGATTTTTAGAGATCAGTTCATTTGCAACATTGAAGAATTTAGTGAATGTTTTTGGCTGTGAAATATCATCGGAAAGATTAAAATATCTTGCCAGCAACCTGAAAACATTTCCATCTACCACAGGCACCGAATGTCCAAAAGCAAAAGAAGCTATGGCTGCTGCCGTGTATTTGCCAATTCCTTTTAGTTTTAACAACTCTTTATAGGTCTGAGGAAACTCACCATTATAATCCTTTACTATTGATTTTGCGCATTCGTGCAGATTTCGTGCTCGCGAATAATAGCCTAAACCCTGCCACAGCCTCATCACTTCATCTTCTGGTGCCTTTGCCAAATCATGTACGCTAGGATATTGGCTGACAAACTTATTGTAATATGGTAAGCCCTGATTAACCCTGGTTTGTTGTAAAATTATTTCAGAAAGCCATATTTTGTATGGATCGGAAGTGTTTCTCCATGGTAAGTCCCTTTGGTTATTCTTATACCAATTTATAATACGGTTTGAGAAAGTCTGAGTCATATAAGTGCAAATATGCGTAATCTTAAATTAAATAAATAAAGAATATAAAGATGAAGTTATTGATAAAATTTTGCATAAATTGTTGAGGATTAAAAAGTTAAATCTAGAATGTATATAAAAAGCTTACATATCTTTAAAAGATTTTACTTTTAAATTCAAAAATGTAGGGTTACCTTTGCAGACCCAAAATGAAAGGGAGAAATTTTTTAATAATTTAAAATATAAAGAAGCGTGACTAAAGCAGACGTTATATCAGAAATTTCTGAAAAAACAGGTATAGACAAAGCAGATGTAACCGCTACAGTAGAAGCATTTTTCTCTGTTGTGAAGGACTCAATGGCTGATGGTGAAAACATTTATGTCAGAGGCTTTGGAAGTTTTGTAAATAAAAAGAGAGCAAAGAAAATTGCTCGTAACATTTCCAAGAATACCGCTATCGTAATAGATGAGCATTATGTGCCTAGTTTTAAACCCTCAAAAGTTTTTGTGGAAAAAATTAAAAGTTCCAATAAGATAACTGAAGAAGTTTAATTTCAGGCATGCTCAAATCCCGAATCATATTACTTGTTATTGCCATTGCTTTAGTAGCAGTGTTTTTCAGTTTGCCTAAAGTAGTGGTTGATAATGAGAATGAAAGCATTGAAAAAGAGGGTGAGCCTGTAGAAAACAACACTCCTTCTGAGGGTGATTCTTCCACTTCCGCAAATAGAATGATGTCCGAATCTCATTCAGGAGACATTCCTGCAGAGGTAAAGGCAGACATTGAACGGCTAAGAAATAGTTATAATTTAGCTGAAGATCAAGAAAATAGTGTTATATTTGCGGATTCTTTAGCTAGCGTTTATCGAGATCTAAATAGATTGGATAGTGCAGCTAAGTATGTGGAATTATCTCAGGAGGATAATGAATTAATAGGAAACGCCTATTATGAAGCTTTCAGTTTTGCAGCTGATGCAGAAAAGGCTAATAGATTGGCGAAAAAAACTAGGGAATACTTACAGAAAGTATTGGATAAAAACCCTGCTAACAATAGCGCTAAAATAAAATTAGCAATGACTTATGTTTCATCAGAAAATCCAATGAAAGGGATTTCGATGCTATTGGAAGTGGTGGAAGAAGAACCCAATAATGAAGAAGCATTATTTAACTTGGGAATTCTTTCTGTACAATCAGGTCAGTATGGCAAAGCTATTGATCGTTTTGAAAAACTTTTAAGCCAACATCCTGATAATATTCAGGCCAAGTTTTATTTGGCTTTAAGTTTGATGAATAAGGGAGAGAAGGCAAAAGCCAAGAAATTATTTACGGAAATTAAAAATAAAAGTAACGATGAGCAGCTGTTAGCAGCTGTTGACAGTTACTTGAATGAATTATAATAAAATTGTTTAACAAAAAATTTTAAAGTTATGCCTTGCGGTAAAAAAAGAAAAAGACACAAGATTTCAACTCATAAGAGAAAGAAAAGACTAAGAAAAAACAGACACAAGACCAAGAAGTAATCATTACTTCTTGTTTGTCTTTTTAGAAGACATTTTTTTTAGTTTTTCACTTAAACTTATTGAGCTTTGAGCAATGAATTAATTATTAATTCAACTCAAAATGGCAGTCGTATTGCCCTTCTGAATGATAGGAACCTCATTGAGATTCATTATGATAATAAAGAAGAGCAGTTTAGTGTGGGTGATATTTATTTAGGAAACGTCCGAAAAGTAATGCAAGGTTTAAATGCCGCATTCGTGGATGTGGGTTATGAGAAAGATGCATTTTTGCACTATCATGACCTTGGACCGAAAGTGAACTCACTTTTAAAATATACTAAATTTGCCACTACTCGTAATAACACCTCATACAAATTAAGTAAGTTCAAATTAGAGCCTGAGATTGACAAGTTAGGTAAAATCTCACAGGTGCTCTCCAAGAACAAGCAGGTGTTGGTTCAGGTTATTAAAGAACCTATCTCTACGAAAGGGCCAAGACTATCATGCGAGTTGTCACTAGCAGGAAGGTATTTGGTATTAGTACCATTTGCCAATGGAATAAGCATATCCAAAAAGATATCAACTAGTGAGGAACGTAAAAGACTCACCAGGTTGATTTCTTCCATTAAGCCAGAGAACTTTGGCGTAATTATCCGTACTGTTGCTGAAGGTAAAGAAGTAGCAGAACTGGATACAGACCTAAGGAATTTATTAGATACTTGGGAAAATGGAGTTAAAAAGCTTAAAAATGCCAAGCCAAAGGATAAAATTATTGGTGAGGTAGGTAGGGCTTCTTCCATTTTAAGGGATATGATGAATGAATCTTTCGACAGTATCCATGTCGATGATGAAGAAACTTATAAGGAAATTCAGACCTATATCCAGAAAATTGATCCTAGTAAAGAAAAAATCCTAAAGCTTTACTCTGGAAGAAATAAAATTTTTGAACATTTCGGGATTGAGAGGCAATTAAAGTCATTATTCGGTCAATCTGTGAATGTAAAAGGTGGAGGATATCTCATAATTGAGCATACAGAAGCCTTGCATGTGATTGATGTTAATAGTGGTAACAAATCCAGTAATGAAGAAAGTCAGGAAGATACTGCTTTAAATACAAATCTGGAAGCAGCCAAGGAAATTGCGCGTCAGTTGCGGTTAAGAGATATGGGAGGGATTATCGTGGTCGATTTTATTGACATGAAAAATCCTGATAATAAAAAACTTCTTTTCAAAAAGATGAAGGAGTTTATGGAAACGGACCGTTCTAAGCATACGGTGCTTCCATTATCTAAATTTGGATTAATGCAGGTGACCCGTCAAAGGGTAAGACCTGAATTGAATATAGTTACTAAAGAAAGCTGCCCTACTTGTAATGGAACAGGTAAAATAACGGCTTCTATTTTAGTTACAGATAAAATTGAGCAAGATTTAGATTATTTGTTGACAAAACAAAATGAAAAATCATTGAGTCTTGCTTTGCATCCGTTTTTGTATTCGTATTATACAAAAGGAATTATTTCATTAAGAGTAAAATGGTTTTTTAAATACGGAAAATGGATTAAATTAATTCAAGATAGTTCTTTAGCATTAACTGAATATCATTTCATGAATGCTAATCAGGAGCTGATCGAAATGGAATAGAAAAAATTTAATTGTATTATTTCAATAGCCCATATTTTTATTAAAAGTATGGGCTATTTTTATTGTATATTACATCGAAGCCAAATGCATGTTAGTCTAAGATATTTTTTGGGTAGTTAAAAATTATCTAAATTTAGGAAATATTGGATTTTTTGAATATGGCAATATCAAAATCATTGTTTCGTCCTAGATATAGGGAACTAGGGCATTTAATTCTACTCATTTTAATTTTTGAGTGCCTCACTTTTAATGCTTTTTCCTATCAAGTTGCTGATTCCATTAAAGGAGTACCTTCAGATTCTATAATATTTCATGATTTTGACGGATCCAACTATCAGGCAAGTTCCTATAATTATATGGCCGTTGAGGACGAAGATGGCATAATGTATTTTGGAAATGAAAATGGCCTGTTAGAATTTGACGGTACGCATTGGGAATTATATAAAACACCAAATTTTACACCAGTTACTGCTTTAAAGATTTTAGGAGATAAGATTTATACTTTTGGGAACAATGAAATAGGATATTTTTCAAGAAATAGAAAAGGTGATATGATTTATCACTCCCTTAAAGATAGATTAACTGATGAAGAAGAGATCTCGTTTGTTTGGAAAATAACTGAAAACAAGGGAGATGTATACTTTATGGCAGATAGTTCTTTAATTAAATGGGATGGAGAGATTCTTAAAAAAATCCACTCCGATAAGTACTTAACAACATTTGAAGTTGAAGATGAATTGCTAGTTTCATTTTATAGTGAGAATGGAGGACTAGCTAAGCTTGAAAATGATACTTTTCGAATTGTAAATAAGGATTTCAGTTTCAACAACGACTATGCCTGGGAAATTCTGAAAAAAGAGGAAAATGAATGGTTGATTTTCACTTCTGAGAATGGAATTTTTGAATTAAATCCCAATACATACGAAACTAAGCCCTGGGAAACTGAAGTAAATCAATTCTTTTCGAAAGATAGTACTTATTTATATTATGTAGAGAACTTTAGAGATTCTTTATTTATAAGCTCAACATACGCAAAAGGAATTGTGGTTTTTAATAAGAGTGGAGAGATTATTAAAAAGCATGATAAAAGCTCAGGACTGCTATACAAATACTACAGTTACCCTTCTGAGGACAGAAGAGGGAATATCTGGTTAACATCCGGGGGAGGATTGCAATATTTACAAATTTTTGAACAGAAGAAAGAGTTTAGTTTCACCCCTCAAGCCAAAGTTAGATATCTTAAAATTGGAGATAGTTCTGTGTACATAAAGGGTAGCAGTGACGTAGTATCTTTATCAAAAAAGAAAAGTAACTCAATTGATTTTTACTTCTCAGTACCTAGTTTCTTAAAGCAGAATTTACAATTTTCTTATTATTTAGAGGGTTTTGATGAAGGCTGGTCTGAATGGACGAAAAATACTCGAAAGGAGTACACAAATTTAGCCGGTGGTGATTATAAATTCCATCTAAAGGCTCGATATATCCATAACTTGGATTTGAAAATAGAACCATTTGAACTTGAAATAATCGTCCCCACAAAATGGTATGAAAGCTATGTGACCTATGCTCTTCTTGGTTTATTAGTAGGATTGTTGATTTTTGGTTTTATCAGATATCGTACACATAGGTTAAGTATTACCAATAAAAAGTTGGAATCTATTGTTAAAGAAAGAACCTCAGAATTACGCTCCCAAAAAGAGCGCCTTAAAAAAGCTAATGAGGAATTAAAAACCATAAATAATGAATTAGATAATTTTGTTTATCGTTCTTCACACGATCTGGTAGCACCATTAAAATCTTTAAGGGGTTTAATTTCGGTTGCAGGAATGTCAAACAATCCAGATGAGATTAAGGAATATTTCAAATTAATGAATTTAAGCATCACTAAGCTAGAAGAATTCATTAAAAGCATTATGGACTTCTCTACTAATACCAAAAAGCCTCTGGAGATGAAATTCGTTAAAATGGATAGTATTGTGGATAGTATTGTGGAGGATCTAAAATATTATGAAAATGCGGAAAAAGTAGAGTTGAAAAGAGCTTATGATTCTGACTTTGAAATTAAAACAGACCCCAAAAGATTAAATATTGTATTGAGCAATTTGGTAACTAATGCCCTGAAATACCATGATTTTGAAAAGGATGCTTCACCCTATATAAAAGTAAGTGCTAAAATTGAAAACAATTATTATGTAATTGAAGTAGAAGACAATGGTTCAGGAATACCAGACGAACATCAAAGTAAAATATTTGATATGTTTTTTAGGGCTCATCAAGGAACTGATGGTTCGGGCCTAGGTCTCTACATTGTGGTGGATACATTGAATGTCCTTAATGGTAAGATTGATTTTAAATCTAAAACTAGGCAAGGCACCACTTTTAAAGTTTTTCTTCCTGTTATTAAATGAAATTATTCCTCATCTATTTCTAGTAGGTTTTTCAAATTAAAAATCACTTTGTCCAACTCTTTTGCACTGGCTTTAAGATATTTTAATACTAAAGGATCAATTTTTCCATCTTTGGTTAGTTCAATTACATTTATGAGACCCAAAACAGTGGCCACGGGTGCTCTCAGCTTGTGGGAATTATAGTAAGTAAATTCTGCGATTTGCCTGTTCCTTTCATTTAATATTTTTGTCCTATCCATAACCCTCTGTTCCAGATTGTTATTAAGGCTGTGAAGTTCCTTGTTAACCCGTGCAAGCGCTAGTGATTTTGAAGATATCTTTTGCTGCTTTTCCTCTATTTCTTCTTTTTGATGTTTAAGTTTTATGTGGGCATTTTTTAGCTGATTACTTTTATTTCTTAAATAAAATATGAGCACAATGGCAAAAATCAGAACCACAACCAATAAAATTAAAAACTGCGTTCGTCTTTCAATTTTATTGGCTAATTGAGATTGTTCTAAAGCCAATTTGTAACTTTCCTTTTCTTTTTGAGCCAAATTATATTGAATGCTTAGTCTATTAATTTCCGCTCTTGACTCTGAATTGAATATAGAATCTTTGATTTCTAGAAATTTATCAAAATAATGAACCAATGAATCCTTGCTTCCCCTAATTTTATATAAATCAATTTTGGATTGATAAATTTTGAGCAATAAATCAAGGGAATTTGTTTTTAGTGCTAATCTCTCAGCTTCTTTTAGAAATTGCTTAGCCTTTAGGAGGGTGTTTCGATTAATGTAAATCTTGGCAATTTCAATTTTGCTTTCCACTTTTCCTCTATTATATGATAGCTCTTCCCAATAAATTAAACTTTTTTGAAGAAAATAAAAGGCTGAATCTTTTTGATTTGTTTCTCGCTTAACTATGCCTTTATATAAATTAGTGAAACCTTTTGATTGAGTGCTAATGCTATCTTTATTTAGTATTTGATTGAGGTAATAGTTAGCACTGTCATAATTTTCTTTAAGCATGAAAAGCTGGCCTAAATTCACTAATAACAACTCAGGCGAGACGCCATCTACTTCCTTTAATTTTGCTAATGCCAGTTTTATAAATCTTGCGGATTGGCCATAATCATTTTGCTTTTTGTAGGTTTCTCCAATATTATTAAGGGTTTTAACTACCTCAATAGTGTTTCCTTGCTTTTCAAATGTTTGCAGTGCCCCAAAATAGGCTTTTAATGCAGCGTCATATCCTCCTTGAAGCCAATAGAAACTTCCCATTTTACTTAAAACATAGCCTATCCCTGTTTCCATCTCTTCCAACTCTAATGTTTCTTTTAATATTCTCACAAAGTATAAAGCATCAGTTGGGGATTCTTTATAGAGCTCGCTAGTCAGCTTTAAATATTCCTTTACCTCTTCCTCCTGTGTGAATTCTTTGTGTTGAAGTTTGTTTTCAAGTAAATTTTGCAATGAATCGCCTTGCATTGCCATAACTGATTGAACAATTAAAAGTAGGACTAAGGGCGATATGACTTTAAATAATTGGCGTTTCATATTTAATGAGCCAATAATTTAATTAAATAAACCATTTGGCTTCAATATAAAGCAATCTAATTTTTAAGTACTAATGTTTTTAGGGTTTGTACCCACTCTTTATTATCATTTAAGCTCTCTACCAAATCCCAACGTTCACCACCAACTGCTTCAAATTCCTCTTTAAATTCTTCTCCCACTTCAATAGTAGTTTCTAAACAATCTGAAACAAAGGCTGGAGAAAAAGCTAATACAGATTTCTTGCCAGCTTTAGCCAAATCTTTCAACACATCATCTGTGTATGGTTTTATCCATGGATCATTTCCTAATCGGCTCTGGAAAGTTACTGTATATTTATCTTCTGGAAGGGCAAGTTCATTGGCTATAAGTCGAGCGGTCTGAAAACACTGTGCTCTGTAGCAAAATCTATTTTTGTCATGATAGGCATTACAGCAATTTCCCAGCTTACAATAATTATCTACTGAAGCTTTTCTAATTTGTCGTTCAGGCAAGCCATGAAAACTAAATATGACATGGTCATAATCCTGATTGTCCAAATGCCTTTTTCCTAAGCTTGCAAAGGTTTTATAGAATCCTGGTTCCTCCACAAAGGTGCTGATAAAATTGATTTGAGGAATAATTTGCCATTTCTGTACGATTTCCATCACCTTATCATGTACAGAACCACTCGTAGCAGAGGCATATTGTGGAAATAATGGAAGCACGACTATCTTAGCAACTTTTTGGTCTCTTAATTCTTCCAAAGCATCTTTAATGCTAGGAGACTGATAACGCATTGCCAATGCAACTACATATTCTTCTTCTAATTCCTTTTGAAGCATATCCCTAACATCTTCACCATAAAACTTTAAAGGCGAGCCTCTTTCCACCCAAAGTTTACGGTATTCTTTGGCAGATTTTGGTGCCCTGAAAGGAGCAATAATCAAGTTTACCAACATCCAACGGAATAAAAATGGGATATCAATAACCCTTTTATCCATTAAAAATTCCCTTAAATATTTTCTTACATCCGATGTTTTAGTGGAATCGGGTGTTCCCAGATTCACTAATAATACTCCTGTTTTTCCTTGATTTGCTTTTTTCATAAGGGTTGAATAACCTACAATTTTACTATATGTTTTTAATTTTTAAAATTAACTTCTAATGGATAAAACTAGAAATTCTAGTAAGATTTAGTTGTATAAGTAATTCAAATTTTAATTCTTATTCAGGAAAGCCCTAAATCCTTTTTTTGTTTTTCAAGAGATGCTTTTAATTCTGATTCGTTTTTTTGAAGTTTCTCGATCAACGATTTTTTCAATTCCTTTTGGTGGGCTTTTAATTCATCAAGACCTCCCTCTCCTGTACTTTTAATTTTAGTCTCTAGTTCTTCTAACTGCTGAATTAAAGCCTCTTTTTCTTTTAATATAGCTTCAAGTTTTTGATAGATTTCTGTTACATCAAAGGCAAACTTAATGATTTTTGTAATCTCACCGTTTTGATTTTTAAGAACTGTATACGAACCTTTAACATGTATTTCCTTTCCATTTTTCCCATAACGCTCGAAAATCCCACTTTGAATTTCTCCTGCTTTTAAATTTTCCCAGAAGGTTTGATAATCTTCTGAATTGGCATATTTATCACTTACAAAAATATTGTGGTGTCTGCCTTTTATTTCATCAACCGAACTGTAGCCAAATAAATTAAGGAAGGTTTCGTCAGCTGTAATGATTTCTCCATTTGGAGTAAATTCGATATACGCCATTCCACTTTTCTCCATGGCATTCAATCGCTCTGTATTTTCCTTCTGCGAGCGCTCCATCTCTTCCTGTGTTGCCTGCAACTCTTCCATATTTTGTCGCATTTCCTCCTCTTGAGCACGCATTTCCTCTGTCATCTGTTGCGAATCTTCTAATAGCTTGTTGGTTCGCTCATTAATTTTCACTGATTGAATGGAAGAAGCAATATTTTCACCTACATCTTCTATGAATTTTCTCTCATTTTCAGTGAATTCAGTAAAAGTTCCTATTTCGATAACGCCATAAACTGTTTCATTCGCAATCAATGGGACTATAAAAATGCTATTAGGAGTTGCTTTCCCCAGACCTGATGTAATTGAAACATAATTGTCCGGCAATTCTTTCATATAGATGGATTGTTTTTCAAGATAAGCTTGACCAACTAATCCTTGACCCGGTTGAATGGTTTTTTCAAGGAATTTTTTTCTGTCATAGGCATAAGTAGCAGTTAAATGAAGTGCTTCTTCTCCATTTTCATCTTCTCCAACTATAAAAATACTTCCTTGATTGGCACTTAGGTAATTTACCATATAAGTGATAACATGGTCACTTAGCTCACTGATATTTTTATTATGCTTTCTTAATATATCCCCAAATTCAGCTGATCCTTTGTTAGTCCAATTTCTTATTCTAGCTTCTTCAGAAACATTCTTAAGACTATCCCGCATTTCGGCTAAAGAAGTGCCTATATCACCCTGATTATTGAAAACTGAAATGTCGCTATCAAAACTTCCTTTCCCCACTTCCAAAGCAAAGTTCTTTACATTAGCCAGATTACTTGAAAGCGTGTGAATTTCTTCTAAAATAATATCAAATTCATCATTGGTTTTAGCCCTGGTTTCAGGGATATTTCCTTCACTGAGAACTTTTACTTCGTCTTGTAAAGTGCTAATACTTCCTTTTATTTGCTTTCTTGCAAATTGATAGAGCAAGAAACATAATAGAATAGACACTAAAACAATGATTGATTCTACTATTACAAATCTATCACGCGCAGCATATATTTTATCTCCTATGTCCAAAGATTCTTGTTCTAAATTGGAGAATAATACGCTAGCTTTATCATCAAATTCATCACTCAAAGGTTTTAAATTTTCAGCATACAAATTCCCATTAGGGTTATTGTTGGTACTTTGGTTGGCCAATTCATCATCCATCCAATTTTGAAGGTCATCTGTGTCGAAAATAGTATCTCCCTCCATACCGGCATAGTCATCGAGCGATATGCTAATATCTCCGTCCCCAAATTGGGCATTTTGCATTACTTCCTCTTGATTGCTTTGGATTCTATCTGCTAACCTATTAAGCTTTTCATATATAATAATGTTCTCGGGATTATCCCAACCGATTTTCAAAGAGTCAATGCTGTCTTTACTAGATTGGATTTCATTTTCCCATATTTCTTTTATCTCATCTTTTAACTTGTCGTCACCTGAAAGTAAGTAGTTTTGAAGCGTTTCATTGGAATGGCGTACTCCACTTTTCATGGCATCCACATACATTCGGGAAGGTTGTTTGTTTTGCAAAACATCATTTCCCATTTCCATGATATTGGCGATTTGCGAAAGTGTGATAAAAACAACAATTACTATCAGCAATGCCATACTGCCATAGCCGATTATCATTCTACTTTTTATAGAGTTGAAATTTATTCTTTTCATTTTACACGCTCGCTGTTTCCAAGTCTCAATTTATCTTTTATCAAGCTAATTAAAAAGCTTCAAACATAAATTTTGATCAAACAGATATACAGACAGATTAAAATCCCTCTAAAATGGTGAAAAGCATCAAAAATCTTTGATTTGGTTAAGAATCGAAGATATCTGTTCTCAATGGGATGAATTCAAAATTTAGAGTGATACTTTATGTTATTGATAAAAGAGGCGGAACTAGATAAAATTGGTTTTTCTATTCCTGAAGTTTATTTGAGACCAATTGTGGATTCGATGAAGTGAGAGGATTAGAAATGATTAAAAATTTTATCAAAATGCAAATATTCATATGGTTAAATTCTTTTCTTAGATTTGTTTATTTCAACTGAAAGAATTAAATCATGGAAAGTAGTCTCACTCCAAACCAAAGTAATTTTTTATTATATGTTTCTCAAAGTGGAGAAGTAAAGGTAGACGTGCTTTTGCATGATGAGACTGTTTGGCTTACTCAAGAAGCTATGCAAGAGCTTTTTGAAAAAGCTAAATCCACCATTTCTGAGCATATTACACGTATTTTTCAAGAAGGCGAATTAGAGCGCAATTCAACTGTTCGGAAATTCCGAACAGTTCAAACAGAAGGTTCTCGTGAAGTATCACGTGATTTAGAATATTATAATTTAGATGTCATTATCTCTGTTGGTTACAGAGTGAAATCTCAGCGAGGTACACAATTCCGAATTTGGGCTACAAAGGTAATAAGGGATTATATTATCAAAGGTTTTGCCATGGATGATGATAGACTTAAACAAGGCTCTTCTCAATTTGTGAAAGTTTCTGTCGAGAATCCCCAACCTCTGTGCATATAATCTTAACCCTCCATCCCTTAGCTTTATGCTCAAATCTTCTTATTTTTGTTTTTTAGCCTATAACATAAATCGAAAATAAGATGAGACAGAAAATAGTAGCAGGAAACTGGAAAATGAATAAAACTTTAACCGAAGCACAGTCCTTAACTTCTGAAATTGCCAATATGGTGGAAGATGAAGCTCCTTCGGATGTAAAAGTGGTAATTGCGCCTCCAGCTCCTTTCATATATGCAGTCGAAAATTTAATTCCTGAGATGGGGCAAATAGTTTTAGCAGGACAAAATTGTCATCAAGAAGATGCTGGTGCTTTTACTGGCGAAGTTTCTGCTCCTATGCTGAAGTCATTAGGTGCTCAATATGTGATTTTGGGTCATAGCGAAAGAAGACAACATTTCTCAGAAACTGATGAAGATTTAGCCAAAAAGACTGATAACGCACTTAAAAACGACTTGAAGGTGATTTTCTGTTGCGGTGAGCCTTTGGAAATTAGGGATGCAACTACGCAAAATGAATATGTGACCAAGCAATTGACCAATAGCTTATTTCACTTATCTGTTGAGCAATTCAAAAATATTGTCATAGCTTACGAACCAATTTGGGCAATTGGAACGGGTAAAACCGCAAGTTCCGAGCAAGCACAAGATATGCACAAAACTATTCGTGAGCATATTGCATCAAAATTTGGACAAGATGCTGCAAATGAAACTTCCATTTTGTATGGCGGAAGTTGCAAGCCTGATAATGCTAAAGAACTTTTTTCTCAAGCTGATGTTGATGGAGGATTGATTGGTGGTGCTTCTCTTAAGTCAAGAGATTTTACTGATATAATTAAGTCCTTTTAGATAGAGCCTATCAGGCAATTACTTGAGAAAATTTTAAGGTAATTTTAAATTCAGTAGCAAATGATAAGTTCATGTGCTATTAATTAAAAGAATATTAAATCAATGAGGAAGAAAGCATTTTCAGTGCATTAAACTTAGCATTGATAGTTTAAAAATAGATAATGAGCTATATTTCTTTAGAAGTAAATTGCCCTGAAGATTTTATTGAAATTTTTATGGCAGAGTTAGCAGAAATCGGGTTTTCTACCTTTCAGGAAAAGGAAGAAGGAAACGGGCTTTTTGCTTATTCAGATGAAAATCAAACTGTAGAAGCTTCTCAAATTGAGGAGCTTTTTCAGCAATATGAAAACCTGACTTCCGTAACCTATGAGTTGGGCTCAGTTGAGAAAGAAAACTGGAATGCTGATTGGGAAAAAAATTACCAGCCCATAGAAGTGGAAGATAAAATCTTGGTGCGGGCTGATTTTCATCCCCCTAATCCAAAATTCCCTATCGAAATAGTGGTAACACCCAAAATGTCATTTGGGACCGGGCACCATGAAACCACTTACCAAATGCTGAATTTGATGCATGGTATGGATTTGCAGGCGAAGAGGGTGTTGGATGCTGGCTGTGGTACTGGAATTTTAGCTATTTTAGCTGCTATCAAAGGAGCTGAAAAAGTTGAGGCTTATGATATAGATGAATGGGCGGTTGAAAATACCAATGAAAATTTTTCGTTAAATTCAATCGATAATTCAAAATTTAATGTTTGGAAGGGTGAAGTTCAATCTATACCACAAGAAAGGGTTTATGATTTGATTTTAGCCAACATCAATAAAAATATTTTATTAGCAGATATTCAATATTTACAAAAACACATCAAAAAAGATGGTTTTTTGATGCTGAGTGGGTTTTATGAAAATGATATTCAAGATATTTTAAATGAATGTGATAAATTTTCATTGAAACTTGTTAATCAATCAATACGGAACCAATGGTCTGCACTTTTGCTTAAGAACAATAAATGAGATTTTTATTCTTCACCATATTAACCTTTTTTTATTCCTTTTGGGCTTTTTCTCAGGATGCTGCTGTTTCTGAAGAAGTAGAAGAACCTGATTTCTTAAAGTCGGTCCAAATGGATTTGGCTACAATGAATTCAGAAAAGGGAGAGGGGGTATCTCTATTTTTCCAAAATTACTGGAATCAGGATAATTTGTTTACCAATTCCAACAGAGAGAAAATAGAGGCAATTTATGGTAAAATGGTGGAGCAAAATCTTAATATCCGCGAATATAGACTTCCATTTATCAGCACTTTATCAGGTGCAGCATCAAATTTGAAAGATCCTGCTGCTGCCATCAATTCTTTTCTGGAGATTATTGAAAGAGCTTTTGATGAGTTGGATTTGAATGAATTCAGATCATTGCTTCGGGTAACAGAACAGATATTAGAGAAAAAAGCAATTTTTTACAGTAAGTATTATCAAGTGGCTTTTAGTGGTGGAAGTGTCAGTTTTGAGTGGTCTTCAGAACCAGAAATTGATGATGTAGAAACTACCCCCGAAGCTGTTGAAGAGGAAGAAACGGATACTTGGGGTTCTGAATCAGATGACGGCTGGGGTGATAATGAAGATGACGGCTGGGGAGATAATGATAGCTGGGGAGAAGAAACGGATAATTTAGAAGAAGAACAAGAAGAAGTTAAAACCTCCGCTCCAGTATACAGTGAGCCTATGCCTGTATTGGAAGGGCCTATAGTAAAACTGAAAAACATAAATTTAAAATTTCTTACCTCAACTGATTCTGTTAAAATAAACAGTGTTACCGGAAGCATGGAGTTGATTGGTTCCACTTTTGTAGCAGAAGGCGGAAGGCTGACATGGGAGCACCTTGGCTTATCCACCAATGAATTATATGCCGATTTATCTGATTTTACTTTTGAAGTCAACAAGAAAGAGTTTTATGCAGAACAATCTACCCTTCATTATCCTGAAATTGTTAAAAAACCTGTAAAAGGAATTGTCGAATTTAAAGCAGAAAACAAAAATCGTAATGGCTCTTCAAATTATCCTTTTTTCCAATCATATGAAACGGGATATGACCTAAATTTTGTCGATAAACAGGGATTATATGTGAAAGGAGGGGTTACTTTAAAAGGGAAAACTCTTAGTACAGCATCAATGAACAGCGGAATTGGAAGCGTTGAGCTTCAAGGTACCGGAAACAAAAAATTTAGGGCCGAGTCAAGAAGCTTTGTTTATAAAGATAGCACTTTTACATCTGACCATACCAGTGTCTCAATTTATCAGCGAAAAGATTCAATTTTTCACCCTGGTTTAGCCATTAATTACAAAGTCAATGAAAATCAATTAACCCTTCTTAAAAAGAAAGGTAACTTCAAAAACACCCCATTTTATGCGAGTTACTTTAACATGGATTTCACGGCTGATAAAATTAGTTGGGATATGGATTCTTCCATTGTGGATATCTCTGTGCTGATAGCAGGAAATAGAGTGCCAGCATTGTTTGAATCCGCTGAATATTATAATGAATATAGATATAATAGCTTATCTGGTCTATATCCTTTTCACCCATTACAGGTAGTGGTCCATTATAGCAGGAAGACTAACAGGAAGTCATTTTATGTAGATGAAGTGGTAGAGGAAATGGAGCGTATTGAAGATAAGAAACTTCGATCGGGCATGAAACTGCTAATGGAAAATGGATTTATAAGATATGATCATGTAAGCGGTAAAGTGGAAATGCTGGATAAAGCTTTTCATTATGTAGATTCAAAATGGGGTAAAAAGGATTATGATAATGTTCAAATTTCATCTGTGGCATCCGGCAAGCCTAACGGGAAGTTGAATTTGAATAAAGGTACGATGGATATTGTAGGTGTTGAGGAGTTTATTATTAATGATAAACTAGGAGTGAGAGTAACACCCGATAGCGGAAGGGTAAGTTTGAAAAAAAACAGGGATGTACAATTTAACGGAACCGTATATGCTGGTAATTATGAATATTTTGGTTCTGATTTTGAGATGGACTACGACAGTTTTTTAATATCCATGCCCCAGATTGACAATATTAAATTTAATTTAGCTAGAGGAGAAGAAAACAAACAATCCAACAAAGAACAAATCCAAAATCAATTGGTGGAAACAGCCGGGGTTCTTTACATCAATGAGCCCAATAATAAATCTGCTGAAAAGGAATTTCCAAAATACCCGATATTTAATGCAACTAAAGGTGCAACCGTTTATTTTTTGGGTGAAGAGATATTAGATGGAGTTTACGATCAAAGTTTATATTTTGTGATTCCTCCATTTGAGATTGATTCCGTTAGTAGTAGTGATCCTAATTCAATTGCTTTTGATGGTCAGTTCCATTCAGGTGATATTTTTCCGGAATTTGAGGAGAAATTACGAGTGATGCCGGATAAATCATTAGGATTTGAGCATCCTGTTTCGGAAGATGGTATTGATCTACTAAACGGTGAAGCCAAGTTTTACGGTAGCATTAGGCTAGATAACAAAGGATTAAGAGGGGGTAAAAAAATTGAATATCTGAGCTCAACTATTCTTTCAGAGAATTTCACTTTCTTTAAGGATTCTATTAAAGGTTTGGGGACCTATGCCAATATTGAACCAGGTGAAACTGAGGGAGTGTCTTTCCCAAAAATGGAAATAACTAATTTTGATATGCGTTGGTTAACCTCTAAAGACAGTCTTTACCTAACCAATAGATCTGAACCTTTTAAGATGTATGATGAAACTGCTTCATTGGAAGGAAAGACCATTATTTCTAAAAAGGGGCTTTTTGGTCAGGGTGAAATGACAACCCGAGGCTCTTATACGGTTTCTGATAATTTTACCTTTAAAGAGCATGGTTTCTCTGCCAGAAATGCATATTTCGAAATTGAATCCACGGATACCATTCCAGCCCTAGCATCAGATGATGTCCGCTTAGATTTTGATTTTCAGGCTAATACTGCAACCATTAACCCTGAAATTGAAGGGGATGCAGCCTTAAACTTCCCTTATGCAAGTTATAAAACATCTATTCCTTCAGCATTATGGAAATTGGATGAAAAGATTGTGGAGATGACCAAGCCCAATAATATTGATATCAATAATTCTTATTTCTATTCTACTAATCCAGATCAAGATTCATTGGTTTTTAATGCCACAAAAGCAGTTTATGATATCGAATCGCAATCTTTGACAGTATCAGGAATTCCATCTATAACCGTTGCCGATGCACAAATTACACCAAGTGGAGGAGAAGTAATCATAGGTGAAAATGGAAATATTAATAAACTATATAATGCGACATTATCGCTGGATACTCTAACCAACTACCATAACCTTTACAATGCTGAGGTTGAAATTATATCCAGAAATAAATTTATAGGTAATGCTACTTATCGTTATGTAAATTCTGTAGGCGATACTTTTTCTATAAAAATGGGAGAGTTTAGCTTAGAACCAATCCCGAATTCCGAAAAACGCGATAGAAAATTAAGGACGGTATCTTCTGGTGTGGTAAATAAAGATGATCGTATGTTGATTAGCCCGGGAATGTATTATAAGGGTGATGTAACGATGTATGCTGACAAACCTGCACTTGAATTAAAAGGATATCTACAGCCTGATCTAAGAGATATCCCTAATTATAACACCTGGATAAGTTATACTAGTGATGGAAGCAATAAAGAAGTGGTGATTGATTTTGATAATAGTCAAACAGAAATGGGAGAGTCATTGCAGGCAGGCATTCATTTTGATAAGGTTAATAATGAATTATATACCACTTTCTTAAATGAAAAAAGAGATTTTACGGATAGTGACTTCTTTATTCCAAGTGGGTTGCTAACCTATAGTGCTTCTAAAAACCAATTTATTATAGAAGACAAAAAAAGAAAAAGTGGCAGCTCATTATCAGGTAAATTTTTTGCCTATAATGAAAAAGAACAAAAAATTAATTTCGAGGGGCCCTTTAAATTTATGAACAGTAGGGAAGAAGCTGAATTCAAAAGTGCAGGTTCTGGATCTGGAGATTTATTGACACAGGAGTTCATATTTAATTTAATGATGATCACCGAGTTTGATTTACCAAATGCCTTTACTCCGATCATCGGTAATGATATGATAGAGGTTGTACAACGGCTAGGGCTTCCCGAATCAACCAAAGATTTGGATCGACTATTGCCAAAATTAGCAGAACTGGCAGGAAATAGTACAGCTAAAAGATATGAGGAAAATATTTTTAATGAATATATTCCATTACACTCTTTGTCCTCTAGCCTTACCAAAACATTAGTCTTGAACAATTTGGATATGAAGTGGTCCTCAGATGAACAAGCATGGTATAGTGTAGGAAAAATTGGTTTATCTAATACTGGAAATATAGATATTAATGCGAACTTGGATGGATTTGTTGAGATTAAAAGACAGGAAATGGGATCTGCCATTAAAATTTTCTTGCAAGTTTCCCCATCTTGTTGGTATTTCTTTCATTATGAGGAAGATCAATTAATTTTCTTCTCATCCAATGAGGATGCAAATGATTTGATAGACCGTAAATCTAAAGCTGAAAAAGCTAAATTCGGGGAATTTGTATTTTTAACAGGAGATAAATTAGAAGTAACAAATTTCATAGAGGATTATCGTAAAAGATATTTTGATATAGATGCGCCTTATTATTTAGAAATGGCGAATGAAGCCAGCGATACAAATACACCAGCTAATAATACGCCTATTCCTCAGCAAGATGATGCATCAGAGGAAGATGATGATGACGATGGATTTTAAATCAAGTAATTAATTATATAAAATTTCGATTAATGATAACTAAAGAAGAAACAGGACAATATTTAAGCGAAAACAAACAACGTTTTTTGGATGAACTTTTTGAATTACTTAGAATTCCAAGCGTAAGTGCTGACCCTAAATTTAAAGGTGACGTACAAAAAGCAGCAGAATTTGTTAAAGAAAAATTTGAAGCTGCCGGTGCTGATAATGCTGAAGTTTGCCAAACTAAAGGACACCCAATTGTTTATGCTGAAAAATTGATTGACCCAAATTTACCTACTGTATTGGTTTATGGTCATTATGACGTTCAACCAGCAGACCCTTATGAATTATGGGAGTCCGAGCCGTTTAATCCTGTTATTAAAAATGGCAAAATAGTTGCAAGAGGCTCTGCTGATGACAAAGGTCAGATGTATATTCATATTAAAGCCTTTGAAATGATGATGAAAAATGGAGGTGTTCCCTGCAATGTAAAATTCATGATCGAAGGCGAAGAGGAAGTAGGCTCAGAAAATTTAGAAATATTTATTGCAGAAAATAAAGAAAAGTTAAAATCAGATGTAATTGTAATCTCTGACACTTCCATGATTGCAAATGAGCATCCTTCTATGGCAGTAAGTTTAAAAGGGATTAGTTATTTGGAGGTTGAACTTACTGGTCCGAATAGGGATTTGCACTCTGGTGTTTATGGCGGAGCAGTAGCAAACCCAATTAATGTATTGGCTAGAATGATTGCTTCACTTCAAGATGAAAATAGGAAAGTAACAGTCCCAGGATTTTATGACAAAGTTGTAGAACTTACTCAAGCAGAAAGGGATGAAATGAATAAGGCTCCTTTTAATTTAGAAGATTTTAAAAAGGATTTAAATATTGATGATGTAGAAGGAGAAGCTTCCTATAATACATTAGAAAGAATGGGGATACGCCCTACATTAGATGTAAATGGTATTTGGGGTGGATATATAGGCGAAGGTGCTAAAACAGTATTGCCATCAAAGGCTCATGCTAAAATATCCATGCGTCTGGTTCCTAATCAAAACCATTATGAAATTACCGAGCTATTTCAAAAGCATTTTGAAAGTATTGCACCCAAAAGTGTAAAAGTAAAAGTAACTCCGCATCATGGTGGCATGCCGTATGTTACGCCCACTGATACGGATTCATATAAAGCAGCTGAAAAGGCATTTGAAAAAGTGTGGGGTAAAAAGCCTATTCCAACCCGTGAAGGCGGAAGTATTCCTATTGTTTCTTTGTTTAAAGATATTCTGGGCTTAGATAGCATTTTAATGGGCTTTGGCCTGAATTCAGATGCTATTCATTCCCCTAATGAAAGCTTTGGAGTGGAAAACTATTTAAAAGGAATTGAAACTGTCGCTTTATTCCATCAGTATTTTGCTGAACAAGCTAAACAATAACACTTAATGAATTTTTATAATTATCCCTGCTATTCGTTTAGTGGATTTATCTCTTTTAAAATCTTTAGGATTTCAAAAGAAACAATCTAAATATATAGGGAAAAAGTTACTGATTATATACAACAGCCCCTATTTCCCTCTTTAAAATTAAGGAGGGAAATAGGGGCTGTTTCTTTTTTAGGTTCTATCAATCATGACTTGATATGAAAGATTAGTAACTTCTTAAGACAGGTCATAACTGTATAAGTTATTTCCTCCTTTCAATGGAGATGTCCGAAGGACTAAGGAGTTTCATTTTTAAATACTATCCTTTTAATCACTAGAATATTGCTTGATTTCATTAAAAAATTCTTAGCCTTGATTATACTTTTATATTAGTTTTAAAAACCACTACAAACAAAAAAAGGAAGACTGAAAGCCTTCCTTTTATAATAATATCTATATTAGATTAATAAGACCACAATTCGTGTTCTTTCTCCATTAATTCATATTCGATCCATTGTGACGCCATGATACCTTCTTTAGCATTATTATCATAAATATCAATAATCATGTTATCTTGAGGATTTGCAACCTTAACAATTCTGGCACTAAATAATCTTAGGGCAAATGCATCAGCTAAATTTTTATGTTCAGCACTGTTTTGGGGATTAAACCAAATCATTTGTTCAGGATTGCTTCTAAATAAATCAACCAAATCTTTATACTTAAAAACCCCAATTACTTTTTCAATACCAGAAGTAAAATTTTCAGCAGGTATCACAAGTTTAATTGCTTGGATATCCCAAACTAAAACTGATCTTTGTCTATCAAAAATCATATCTTCTACGATTTCTAATAAGGCAACATCCCTGCTTCTAAATTGCGTATCTACTTCATCATCGGCAGTATCCTCTTCTGTATCATCATCATCATCTCCTCCACCATCATCACCCCAGCCGTCATCATCTCCCCAGCCGTCATCACCACCACCATCACCCCAGCCATCATCATCACCACCAGCATTAAGGTCTTGCATTTTAGGATTTTCTAAAGCTTCAAGAAATTCTTCTTTAGTCCTTCTGTTTTTCATTGAATCATCTTCATAAATCGGGATTATCCCCGCTTTTGCAGATTCAATAATATGCTTAGTAATTTCATTTCCATTGGAAAAAAATGGCATATTTTGCTTCTCCCTCAAATCCATTCTCCTCCATACCCTTTTCTTAAACATAATATCATCCTCATGCACAGGGTGAACCGAATTAGGATTATACCCATCATTCGAGGATTCTTGAGCTTTAACGGGCATTACAAACACCATCAATAAAACTCCAACACTTAATAACACAAACTTCTTCATAACCTTTAATTTATAATCTCATTAATTTAGAGTAATTGGTATAACCTCCTCACCAATATTCACTTCTTCCGTGTTGCCTCTAAAATTTCTTCTTAATACCTGGTCAATATTAACTACTATACGATCTCCAGGTCTTGCATTTTCCATTAACTGTGATAAATTAACTGTTTCACTAGTTGCTTTAATTGGTTGACCAATAGCACGAGGCCCTCTTGCCAATGTAATTGTCCATCTGGTAACTTTATATCGAGCATCATCAGGTAATTGTGCTTTAAAGTTTTCATCAGGAATGGCTTGTGCCCTTAAAACCCTTAAAGCATTTGCGCTTTCTCCTTGACGAAGATTAACGGGTTTAGAACCATTAAAAACCTTAATTTCAGGTTTAGGAATGCGCTGAACATCAAATTCAACATCTCCAATTTTATTACCATCAGAGCTTACCCCTAATGTAACTTTTGGAGCATTTGGAACTATAGTAACCAATCCTCTTTCCTTTCCTTGTATCGAAGTTCCTCCATTTACAGAAAATTTAGGATTATATGATGTGCCTAAAGCTGGAACTCCAACATTCAATTTGTTCCCACAGTTCAGATATAGTGTGCTAAGTGCTGCTGATTGAACTTGTATAACAGGCTTAGCAACAAAATATTCTATTTCATCCCTATAAACACTATCTTTTAGTTTTGCAGTAGCTTCAAAGGTTTTCTTTACGGTTCCATCTTCACCATAAGCACCAGGAGTAGCCGTAAATTCAATTTTACCCTCACCATCTTCAACTTCAATTTCATTTCCATTTAAAGTCATTTCAGGGTCTTCTGCAGACGAAGAAGCCGCTACTATTAAATCGGCTTTATACTTTGCACCAGCTGCTACAATTTTTTGTTCTGCCAAAGCAACCAATCTAATCCGGTCAAATTTTAAATCTCCCGCACCAACTCTTCTTGCCAAAACATCTAATGCTCTTGCTTCATAGGCCATCACTTTGTTTTGATAATCACTTATTGTTGCCAATGCAGCAGGTGTTGGAGCACCCATAAACTCTAAAGTAGCCCAATCCTTACCTTTTTGATTAGGATTATTCTTAAAACGTGGATTTTCGTCAGCATCCAAAGCCAAAGGAGCAAAACTAACGGCAGAATCAGCTATAGTTTCATCAACAAATTTTGCATACTCATTTAAAGATTTTTGAAGTTTGATACCATTATTTTCATTTTCCGGCATCATGTAGTTACCCACTTTATCGTAATCAGTTTTTCCCTCCATTTCTCCTTCCTCATTGTAACCACCGGTGATTTCAATAAATGTATCTTTATAAGTCTTTAATTCAGCAATCATATCCCGGGTTTTTTCCCTGATTTCCTTTGCCTGATCTAAAATCTTCACATCATCTGGTCGGTTACCAGACTCTTCAACCTTTCCCTCTATTCTACTTAAAGTATTTCCATTTTGCTCTTTAGCGGCATCAACGGATACTTCTAAAGAGTTGTTAATATCGATGAATTTGTCGAGTACCGTAACACTTACGTTAAGCGCCAAAAGGGCAGTCAGTACGAGGTACATCATGCCGATCATCTTCTGTCTTGGGGTTTCTTTTCCTCCAGCCATAGATTTAAATTTTTAAGCTTTATAAACGAATTAACCTTTCATAGCAGATAGCATATTGCCATATACTTTATTTAACTGAGAAAGATTAGTTGTTAAGTTTTTAACTTCAGTTTGGAATTGTGCAGTATCCTTACTTGCCTCTGTCATACTGTCTAAAGCAGTAGATAAGTTTTTGTAAAACTTATTCATAGCTTTTACATGATTTTGAGAATCTTGCAATTCCATTTCATAAACTTGATTTAAAGCTGTCAAGTTTTTGGTTACCGCCTGCACTTGTGAATGATATGATTTGGCATCCATTGAAGCATTTGACATTTCTGACATTGCTTTAACAGTGTTATCATAAGATTTATTCATTTCTAATAATGATTTACTAGCCTGCTTAACATTATTAGCATAATCATTAGTAGCAACTGCAGCATTACTCAAATTAGACATTTGCTTAGCTGAATCAGCCATGCTTTTCATACCATCACCTAAGCTTTTTATTAAATCCGGACCAATTTTTCCTTCTTCTAAAACTTTATCTAATTGTTGAGAGGTAGAGCCACCTGAACCAGTTGAAATTTGCTTTTTTCTAGGTGCGGGCTCCTCATCAAATTCTTCTGCTAATTCTGGATATACTTTGCTCCAGTCAACTTCTTCATGTGCAGGTTCAAATGCACTCAAAAGGAAAATTATTGCCTCAGTACTTAAACCAACACCTAACATAAAAGATGCACCCGGAAGGTGAAGAATTTTAAACATGGCTCCGATAATTACGATAGCCGCTCCAATACCATATACCTTAGGCATGATGGTTTTAAATAGTAACTCCTGAAATCCGCCTTTTTTATTACTCATGTTTGTAGTTTTTAATGGTTTATGCTCTAAATATTGTGTTATTTTTTTAAAAAGTCAATTAAAATTCTGCTCCTGATGAACGACCCAGATAAGTCATTGCACATCTGAAACCTATATATGCTCTTGTAGAGTCTTTGTGTTCATACGCTCTAGTACCTGTTTCCAAGTAATAGGCAATATCTTTCCACGAACCACCTCTTATAACTTTACGAGGTTCGCTCTCATCAAAAAATGTTGGGTTCAAATCCCATACTAAAGGAACAGATGCCGGATTGAAGGCATCTTCACACCATTCTGAAACATTTCCTGACATATCAAATAATCCAAAATCATTGGGGAAATAGGACATCACCTCAGCAGTGTATGCATTTCCATCATCATAATAATTACCCCTACCTGGTTTGAAGTTTGCCAACATACAACCTTTGGCATTTCTAATGTATGGATTACCCCAAGGATACTTGGCCATATCCCTTCCTCCTCTGGCAGCATATTCCCATTCGGCTTCTGAAGGCAACCTAAATGCCGGCATTGGAAACTCTCCCATAGATTCTCTGTAAGAGTTTAGATAGTCAGTTCTCCATTGGGAAAAAACTTTAGCAGCTTCCCAATCAACACCAACTACCGGATAATCATCAAATGCTGGGTGCATATAGTAATACTCCTGCATTGGATCACCCATATGATTTGTGAAATCTTTCATCCAGACAGTTGTATCAGGATAAATTTCCTTCATAATATAATCTCTGCCTAAAGTGGATGCGGAGTCTTCCATCATTCTTTGGATAAACTGACGGTATTCATTATTGGTGATTTCAGTTTCATCCATATAAAAACCACCAATCGTAACCTGTCTGTTAAAATTTATTTGACTGGCCGCTACATCCTCATCAGCCTGACCCATATGAAAAGTTCCTGCTGGAACTGCTCGCATACCGTAAGGAGTGGCCATATACCAACCTTCTCTACCTGAAACACCTACCAAATTGCCACCATCTCCTGAACCACCTCCAAAAAGGCCACAGCCTTCTAAGAAGAGAGAAGCAACAAACACAATTGATAGGGTTAGTTTATTCAAAACACCTTTATTATTCATAACACCTATTTGTTTCTAACTAAACGCTAATATATTATTAATTATCTAATAAATATTTTACACCTCTTAATTTAAACCTCAACTTGTAAGGTTTTATTGTATTTTATATAATTTATAGAAATATCTTTACAATTTTCACAAAAAAGTTCTATTAAGCAAACATTTTACGATTAATGTCTAAATCTTGGCGTTCGCACTACCTTTTTTCCCGATGTAGATATTGCTGGTAGCCTATAACTTAGCATGATTTCATGTGAAGTTGCACTTTTTGCAGTTGGCTCCCCCACTATATAATCAAAAGCATATCCCAATTTTAAAGTATTCTCTTTAAAAAAGCTATAACCTAACATCATTATAGCGGCTTCTTGCTGTCTAAAAGAAAGTCCTCCCCAAATTTTGTCTTTGTATGTTGCTATTGCAGAAACATCAAATGTGTAAGAACTAAATTCAGTTGTTCTTACCAAAAAGCTTGGAGTTAAATTAACATCATAATTAATTGGAAATGTGTAGCCGGCCGTTAACAATAGGTCTTTAGGGTAAGGATTTCTAATTTCATCGGCTCCAAAGCCAAATTCAGCTTCTATTAAATGATTAAAAGCTGCCCCTACGTAGAAATTTTTATGCTGGAAATTTACCCCTAATGAAAAATCAGGCCTCACCTGTGTTGCTTGTATGTTATCTATATTCGGATCATCATCATCAATATAAACATACTCGTCTTTATTCAAGTTTTGAGTGATAATTCCACCCCTAAACCCAATACTTATTTTTGACTCTTTAATCCCTAGATGATAAGCCCCTGAAGTCTGAACCTGAATATAATTTGTATTTGCTATGTCTTCATTAAGCACATAAAATCCAAACCCAGCATTATAGCGCATTATGGGAGAAGTTAAAGAAATGAGCTGTGAGTTTATTCCGCCTTTTGCACCATTTGTTGGAGTATAACCAGCCCATTGTGTTCTGTGCATTGCTGTTAACTTAGTATAACCTTCCACTCCTGAATAAGCAGGATTGTTGAAAAGGTTATTGAACATATAATGCGAAAACTGCACATCTTGCCCATTAAGCTGGTGAAAGCTCATTGTTAAAAGAAATACACAAAGTAATTGTACTAATTTTTTCATATCCTCAACACTTTAGAAGGATAAATATAATAAAAATAACTTTTGTTCAAGCTATTATGTAATAAATTTAAAGTTATTGTATAATAATAGGTGGATAACCACCTATTATTCAATTATTTAAGACCGTTAGCCTTTTTTATATAAAGTTCCAATGCTCCAGTCATAGATGGTGCATTGGGCAATGGTGCTTCAATATCTATAATTAAACCTGCATCCCTAGCTGCTTTAGCAGTTGTTGGGCCAAACACGGCAATTCTTGTTTTATTCTGTTTAAATTCAGGAAAATTCACAAATAATGAATTGATCCCTGAAGGACTGAAGAATGCCAAAATATCATAAGTGATATGCTCCAAATCAGATAAATCAGCAGCTACGGTTTTGTAAATTGTAGCTTCAGTAAAATTATATCCATTATTTGTCATAAAAGAAGGGATATCATCTTTTCTAATATTAGAACATGGGAACAAGTACTTTTCGTTCTTATGTTTTTTAATCACATTTAAAATATCCTGTGCTGTTCTTTCTCCTACAAAAACTTTTCGTTTTCTAACTACTATGTATTTTTGAAGATAATTAGCGGTCTGCTCAGAAATACAGAAATATTTCATCTCAGGCGGCATCTCAATTTTACTGTCCTTACATATTCTGAAGAAATGATCTACTGCATTTCTACTTGTAAATATGATAGCAGTATGCTTCAATATATCAATCTTTTGTTTCCTAAATTCCTTGGAATCTATAGGATCCACATTGATAAATTGCCTGAAATCAATTTTGATTTTGTACTTATCCGCCAATTTATGATACGGAGAGTTTGTGATATCTGCCGGCTCAGGTTGTGAAACCATGATACTTTTTACCGGATAAAATCGGTCTTTTACAGTTGTTGACATGTTAATAGGTCTACTTTGAAAAGTTTTATCTCATGAAATATTTTAGTCCAATTAAAAATGGGAATATTTCTGTGGTGCAAAAGTAAGAAAATAAATAGAGATTACTGAAACTGCTTAATTTTAATATTTTAAAATATAGTAAAATCAGCCTAAGCAAATAAAATAAAACCACGCTATATGTGGCTATAGTAAGCCAAAATGAAGGTATGGCTCCTTCAAAAAGGTATATAAAAATAGAACTAAAAAATAATATAATGACAAAAAATAAATTGATATTCAGCATTTCCTTCACATAATAGGCCGGTATTTTATTATTCCCGAATAAATTAGACACTATAGAAACTAAAATCACTTTTGCGATTAACCCAATTCCCACAAGGGATAAAATTTTCAAGAACTCCATAATGCCATTGGCTTCTATTCCTAAAAAGCCAATTTTATTCCCAATACTTAGGAAGTATATTAAAGCCGAAGCCAGGAAAACATAAAAGCTTGCAAAAACCAAATTATCCTCATCCATTATTCTCACTCTGGATTGATCTCCTTCATTTAATCTGTTAGTGAAAATCTTGTTGAAGGATAAAATATTAAAGTAGCGCTTATCATAATTGATTTTTATGATTACCATAAAAAGTGATGCCCCAATCAATAGTACTAACAATATATTATCAACAATCCATTTACTTTCTCTTTCCTCATTAACTAAACTTGAATGTACTACTTTCTCTTCTTGCTTTTCAATTGAATAAATTCCATAACTCAATTTTCTAACTTTTCTATCCAAACTTAAGTATATGTTTTCTTCCGTTGTTCTGTCAAAGGAATGTCTCAAATAGCTTTCGGAAGATTTTTTTATTAATTTATCCCCATAAAATAAATAGACAGGCGCATCAGAAACTGCTTCAATATGCAAGTCTGATGAATTACTTAAGTCCAGTTCTATTTGTCTTACGCTATCTGAAGTCCAATTAACTGCACTATATACGGTATCAGATTGGAACAATATTCGAGCCTCTTTATCAGAACTAGCTTGGACGTTTTCCTTCTGTGATTTTTCTTGACTACAAGAAAAGAAGGCAAATAGAGATATGAGGAATACCAGCCTGTGCATTAATTTTTTCTGTTTTTATTATTTGATTTTAAAATTACTTTCAGTGAATACATCAAAATCTGGATAAATAGTATGGACAAAATTTACCATAATTAGTTTGACCCAGCCTTCTCTTTTTAAATGTTTGAACCTAAAAGTCATAAATGAAATCCTTATTGATTTCCAATGACTTTAAATATCATCTTAAAAAACTGCAATATAACCAAAATGCACCTTTCCTTGTGAAAATTCGGGCATATTTCCTGTTTCTTGCCCTAATGCATAAATTATTCTGAACCAGCCATTTTTACTTTTAATATCCAAGCCCGCCCCCATGGCATAAACCCAGCCAATATTCGATTGTAATTTCGCAAAATCAGAAAGAAGGAAAAAACTGGACTTTTGATCTAGAAAATATCTATAATTCATATTCAATAGTCCGTAATACCGGGTAAAGAAAAAGTTTCTGTCAAAACCTCTTAAATTTTGTAATCCGCCCAAGCGAATTAAATCATTTTGTGATAAGGCTGGGTTTTGAATTGCCCTATATTGCGGAATTGCTTCGATCAGAAATCTCTTCCCCAATATTCTTTGTAAATGAATTTTGACCTCGCCACTAATGGTATTGCTATTTTCAGGAACATTTTGCCAAGCTTTAGGTAAGACTGAAAAATTTGTGATTTCCTTCTGACCAAAACCAAAATTCAAATGAGCAAAAGTATAGTTTCTTAATTGCGGATAAGTTAAGGGTTTTTTCCATTCTAGATGAGCCAAAACGGCATTTACTGTTGAACTTCTTAATGGATTTAAGTTTGTAACTTCCTCTTCAGAAAAATCTCTTAACGTATTATTAGTGAATCGTTGATAGGACAAGCCCACTTGCATTGACTTCCACAATGGATAATGTGTTCCGATTTGCAAGTCAGTTTGTAAAAATGTGCTGTCTTCTTGCAAGAGTTCAAAACTAAAATTGATTCCTAATGGGCTTTTGAATGCATGTGATTGTTGAATACTAGCATTTAAAAATTGAGAATTAGCTGAATACTTTTGCCAAAATACATCCATTGAAACTCCTCTTTTAAATAAATTCCTTAATCGGGCATCGACTTGCCCAGTTAAATTGGTTCGGGAGCCCTCAGGCACAATACCAACTATGGCGTCAAACTGATTGCTTCTTTGTTTTCTTATATCCAAGCCAATTATTGCTTTATTATTTGCGAATTCCAGTTCAGGTGAAAATGAAAGGCTAAGAAAATCTAACCGCTCTACTTTATTTGAAATTCTTTGATATGCCTTTATATCAAATGGCTCGTCATAATTTAAATCTAATAAATTGCTTAAATAAGTTTCATTAATAGATTGACTATCGCCCTTTAACTTTAAGGAATCATATAAAATATAATTTTGCGGGTCTATATTAATTGAAGCTTCAATTTCATTGTCATTTAAATTCTCAATTGCCAGTTTTGCCTTGGCTAATGGATAGCCATTTCTATGATAATTTGCTCTTATATATTCTTTCAGTTTACTGTTTAAAAGAAATTGATTGGCTAGTTCTCCATTTAAATTGTTGATTAAGGAAATTTCAGCAGGCAAATCATCTTCATAAACTTTAATTGATTTCCAATAATAAGGTCTTCCCTTTCGGATTTGGAGATTATTCTGTGAATCAATTTTTACTTGAGCTTCCCAATAGCCTGATTTAATTAAGGAATCTTGAACCACTTTTTTTTGTTGAAAGAGGCTGTCGGTTGAATTTTGAGCAAAAGAAATTGACAGCATTGTAAAATATAGGAGAGGCAGTAGCAGGTACTTCTGTAAAATTCGAATTAGATTTGCATTAATTTTGGCAGGCATATACATACATATTCCCTTTTGTAAGCAGGCATGCTTCTACTGTGACTTTCATTTTTCCACCAATATGGCGATTAAAAACGAAATGGTGGAAGCAATCTGTAAAGAAATTGAGCTTCAGCAAGATTATCTTAATGGAGAAGAAATTAATTCCATCTATTTTGGTGGTGGAACTCCTTCCGTTTTGGAGGAAAGTCATTTAAAATCCATTTTCAATTCACTTAATAAGTACCATACTATTTCATCAGAAGCTGAAATCACATTTGAAGCCAATCCTGATGATATTACTCCAGAAAAATTGAATATGCTATTCCAAAATGGCATCAACCGATTAAGTGTGGGCATTCAATCTTTCGATGAAGAAATTTTGAAATGGATGAACAGAGCACACAATAGCAAGGAAGCTTTTCAATGTTTGGAGTGGATAAAGAAAAGCGAATTCAATAATTTCAGTCTGGATTTGATTTATGGAATCCCTAATTCTACTCATGAGACTTGGGAAAAGGACTTAAAAACATTGGTTGACTTTCAGCCTCCCCATATTTCCTCCTATTGCTTAACCATCGAGCCTGATACGGTTTTTGGAAGATGGCAGCAGAAAGGAAAGCTTAATGAAGCTTCAGAAGATTATGCCTCTGAGCAGTTTTTACATTTAGCTGAATATTTAAGAGAGGCTAATTATGAACATTATGAAGTTTCCAACTTTGCTAAAGTAGGTTTTCATTCCAAACATAACAGCAGTTATTGGCAGCAAAAACCTTATTTGGGCATTGGCCCTTCTGCTCATTCTTATGATGGTAAAAACAGGCAGTTCAATATTTCTAATAATGCAAAATATTTGAAGGCACTTCAAAAAAATGAAATCCCTGCTGAAATGGATTTGCTTACAGCTAAAGACCGCATTAATGAATATTTGATGACATCTTTGCGCACTTCCACTGGTTGTAACCTTCAATATCTAATAAAAGAATTGAATTATGATTTAATAAAAAATGCAAAACCCCAAATTGAGCAATGGAAAAGCTCAAGGCTTTGCATTTTAGAAGGTGATTATTTGAAGTTGACTCTAAAAGGTAGGCTTTTAGCTGATAAATTGGCTTCTGATTTATTTTTGGTGAATTAAATTTCTCAATTTCTAATAACTTTATTCACATCTGGCTTTTGGAAATTACTAATGCTGGCGTATCTTCCTATTTTTTTATAATGATTTTTTAAACTATAATCTGTTCCAGAGGAACAAGTAGTAGGTCATTCACTAGGGCATGTGATCAAGATTGTTAAGTTACACTCTGAATAATATCGACTCTTTTCTTAAATTCTTGTTTTACTTGAGTATCTATTATTTTTTCAGAAAGGACGGAATTTTGGAAATATTGCTTAAGTTATCCAACTCCTTTTACTTCCCAATCTCGCCCAAATGCGTAAACTTAAAGCCCTTCTCATATTTTAAACCATAGCCAAATATTCTGTCCATGCTGGCATGGCCGAATAGGATAATTCCAGAAAGCAATAAGTAATCATTAATCAACCACCAGCCTACTACATAAATCAAAATGGCAATTCCTTTATGGTGAAAAAGATTATAGGAATAAGCACCTATTTTATCTCCGAAAGCATAGCCTATCATTCCGATATCAGGTGCTAGAATTAAGGCAAGAAACCACCACCAAGCAAAAGGAAGCTCAGCAAAAAGTAAAATGGATAAAGCAAACATTGCTGCCTCTTCCAATCGGATTGAGTTTTTCATTTTTCAAGTTCTAAATTAATTAAATCCAACATACGCTGAATTCTTTCTTTAACTGTTATAGATTTTAAATTAGTAAGACTATTAGCGGTAATCGCCATAGATAGAAAATCTTCTAAGGATGTGCTATTAATTAATTCATTATAACTCAAATTCCTTTTTGATTTACCAATGCTAACATCATTTTGATCTTTCTTTTCAAGCAACACTTGCCCAGTGATTTCAAAATCTTCCCAAACATGGGACATCAAAGTTCTTAAAGAATAGTGCTCTATCAAATATGGCAAATAATGCTCATCCCTAAACCGAACCCATATTTCTTCTTCCTCAATTACATCCAAAACATTGCTTGACCAGTGTGATAAGGCAATTCTGAGTTCTTCATTATTAAGAATGTACAATTTACCAGAAACTGCTAAATCATTACTAACTGGATCAAAAGTAGGGGTAACTAAAGTTCTTGAAAGGTAAAGATCAAAGCTATCCTGACTTATAGATTTCTTTCCATCAATTACATCCAGTAACATTTCGGCAGAGTTAAGCAACTCATTTCTTATAGATATTTTTGAATTTAACTGAGATAGATTTTGCTCATACTCCTCTTTAAGTTGAATTAATAATCTATGTTCCTCCTCATTTTCTTTTCTGTTTTCTCCCCAACTTTCAATTGCAAAAGCTCCTAAAATACCTATTACAATTACGAAAGTTTCAATGAGGTACTTTGCCCAACGCTCTTTAATATTTTTAAAAAATGCCTTCATAATGGTGACAAAAAACTGAGTATCCCTGAAAAATTAGCACTAAAATAGTAAAATATTTCAATACACTTCGAGCTTACCCAATTAAGCGCATTAATTCCTTTCGGCTTTTATGATAGGCATCATTAAAGCGAGAAAGAATTAAAGCATAACTAGCTACTAAAATTATGAGCGGAAAAATAATGGTCAATAGGTCATCTCCTTGCGCAATAGAGATAACAGAAAACAAGAACATTAAAATGATCCAGAAAAAAAGAAAATACTTTACGCTGGGAAATAGGCTGAATTCCAAATGAACCAAGCTTCCACTTTCCCCACCTTCTATTCTACCTTTAATAAGTGGAAGGAAATTATTGGGTCTGCTTACTATTTGAGAAATAGCAAATCCTTGTTTACCTACTTTGCCGTTAAAAAGAAAAGCTTCTTCTTCTATATCTCCCAGCGACCTGTTTTTGAAAGATTGGAATTTCACAGGTTTTACAGCCAGCTCCATACGTCTAATAATTTCATACTGCCCATGAGGACTCAGAAACATTTCCGATTTGGCTGGCCATAACTGCATTATTTTATTGCTATACAGCTAATTTCTACATTCACATCTTTGGGCAAACGAGCTACTTCAACCGTTTCTCTTGCTGGAGGGTTTTCTTTAAAATACATGCCGTAAGCTTCGTTTATTGTAGCAAAATTCCCCATATCCTTTACAAAAATACTGCATTTCACTACATCTAAAAAGCCCAAGCCAGCTTCTGAAAGTATGGCTTCCAAGTTTTTCATTACTTGGTGGGTTTCCTCGGTAATATTCTCATTGATCAATTCTCCTGATTGTGCATCCAAAGCTATTTGCCCTGAAACGTATAATGTATCCCCCGCTAAAATCGCCTGATTATAAGGGCCGATTGGTGCTGGTGCTTCTTTTGTTTGAATGATTTGTTTACTCATCTCGCTTTTTATGATTAGTTCCTTAACTTTGGTTCAAAACTAACAAATTATGAAGATACTTGTTGTTGGAGACCCCAAAAACCAAGAGGAAATCACAGCAAAATTTGGCGAAAAACACCAAATCATTTCTTTTGGCGATTTAACGGAGATTACAAAAGAAGCTTTTTTTGAAGCTGATGTAGTTTTTGATTTTTTCGTAGCCGAAGAACCCGAAGCACTTGAGTTTTATGAGCAGCGTCCTGATTTGACCATATTCACCAATATGGCGATGAGCAGTTTCGGAAATTTGCAAATCTATCAGCACAACACCCAAAATACCGTTTTCGGATTTAATGGTTTACCTACTTTTATCAATAGAAGTGTTTTAGAATGCACGCTTCAAAACGAAAAGGAAAAAGAGAAATTAAATTTACTCTGCGGGAAACTAGGGACTGATTTTGAAATAGTGGAAGATAGAGCAGGAATGGTTACGCCTAGGATTATTTGCATGATAATTAATGAGGCATATTATACCGTTCAGGAAGGCACAGCAGAAAGAGAAGATATTGATTTAGGCATGAAACTCGGCACCAATTATCCTTTCGGACCATTTGAATGGTGTGAGAAAATTGGAATTGAAAATGTTTATGAACTTTTGGAAGCCGTTTACGATGATACTAAGGAAGAAAGATATAAAATCTGTCCAAGGTTAAAGAAAGAATATTTAGCTGTAATTGAATAACAAAAAATAAAATTTAAAAATATAAGCTTACTATGTCACAAAATCAAGAATATAGTCTTTTTGAAGATGTATGTAGTTTCGTAGATGATGCTGCTCAGCATATGGAACTGCACCCTGGTTTATTAAATCAAATCAAACAATGCAATAGTATTTATAAATTTCACTTCCCTATTCGATTGGACGATGGTTCCTATCAAGTGGTGAAAGGCTACAGGGTTCAACATTCTCACCATAAACTTCCTACCAAAGGAGGTATTCGATTTAGTGAGATGGTAAATGAGCAAGAGGTAATGGGCTTATCTGCATTGATGACCTATAAATGTGCGATGGTAAACATTCCATTCGGAGGTGCTAAAGGCGGGGTAAATATTGATCCTCTTAGGTATAATACTCGGCAACTTGAAAAAATCACTCGTAGATATACTTCTGAATTGATTAAAAAGAAATTTATTGGCCCTGCTATTGATGTACCAGCTCCTGATTATGGAACTGGCGCAAGAGAAATGGCTTGGATTGTGGATACTTATGAAGCTTTCAACCCTGAAGCTATCAATGCAAAGGCTTGTGTAACAGGTAAGCCACTTTCTCAACACGGAATTGAAGGGAGAACAGAAGCTACTGGTATGGGAGTTTATATTGGTATAAGAGAAGCCGTAAGTGTGGAAGATGATATGAAAGCCTTAGGTTTAACTACTGGGCTAAAAGGTAAGAAAATCATTGTTCAAGGTTTAGGTAATGTTGGATTTTACACTGCAAAGTATTTAACAGAAGCTGGTGCTAAAGTAATTGGTGTAGCAGAATGGAATGGTGGAATTTGGGATGAGGACGGAATAGATATTGAATCTTTAAAAAATTATCAGTCTGCAAACAAAACTTTTAAAGACTATGGAAAAGGGAAGTTTGTGGAAGACTCTATTGATATTTTAGAATATCCATGTGATATTTTAGTACCTGCCGCATTGGAAAACCAAATTACAAGTGAGAATGCCCCTAGAATTCAAGCGAAAATCATAGGTGAAGCTGCCAACGGTCCTATTACAAAAGAAGCCGAAAAGATTTTATTGGATAAGGATATTATGGTGGTTCCTGATATGTATTTAAATGCAGGTGGTGTTACAGTTTCCTATTTTGAATGGTTGAAAAATTTATCAAGAGTTTCCTTCGGTAAATTGGAGAAACGCTATGACATGGAAAAATATAAATTTTTGGTGGACAGTATTGAAAATGCCACAGGTGATGCCTTCAACCAAGAACAAAAAGACGCAATTATTAAAGGGGCTAGTGAGCGCGATTTAGTTATTTCAGGTTTGGAAGAAACTATGGTGACCGCTTATCATGACATGAACCAAAAACGAAAAGACAAGAAAATTAAAAGCTTAAGAACGGCTGCCTTTATTTTAGCTATAGATAGAATAGCAGTTAGTTACACTGATATGGGAATTTTCCCTTGATCAATCATTTTTAAAATCTGTTAGGTTTCTTGTCTTTCCTGGTCCAAGCATCTCGCTTGGACCTATAATCACCTATAAATCGCACATTCCCACTGCACTAATGACCCAAGTAGACGATTGAATCATGAGAGGTGGAAATGAAGTCTTAGCGAGACGCTAAGACTAGTGAAGTTGGGGTTTAATAACGGTTAAATTTTTCGATATAAACCAAAACCTGATTTAAACAGGCTCCCAATTCTTTCTTTACCTCCGATTCCCAAAACCTAAAAACTTTAAAGCCCATATTCTGCAAAACAATATTTACTTCTCTATCCCTTTGCATATTTCTTTCAATTTTTGGAATCCAAAAGCCTCGGTTAGATTTGATTTTATTCTTCTTCTCTTTCCAGTTGTAGCCATGCCAAAAATCACCGTCTACAAATACCACAAACTTTTTTGATTTATTGGAAATATCCGGCTTTCCAGGTAGACTTTTTGAATTGATTCTATACCTTACACCAGCATTAAAAAGTGCCTTCCTAAACCTTATTTCGGGTTTAGTATTGCCCCCTTTTATTTGTGCCATCTGTTGGCTTTTTTCTTTGGTGGTATAAAATCCAGCCGCTTCCTCAAAGCGTGGTACTTTTATTTTGTCCTCTTCATATTTTTTGGTCATAAGCTAGACTCGGTGATATGTAAACTAACCAAAGAAATTAGCAGACAGTTCTCCTGAAGCCTTCACTGGTCCAAGCGTCTCGCTTGGATCTATAATTGCCATTAAATCGCACCTTCCTACTGCAATCCTGACCATGCAAACACTTGAATCATTATAGATGGAGTCTTAACGCTAAGACCAGTGAAAGCAAAAGCTTTACTGTGGATTTCCCCCATTGGGGGAATTAAAAGGGGCTTTACTCCATCCCCGGCTGCTTAATTTCATAATCTGTTTCATCCTTTTTTTCTTTCACCATTTCTTTCACATCTTCCAATAACTTTTTGGCATCATAAATAATACCGTCTTTGATAGTATATTTCACTCCTCCAGCTCTGATTACTTCATTATCATCCGTTAATTTAATGGCTCCAGTTCCATACAGAACTTTTAAATTTTCCAATGGATTTTCTTCCACAATGATAAAATCTGCCAACTTACCGATTTCAACTGTTCCAATTTTATCTTCCATACCCAATGCTTCTGCACCATTTAAAGTAGCCGACATCATAATTTCCAAAGGATGAAAACCAGCCTCTCTCAATAATTCCATTTCACGGATATAAGCAAAGCCATAAAGCTGGAAAATAAAACCAGAATCAGAACCCGTAGTTACTCTTCCTCCTCTGTTTTTATACTCATTTACAAAAGTCATCCACAAGTCATAATTTTTACGCCAACTGGTTTCTTCTTCTGTTCCCCAATAATGCCAATAAGAACCGTGAGATATTTTACTTGGCTGATAAAACTCCCACAATGATGGTAGCGTATATTCTTCATGCCATTCAGCTCGGCTTGTGCGCATCAAATCACGACTGGCTTCATAAATATTGAAGGTAGGGTCCAAAGTTAAATCAAGCTCAAGCAATTCATTCATCACCTCATTCCATTTATCGGAATAAGGCGGTGCCGCTTGTTCCCATAGTTTTCCAGCTTCGGAAAAACGGTCTTGTTCATTATTGTAATTATAATCTAGTTTATAATGTTGAACAGTTCTGTCGGTAAATAATGCTTCGGGCAATCCATACCAATGTTCCATGGTGGTCAAGCCTGCTTTTGCTGAATTCACTACATTCCAACGTGCTACATCCATTTGCGCATGATGCATGGCAGAACGTAATCCTAAACTTTTATTTTCTTCCAATGCTGCTTGCATGATCTCTGGTCTTGCACCAAAAAACTTAATGCCATCAGCTCCTTTTTTAGCATTTTGCTGCACCCATTCTCTTGCCATTTCTGGTGAACTAATGTCAGATTTACTTCCCTGTCCAAATTCGGTATAAGCCTCAATTCTTGGGGCTGTAATTTCGTTTTTAGCAGATTTTTCTTTGTGTTCCAAAACCCAATCAATCCCATTTCCTGAATATGGATCTCTTATTGTAGTTATACCATGACCCATCCATAATTTAAACACATACTCAGCTGGGGTTCCTTGAGCTTCTCCGCCAATATGACCATGCATATCCACAAAACCAGGCATTAAATACATGCCAGAAGCATCCAATTCTTTCCCTCCTTCTTTTAATTGAGGTCTTTTCTCTTCCTTTATTTCTACACCAGGATAACCTACTGTTTTGATTTCAACAATTTTATCTTGCTCCACCACTATATCAACCGGGCCAGTGGGTGGCGCCCCATTGCCATTGATCAAAGTCACACCACGAATAATCAATTGAGACCAAGGTCCTTCTCCCTCTGTTCTTTCCGGGGCATCTTTGATTTGTGCCCAAACAGGCAATTGAATCAGTACAATAAATAATAATAGTAATAGCTTTCTCATAATTATCTCTTTTCTATGAATTCTAATATAGGAAAGATTATGTGAAGAAAAGACTGCTATTTGAAGAGTGGATATTTAAATGGATTGAAACTTTTAACTGTATTTGTTAAATGGACTTTGTAAAATAGAACTTCAAAAAACCAGCTTCCAACGGAAAGCCCAGCGCCATACCAATTCATAATTTTTTATCTCCGCTAATTGTAGAATCTCTTTCCAGTCCTTTTTGGTGAATGCCCTCCAAACTGAAAGACATGCATCATTTTGCACCATGGGAGATTTACTAAAAAATCGGGTGATCCATTTTATGGAATAATATGCAAAATAGTGGCGATGCAAATCATTAATTATTACTTTTTCCGATTGCAATTTGAACTGCTTCAATAATTTGACCAAGTCCTTTTGCGGAAAATGATGTAGGAAAAGTGTACAGCAAATCACGTCAAACTTTTTATTTTTAAAGTCTTCAGAAAAAATATTTTCAGCATGAAATGATATTTCAGGATAGTCTTTGCAATGCTCTTCTGCATAGGCAATCACATTAGGATTGGCATCAAAACCATGCAATTGCACTTTAATATTTTGACTTCGGCACCATTTGGCAATTTTCAATAGCATTTCACCGCTCCCACATCCTAAATCAGCAATTTGCCATACTTTTTGAGGAACTGCTTTGAAGACTTTTTTAACTGTATTTAAAGTAATAGCATTTCCTCCCAACCAGTGATTGATGATATCCAATTCTTTTAAAGCTTGATAAAGAGAAGGACTATTATCAGATAAATCATCCATGATCTCTTCTTCTTCCGACCGATAGGATAAATCTACTTTTTTCATGTGTATAGTGTTTACTTTCAACGGTCACCCCGATAATTCGGGGCAGGCTATGGAATTCAATAAATTTTATTCATCCTCGGTTGGTATGTTGAGAATTCTAAAATTTATGCTCATTTCATGATTCCACTCGCTCCAAGAGCATACTTTCCATGGTTAAGCCAGGACCAAAGGCAAAACTCAAGACTTTATCATTCGGTTGAATTTTGTCCCACATCTCATGCAAAACAAATAGCACGGTGGGCGATGACATATTTCCGAACTCCCTTAAAACTTTATAGGCAGAATCATTAATTTCAGCAGGCAATTTCAAACCCTTCTCCACTGCCTCCAAAATTCTTTTCCCTCCTGGATGAATGGCAAATTGATTAATATCTTTTAAAGTCAATTGAAGCTTTTCCATTAGTTCTTCACCTAATTTAGCAATATTTTGAGCAATTACTTCCGGAACATAACTACTAAGCTTCATTTCAAAACCCAGATTGCCAATATTCCAAGCCATTTCCTCTTCAGAATCATTTTCCACCACACTTTTAAAAGCTTTCATTTCGAGTGCTTGCTCCGTTTTCTCATTACTAACTACAACCGATGAAGCTCCATCTCCAAATAGAGTATTCGCCAATAAATTATCTTCCGAATAGTTTGATTGAAAATGAATAGTGCATAATTCCACACAAACAATCAACACTTTGGCGTCTTTCTCAGATCGGGTAATATGATGAGCTGTTTTCAAAGCATTAAAAGCTGCGAAACATCCCATAAATTGGATCGAAGTGCGCTCAATGCCGGAATTCAATCCTGCCTGTTTGATCAATTGAATATCAAGACCTGGTGCAAACATACCCGTACAACTCACCGTGATCAAATGGGTAAATTCTTTAGCTTCATATTTTTCAAAAACTTTTTCTAAACTTTTTTGAGCCAGAGGCAAAGCATGCTTTTCAAATAATTGCATTCGCTCGCTTGTGTTTGGGAGTGTTTTTCCATTATTTAATTGAGGGTAAAACAACCAGTCTTTATCATCTGAAAATTGATAATCAGGAATAACAGTATGTCTTTTTTGAATACCCGACATCCTGAAAACAGCTTTTAACTTTCGGCTATTATCTTCGTTTAAATGCATGGCTTTCTGCATAAAGCCTGCTATGTCATTTTGAGCAATGCTTATTTCAGGATTGGCAGGAGAAATCAGGTTAATATATGGCATAGATAGTTCTTGATTGACTATATTAAGCAAAAATATTGATATTTGTTCATGAAAAAAGCTATTCATATCCTTCGGCATTTAAGGATTCCATTTTCTTTCTTTTTATTGCCCGTATATATTTTCGCTTTGGGAATAAGTCCCAACATCGGAGCGGATAGAATTATCTTAACATTCGTGATTTTACATTTCTTTATTTATCCTGCCAGTAATGCTTATAATTCTTATTTCGATAAAGATGAAGGCAGTATTGGTTTGATCAAAACTCCTCCACCAGTTACTATTGGCTTGTATTACACTAGCTTGATTTTCGATTTTATTGGAATTGCCTTGGCATGGCTTATTAGTATGGAGTTTGCCCTATTGGTTTTTGTATATGGATTGGCATCCAAAGCCTATAGCCATCCAGGTGTCCGTCTTAAAAAATATCCATGGTTGGGTTGGTTAGTGGCTGGCTTCTTTCAGGGAGTATTTACTTTTTATATGGCTTATGTAGGAATCAATGATTTCGGCTGGGAAATAGCCTTAAAATGGAAGGTAATTTTACCAGGTCTATTAACCTCTGCTTTTCTGTGGGGCTCCTATCCTATGACTCAAATATATCAGCACAAAGAAGATGATAAAAGAGGGGATTATACACTTTCCTTATTATTAGGAATAAGAGGAACATTTTTATTTACATTGATTACATTTCTAATGGCTACACTAGGATTTGAGTATTATTTCTTGAATTTCCACACTGAAAAAATGGCAATTGCCTTCCTGCTTTTCATGGCTCCTACAGTTCTCTATTTCTTGATTTGGTTTGCATTGGTTCATAGAAATGTAAAATATGCCAATTTCGGATGGACTATGGCCTTAAATCTAATTTCAGCTATTTGTTTGAATGCATTTTTTATCTATTTTTTCTTGCAGACCAGCCATTTGTATCAATTAAATATGTGATTTGAAAGATTTTGGCCTGATAGAAAGTGAACTCTAAGTTTTTCAATTTGAAAACACGATAAAGCCTAATTGTAAATTAAGACCAATAAAAAATTTCGCTTGTCCTTGTGAAATTTCAATTCCAGGTTGAATTGCTACATCAAAATTCATACGTTTAAAAAAAGATCTTTGTAATCCGTAAGACAACATTAAATCCAGTACTGCAGGCCCTCTTGGAATTCTGTCTGAAT
Source organism: Bacteroidota bacterium (assembly GCA_051747245.1). Lineage (GTDB taxonomy): Bacteria > Bacteroidota > Bacteroidia > Cytophagales > Cyclobacteriaceae > Marivirga. The sequence goes on from JBNJFX010000009.1 coordinate 79,965, forward strand.
TGCTTAAGAAAAAACTTTGATGAAAAAAGCGAGTAGTAAAGCCTACATAATTTGCCGAATTATAATCCGTGCTTTTATCTAAAGCTGCTCTCTTGCCTAAATTATGATAAAACCGTGGTTGCACAGTTATTTGAGGTGTTATAGCATAGTAATCGTTTGAGCCATAAATTGTGATGGAGGTGTTTGCACCTTTACCATAATATACAAATCCTAACATACTATAAATAGAGATGTGCTGACTAATCTTCTTTTCATAAGACAGACCCAGTAAATTTGGAAATACTGTTTCCACTTTCACTAAATTCTCACTTACAGTAGCTGACTCTCCTTTGATAAGAGCGGTTGGCTTATCTTGAGCAATAATCTGAGATAAATTAAAAAGGATTAGGGCAAATAATAGGATTGAAAATCTTTTCATTTTAAAAGCTTAATAGTTTTAAATAATTAGGTTCGTTTTAAGTCATAAATATGCTAAAAATTAACTTATTCTTTAAGTCAATGTTTAAAAATTTAAACTTCTGCCATTCTAACCGTATAATATAGCATAACTATAAACACAAAATTATGAACATATTAGTAATCGGTGCCAATGGTAAAATTGGTAAAAAAATAGTCAATAAAATTCATAGTAATACGCCACATGATGCCATCGCCATGGTGAGAAAAGAATCGCAAAAAGAGCAGTTTGAAAAAAAAGGTATTAAGACTGTTATTGGTGATTTAGAAGGCAATTTCAGTCATGCTTATGAGGGAAATAATGCAATTGTCTTTACTGCCGGAAGTGGTGGGCATACTGGTCAGGACAAAACCAAATCGGTTGATCAACAAGGTGCCATCAAAGCTATAGACTTAGCTGTCCAACATAAATTTATCCGCTTTATGATGGTAAGTGCTTTTGGTGCGGATTTTAATCCTTCAGAATGGCCGGAAAACATGGCTCATTATTACAATGCCAAATCAGCAGCAGATGACTATTTGCAACAAACCGGCTTAAATTATACCATTTTCAAACCAGGTTTATTAACCGATGATGAACCAAAAGGCAAAGTCGATTTTGGCGAAAGAACAGATGAAAGAACTGGTTCTATTCCTCGTTGGGATGTAGCAGATGTTATAGTAAAATGCTTAGAAGCCGAGAACACATATCGCAAATCTTTGGAACTGCTTTCAGGTCCATACAGAATTGAAGAGGCAATAGAGAATGTAAAATAATGCGATTTTAACTTTTCCAAAGTTCCAAACTTTGGAAAAGTTGATTTAGCCTTAACTCAAAACCTCATGCAAAATCCGAAGTGATTTAATTTCTTTAAAGGAATGACTGTGGATTTGATAGAATTGAATCAATACTTTTAGCAATTGCTGCCTTTGTTCTCCATTGATTTTTAAATCATAAGTTATTTCATTGGCTAAAAGCTCCTCCAGTTTTACCAACTCATCAGGTCTTAATTTAATGGGATGGTAGTGAGACACTTCATCCATAATTTCCACTGCACCTGAAGGTTTGAATCCTAAATAAGTAGAAAGCTGTGCCAAAAACTGTAAGTGAAAATTGATATAATCCTCTTCTTTTTGGTCAAAATAAGTAAGGCTATCATGGATAAAGCCAAACATCATGGGGTTTTCGTCTTCCTCACCTCGGAGAATATGATTGAGAAATTCTGCTAAAAATATACCGATTGAAGATTTGATGATTTCATAAGGAATAGTGCGATAAGGCGGATTCACTTTAATTTCCGACATGCGGTTGATGCTACTATTAGCTTTTTTATAAACCACCAAATCAAGCAAAGTCAAGGGCTGGAAAATTGCCATTTTATGCTTGGCTTTTGCTTTTCGGACACCATTTTCTATATAGGATTGTATGCCGAATTTCTCGGTATAAACCTGAATAATGAGTGAGCTTTCACCATATTTTACATGTCCGAGTACTATGCCTTTGGTTTTGTGAAGCATGGCTTAAGGGGTTACCGCAAATTTCGTTTGGTAAGTTTCGGTACCGTCTGCATTGATAGAGAAAACCAAATAGACTCCGCTTTTGGCTCTGAAGCCAGAATAATTCCCTAAGTTCCAAGAGAAGGTACCGCCATTGGCTTTTCCTTTATGGATTAGATTTCCTGCTATATCCGTAATCATCACTTCATTATTATAAGCCAATCCCCGAATCGTTACAGTATTATCAGCTGAAAGTCTGACAGGATTTGGAAAAACCTCCACATCAGTATAGGCTGCTCCTGCGCGGGTGGCATCCGTTCGGTAAGAAAGAAATTGAGATGATGAATTGATGAAAAGCTCTCCATTTAGAGGATTGACCACCATTTGCTGAATATTGGTATTCACAATAGGGCTATTTGACCTTCTCAAATGCAGAATATTTCGCTCCGTGTTTTCATCAAAAAGCCATAAGCCATCTCGGGTACTCATCCATTTTCTATTTCCTCCATCTATGGTAAGATGATTTACAGGAATTCCATCGAAAAGGAAAAAGCCTTCAAATATCAGTTGAGAAGCATCTACATTTTCTTCTTCCAAAACTCCTTGAAAACGATTGAAAAATGCCACGCCACTTTCAGTAGCTATCCATAACTGTCCATTTAAATCCATTGCTAAATCCTTTATTTGATTATTAGGTAGATTTCCATTTCCTAATACGGTGTTTAGCCTTCTTTCCTCTCCGCTTTCAGGATTGAAAATAAAAATGCCTGAATTGGTGGCTAAATAATGGTCTCCATTTGGGGATATCAAATAATCATTAACTATGCTGTTGGCAGCTAAATTCATTTCTACCACATCTTCCGTTTCAGGATTGAAAAGTCCGTATAAATTATTCTCAGTTCTCACCAACCCCCAATAGCTCGCTTGTGGACTTTCTGCTAAACTCACCCAATCCGTAATGATTGAACCTCCCAAATTCAGTGAGGAAATATTTTCTGTATCCCAACTAAATAAACCATCAGTTTCGCTAAGGAAAATACCGTTTCCTGAAACTAGGTCTAAAGCTACATCTTTGAAAATGGGCAAATCCTTACCTTCTGAATCTTTGCCTGTATAAGTCCATCTGCCATTTTCAAAATATGAAAAACCTCCAGTACTTTCTGCTAAATGAAAAGTGAATTGCTCTAGCTGATGAAGGCTTTGGGTTTTGCCTTTGGGTCCTTGAGGTGTTAAAGTCTCCGTTGCTCCTTCCTGATATCGGATTAAGCCTGAAGTTTCATCAGCAAGAAAAAATTGGCTATTAGTGAAATTAAAATCATTTATTTGATTTGCATCTTCAACTGTGATTGCTGTTTCAAAATTATTCTCATTCAACAGGAAAAGCTGATTGGAAGTAGAAAGATATAATTGATTATTGACTACTTTTAATTGTTGAATAGGCTCATTTGATCCAAAAATACTTGTCCACTCATTATTTTGAAACTGATAAATACTGTCATTTTCCGCCCAAGCGTAAAGATTTTCCCCATAAAAAGCTGTTTTCAAAAGTGTTGTCCCTTCATTATCAATAGAATCTCTGCCCCAATTTTGAAAATCCTTTAGGTTTATATTTCCCGATAAATCTCCAGTCAATAATCCTTCGGCAGTACTTAGGTAAAGTTTTTCATTATCAGTGCTTATTCCGTTAATAGTAATTCTTTCACCACCCTCTCCCAAATTCTGAAAAGCATCTATCAATTCATTTTCATCAACATTGTATAAAACCACTCCAAAATCTGTAGCTAAATAAATTATATCAGACACTACAACTGCCCCATTAATCTTTTTACCTGATCTTAAATCAGACTCAAAAACCTCTCTGAAAGTGGTGATATTTAGTTCATCATCCATAATATCCATAAAACCATCTTCATAGCCAATCAATAATAAATCATTGACAACCTCCAACATACTGATGTTTATACTGCTTAATCCATCAGTAGTGCTTAAAGTATTAAGGCTTCCATCTTCTGTGTCAAAATAAAAAAGTCCATTATTGGTGGCACTGAATACTTTATTATCAAAAATCGCTGTTTTTTGGGCGGTGGAATAATCCGCATGATTTCTCCAGCTTCCCATAGGGATGTCTTGGGAGGAGAGGCTCCATGAAAAGAAAATAAGTAATAAATAAGAGACTGATTTGAGCATGGTTCTTTTAATCCATTGAATTGTTTTTCAAATATAAGAACTGATAGTTAAGATGTTGTGGTATGTGATTAGCTTGTTTTTATTTTATCAAAAAGCGCGGCTGTAGAAACAAATTTTTTCCATCCTTTTAATTCAAGCCCCTTTTTTAATTCTTTATCACCACTCCAAAGTAAGCCATCTATATGGTCAGTTAAAGCAACAAATTCTGTGTCATCTATATCGACATCATGAGTTAGCTCAAAAGTGTTTAAATAAATATTTTTGGGAATAAACTCAGGGTTAATAATTCTTATTTTATTGAGAAATAAACTTAATATATTATTGAATTCAGTTACAGAATAACCTGAAATTTTCATGATTTTATTGGAATGCTCTAATAATTCAGAATGAAGTGCTTGAGTGGAATAAAATTTTATGTCTTTAGATGGCTTTAATAAAATGTAGGATATTTTACTTTTTGTATTGAGCATTGCGCTGAATACTATGTTTGTATCCACAACAATTTTCATAAACCTATTTTACGCTTTGTCTTTTCCCATCTTCCCTTTTTAGCCATTTTAGCTAACTTATCTACATCTGATTGCTTAGCCTTTGACTTTTTAGCAATTTCTTTAAAAGCAAAATAATTACTAAGGTCTTGCAACTCTTCAATATCAGTATCCGCAGGAAGGCGAAAAATTATTTCATCGTTTTTTCTTTCAATAATCATAACAACAACTTTTTTACAATATACGAAATTTAAAGAAAATTGATAAAACAAATGTCATTCCAAAGCTGACACACGTCTTTGAGGCGTGACTTACTATTTCATGTGTATATAACTGTTTTAAAGTTACCACATGGAATTCGCGATAAATATTCATCAGGCGGTTGGTATAAATTTGCCCTCGAATATTTATGCTCATTTCATTTGAAAACACTTCCTACACCTAGGCTCATATTTATCCTTTTCACCTAGCATTACTTTTTGTTTGTTTTCGCTGAGGCGGTAAGAGTAGGAGGCAATCCCTCCACATTTTACGCAAATAGCATGGACTTTTGTCACATATTCGGCAGTAGCCATCAATTCAGGCATCGAGCCAAATGCTTTTCCACTGAAATCCATGTCCAAACCAGCAATGATGACTCTTTTGCCTTGGTCTGCTAAAGTATTTACTACATTCACAATTTCAGCATCAAAAAACTGGGCTTCATCTATGCCAACTACTTCGCAATTCCCTGAGAACAGTAATATGTCTTCGGCAAAATCAACAGGGGTAGAACGAATTTTAGTTTTGTTATGCGAAACCACTTCGGATTCTTCGTAACGGGTATCAATTTTAGGCTTGAAAATTTCTATCTTTTGCTTGGCGATGAGCGCACGATTAAGCCTTCGGATAAGCTCTTCTGTTTTCCCGCTAAACATAGAACCACAAATCAGTTCTATCCATCCTTTCCCCTTGCCGCCTTCTTCTCTTCCTATATGTGGTTCTACAAACATTTTTCAATAATACATTTATATACTTAAATCCTGTCAGGTTTGTCCTTTTTTCGAAGTATAAACTTATTTAATATATTTCTATACTTAATTACCTGAAACCTGACAGGTTTAATAAATCAAATCATTCAATCCGAATATTCCATATGCGGAAATTTATTTCGTTCCGCTACTTTTATTTTTATATCTCCCAAAACTACAGCCTGACACGCCAATCTTTCATTATCCGCCAATCTTTTCTGATTTCTAAACTTTTCTTCTGCAGCCGTTAATTCTCCCAAATTTTCCATTCCTTCTTCCACTATCATTTTACAAGTGGTGCACCTTCCTTTTTTTCCGCAGGCATGCATCCAATCAATAAAGTTTTCGTGTATAATCTCTAACGCTCTTTTTTCTGTGCTATTAGTGATTATCTTGCGTTCATAAAGGTTGGATATCTCAATTTCAGGCATAAGAATAAATTGCAAAAAAAGTAAATTAAATAATGGAGAGCAAATTAAATCATCAGGCAATTGATGCTTACAGCAAAGCATTGGCAAAACAACTGAGTCAATCTTTCTTCAGCAATTCATCTCACATCAGCGGAAAGGAGATTTTAGAGCTCAGCCCCAACAAACAAATTAATTTGATGGTGCTCAAAAACCTTTTCAGAAAATGGAAAAAGGAAAATGCAAAATTGCAAAGTCCTTATTTCGATTACCATAGTGATGAAGTGAAAAAAGCCATGAAAGATTTCATGAATACGCTCTCTCGTCATATTTATGTTAAAAAAGAACATTTCGAACCTTTATTAAAGGAATCAATCAAAGATAGCGTTTTGTTGGCTTTCTCTCCCTATGATTTCTATTCAAAGGAAATTAACCAAAGGGATGACAGCCGTTTGCGCTTATCCGATTTAAAGGATTTGAAAAAATATATCAAGTTCAATGACTTTCTTTTGGACGGATTGATTGAGCATTTCGAGTCACATAAAGAAGATGTAGTTTTTAATGATACGGCTTTTGAGATGTTCAATGAAGTTTGCAGCAATTCAGATGAACAGCCAGCGGATATTCAGCCGCTTTTAGCTGAATTTTCCAAAACTTTACCCCTTTCGCTTGCAGATATTTATCTGGAAGAAGAAAAAGTGGAAGGCGGCATGCTTAATGACTCCTTACAAAACAAGGACAAACAAACCCTTGCCGATAAGCTAGCCAAAAGTGGTGGAAAAAGCATAATGAAAATGTTGACCCTTAACCAAAGATTTATGTTTGTCAACGAATTATTCGAAGGCAATCAAAATCAATTTCTTTCTGCTGTGGAGCAAATTGATGGAATGGACAGCTATAAAGAAGCCTCCTCTCATGTCAAAAAATCATTTGCTGATAAATACGATTGGGATATGGAAACGGAGGAAGTGCAGGAGTTTATGGAATTGGTGGAGAAAAGGTTTGGTCAATAGTTGGCTTTGGTACGAGCCTCCAGCGGCATGTGTTTTTATACTAATGCCTGACATAGCACTTTAGTAATTTGTTACCAAAAAAAATAGAATCCGCCAGAGGCGGTAGTAGTTTCCACTAGCGAGACGCTAGCGGAAGAAAATTATTTTTCTATCGCCATCCTCTGGATGGTGATGATTACTGGCGCCTCTGGCGCTGGATCATAAGACTGCAAAGTTTCTTTGTCGCCAATCACCTCGTCAAAACCTGCATCCTATGCGCATCCAACTTAATCAACACGAAAAGCAAGATGGTGAATGACCAAAGCGAAGAACCTCCATAACTAAAGAAAGGAAGTGGGATACCTGCTACTGGGAAGAGCCCGATGGTCATGCCGATATTAATTCCGAAGTGGAAAAAGAAAATACCTGCTACTGCATAGCCGTAGATTCGGGCGAAATTGGACTTTTGTCTTTCGGCTACAACAATTATTCTTACCATCAGCACCAAGAATAAAATTATTAAGACAAAGCTGCCTGCCCATCCGTGTTCTTCTCCTATTGTGCAGAAAATAAAATCCGTGCTTTGCTCGGGTACGAAGTCAAATTTGGTTTGTGTTCCTTCCAAGAAGCCTTTACCGAAAGTACCCCCAGAACCAATAGCAATTTTAGATTGAGTCACATTCCAACCATAGCCCAATGGGTCAGCATCAGGATTGACCAAAGCTTTCAATCGGTTTTGCTGGTGAGGCTTCAATACATCTGAAATCACATAATCCACACTTTGAATTACGCCTATTACTAAAATAGCTGCTAAAATGGTAACCCCGATATTTTTCAGACGCTTATTGTTAATCACAATGATAATGGTAGCCAACACAATAACTCCTATTGTCAAATAAATTTGGTCAACAAGCAATGTCAAAATAAAAATTAGAGCCGCAGACAAGCCAGTAATCACATAAAAAGAAGGAAGTCCTTCTCTGTAATAAACTAAAATAAAGCTTATAAAAACTAAGGCTGTTCCTGCATCTCCCTGCAAAACGATTAAGCCCATAGGAACCAAAACGAACAGAGATGATTTGATTTGCCCTTTAAATCTATCAAGGCGGACATTATTATTACTGAAATATTTGGCTACAGCCAAAGCAGTAGCAAACTTAGCAAATTCTGAAGGCTGGAGTCGAACGGGCCCGAAAACAAACCAGGATTGGTTACCTGATATTTCGGTTCCAACCAATAAAACCAAGACTAGCAAGACTAGAACCACTGCATAAATATAATAGGCAAAGGAATCGAAAAACTTATAGTCGAGTATCATGATGGATATGATGATGACTAAAGAACCTGCAATCCAGATTAATTGCTTACCTGAATTCAGGTCAAAGCTGAAAATGTTTTGTTCTTGTTCTGCATCATAAACCACAGCGTAGATATTGAGCCATCCTAAAATAACCAGTATAAAAAATACGGCTATCAACAACCAATCTACCCTATTCCATAAGCTGTCCTGTCTTCTCATAAATTTTTCAAATAAGCTTTGGTCATTACATAATTTTCTACCCAAGCCCTGTTGGACGCTACTTCTCCTTTTATATATTTCTCAATCATTAGGCCTGTTATGGCAGCGGCAACTCCACCACCCCAACCTGCATTTTCTACATAAACCGAAATGGCTATTTGAGGATTCTCCTTTGGTGCAAAAGCCATAAAAGCAGAATGGTCAAAGCTGTTTTTATTTTGAACAGTTCCTGTTTTACCGGCTATTTCTATATCCTGTACTCTGGCAACTCTTGCAGTTCCATCTACAATCTCAGCCATCGCATCCACTACTGTTTTGAAATGCACTGAATCAATACCAGTATCTTGTCTATCATATTGCAGTTTGTAATAAGAATCTGGTGTTTCAATTCCTTTGACCATATGTGGGCGAACATAAAACCCTCTATTCGCTAATATAGAAGCAAAATTGGCGACTTGTAATGGAGTAGTCAATAATTCCCCTTCCCCTATACTTAAAGAATAAATGGTATAGAAATTCCAATGATCTTTTTGATAATACCTATCATAATAAGTAGGGCCAGGCACCATACCAGCACTTTCATTTGGAATATCGATCCCCAATTTTCTTCCAAAACCAAAATCACTTAAATAATTATTCCAGGTGGTTAAACCTACTCGCGCATCTTTATTCATGCCCTCCACTTTTCCTTGCTGAATAATTCTTTTGAAGGTTTGATAAAAATACGGGTTGCAAGAATATTTAATAGCTCCATGTAAATCCTCATTGGTGTGGGAACCATGGCAATTAATAATTCCTCTATTGCATACTATTCGGGTAGAAGGAGCAATTACGCCCTCTTGCAAAGCAATTAAAGATTGAACTAGTTTAAAAACAGAACCTGGGCGGTACTGCGCCATAATTGGTCTGTTAAAAAGTGGATCTAAAGTGTCCTTATTTAGCTTGCTGAAATTTTTACTATAATTCCTTCCTGCTAATTGATTGGGGTCATAAGATGGGCTATTTACAAAAGCTAAAATTTCTCCAGTTGAAGGTTCAATGGCGACTATGCTTCCAACCTTGTCATCCATTAGATATTCAGCATATTTCTGCAAATCCAAATCGATGGTGGAAACCAAATTATTTCCTGGAACAGACAGCGTGTCAAATTTACCATCATTAAAAGAGCCTTTTTCAATTCCCCTCACATTCACCAACTTATATTTCACGCCTCTTTTTCCTCGCAACTCTTCTTCATAAGCAGCTTCAATTCCTGAAATACCAATAAAGTCACCTTGCTTATAATAATTAGTAGTATCTCTTTCTAATTGTCTTTTACTTACCTCGCCAATATAGCCCAGCCCATTGGCTAAAATAGGTTCCGGATATTTACGCACCGTACGAGCCACAGGGTAAAATCCTTTATATTCCACCAAACGGGTTTGAATTTTAGCGAATTCTTCATTGCTTAACTGCGGATAAAAACGGGATTGCTTGATGTAGGAATATTCTTTAGCCTTTTGGATTTTACTGTTGAATTCCTCTTCGGTGATATTTAATAAATTACAAAAAGCGGTAGTATCCTGAACTTCCACCTCCTTAGGTACCACCATAATGTCATAAACAGGAGTGTTATGAACAATTATTTTATTACTTCTATCCAGAATTAATCCTCTGTAAGGATATTGCACCACCTTATTAATCACATTATTTTCAGCTGCCAGTTTATATCGGCTTTCCATAACTTGAATAGAAAATAATTTCCCAAGGAAAATTATTCCTACTACTATGATTAAAATTTGAATGATGTACTTCCTGTTTTCTATCATGAAAACCTCCCTTTAGAATAAAATAGATATTGTAAAATCACCAACACCAATACGGTCAATAAAGTGCTCATCAACACTTTAGAAATCACATAAAAAAACATATGAAAGCCACCAGCTTCTATAAAAAAGACAACAGCAAGGTGAATAAATAATAAGGGCAATGCATAAGCCAGGAACCAGGACAAACTTAAATCCTTAATGGCTGGACTATCCACATTCTCATATCCACCCCTAGGGGTAATGGCATTCAACCATATAGGGCGAATGAATGCGATCAACGTCATAGCGGCCATGTGCGTTCCCAAACTATTATAAAATATATCGATGATAAAACCCGTGAAAAAACCCAGCAACAAAATGTTATTTCTGGAAATTCCTAAGGGAAGCAAAAGCAAAAAGCCCACATATACAAAACAGAAAGCACGGTTGTAAAGCACAAAATTTTGCGCCAATAATATTTGAGATGCCATAAAAAGTATCCATATCAATATCTGCTTAAAATTATTACTACTGTTCATATTCTGTTTGCAGTTCTTGTTCCAAAGAATCTTTTTCTTGCTTCAATTTATTGCCAATTACATAAACATAATCGAGGCTAAAGAAATCCGCTGAGAGTGCCACTTCTATATCGTAGAAAGTAGCTTCCTCATCTATCTCTACACTTTTAACTGTTCCTAGTTTTACCCCTTGTGGGAAAATAGCATCATAACCTGAGCTTATCACTTGCATTCCTTCCTGCACCTTGATATGGCGAGGCACATACTCTAATGAAATTTCAGTTGGATCTTCACCTGACCAGTTTGCCGTACATAAAGTCTCCGTCTCATCTATCAATACTGATATTAACAAACTGCTATGCAAAGCAGAATAGGCTGTGGAGAAATTAGAGGAGACACTTTTTATTTTCCCTACCACACCTTTTGGATTGATTACGCCCATTCCTTCTTCAATCCCATCTTCACTTCCTTTATTTAAAGTAAAATAGTTTCTAAATCTATGCACAGAATTATTGACCACTTTCCCCGTGATGAATTCATATTGACCAGAAAGCTCGAAAGGGATATCTGCTGAATCTAAATCTATTTTAACACTATCAACCGCCAAGCGATTTCTTAAGCGCTCATTTTCCTCTACTAAATTTTTATTGACTTTAGCGAGTTGGAAGTAATCTTGCACAGCTTGCTTATTTTCATAAACATTTCCTGCAAAAGCACTGGAACTATTGAAATAGGACGCACTGATGTAATCATTATGATTGACTACCAGCCAACCACTAATAACTTCCAATAGCAAAAAGATAAAGAAAGCCCGATATTGATAAATAAACTGAAATAACCTACGCATTTACCTTTAGGGTTACAGGCAAAAAAATAAATTGCTTTAAAAAGGAAAAAGGAATGCCTTTCATAGGATTCCCTTTTCCAAAAATATTTTGTATTGAATAATTCATTTAACTCATTAAAACTGCTTTGTAATGATTTAAATTTTTCAAAGCGATTCCCGTACCACGAACTACCGCTCTCAACGGGTCATCCGCCACATGAATCGGAAGCTTTGTTTTAAGCGCCAGTCTTTTATCAAGTCCTCTTAATAAAGCACCACCACCAGTTAAATGAATTCCATTGTCATAAATATCGGCAGACAATTCGGGCGGTGAAATCTCCAAAGCTTTTAGCACGGCTTCTTCAATTTTGGATACCGACTTATCAATCGCAAAAGCAATCTCAGAATAAGATACTTTAATAACTTTCGGGATACCCGTCATCAAATCACGTCCACGGATTTCATAATCCTCTGGTCCGTCATCCAATTCTGTTAAAGCAGCTCCTACTTCAATTTTTATTTTTTCCGCAGAACGCTCCCCTATTAAAAGGTTATGCTGTCTACGCATATAATCTAAAATATCTTTGGTAAAAGTATCACCCGCTACTCTGATGGATTGGTCACATACAATTCCTGAAAGAGCGATTACAGCAATTTCAGTTGTACCTCCTCCGATATCCACCACCATAGAACCAACAGGTTGCTCAATGTCAACGCCTATACCAATGCTTGCCGCTATAGGCTCATGAATCATATAAACTTCTTTTGCCCCTGCGTGCTCAGCTGAATCTCGAACGGCTCTTTTTTCCACCTCTGTAATACCAGAAGGAATACAGATCACCATTCTGTGAGAAGATGGCATGAAATTCCTTTTTCCGCCATCAATCATTTTAATCATCCCGCGAATCATGTGCTCAGCAGCATGGAAATCAGCAATTACCCCATCCTTCAAAGGACGGATAGTCTTTATATTTTCGTGAGTTTTCTCATGCATCTGCATGGCTTGGCGCCCAATGGCCAACACTTTGTTAGTAGCTTTATCAATGGCAATGATGGAGGGTTCGTCCACCACAATTTTGTCTTTATGAATAATTAAGGTATTGGCTGTACCTAAATCTATGGCTATGTCACTTGAAAAGAAATCAAATATCCCCATGGATGTTCTTGTATAATATATTTAAAAATTTACGCTTTGGAAATTTACAAATTACTTTGATAAATTAAGCGGTTCAACGAAAATATTTCCAGATTTATCTAAAGATTAACTTTTAATGTTTAAAATGTCTTATGCCTGTGGTCACCATTCTCATGCTATGAGCATCACAATAATCAATGCTGTCTTGGTCTTTTATGGAGCCTCCTGGCTGAATCACAGCGGAAATACCTGCTTCATCTGCAATCTCCACACAATCAGGAAATGGAAAAAATGCATCCGAAGCCATTACCGCTCCTTTTAAATCAAATCCAAAAACTTTGGCTTTCTCAATAGCTTGTTTCAGAGCATCTACTCTTGAAGTCTGACCTACCCCACTTGCCAATAACTGGCCATTATTTGCTAAAACAATGGTATTGGATTTTGTATGCTTACAGACTTTAGAAGCAAACAATAATGCTTTTTCCTCTTCAGCAGTTGGTGCTTCTTTGGTCACCACTTTCAAATCTGATTTGCTATCGGTGTGCAAATCTCTGTCTTGCTCAATTACGCCATTAAGCAAACTTTTAAATTGCTTTTTGGTAGAAAGATTCGCTTTCTTTTTTAGTAAGATTCTGTTTTTCTTTCCTTTTAATACTTCTAAAGCTTCAGCAGAAAAATCAGGCGCAATTAAAATTTCAAAGAACAAAGAGTGCATTTCTTCTGCTGCTTCTTTATCTACTGTTTGATTGGTAATCAAAACGCCACCAAAAGCAGATAGTGTATCTGCGGCAAAAGCTTTTTGGTAAGCTTCCTTTACGGAATTGTCCAAAGCCATTCCGCAAGCATTGGTATGTTTCAAAATAGCAAAAGCCGTTTCGCCTTCAAATTCTTCAATTAAAGAAACTGCTGCATCAACATCTACTAAATTATTATAGGATAACTCTTTGCCATTCAACTGGTCAAAAAGTTCTTCCAAATCACCAAAGAAAACACCTTCTTGATGAGGGTTTTCACCGTAACGTAAAGTTTTATTTTCAGAAATGCTATGCTTAAAACCTTTGATAGTTTCTTCTTGATTGAAATAATTGAAAATGGTCGTATCGTAATGAGAAGAAACATTAAATGCATGAGCGGCAAAAGCCTTTCTATCTTTCAAATCCGTGCTCCCATCTTTTTCTTCTAATACTTTTTCCAAATCAGCATATTGATTTTGAGAAGCTACAATCACTACATCCTTAAAATTCTTAGCCGCAGCCCTGATTAAAGAGATTCCTCCTATATCAATTTTCTCAATTATATCTTGCTCACTTGCACCCGAAGCAACGGTTTGCTCAAAAGGATATAAATCCACAATCACCAAATCAATTTCAGGAATGTCATATTCTTGCAATTGTGCTTTATCTGATTCCAAATCTCTTCTTCCTAAAATTCCACCAAATACTTTAGGGTGCAAAGTTTTGACTCTTCCCCCTAAAATAGAAGGATAGCTGGTTAAGTCTTCAACGGCTATAACCTCAGTTCCTTGTTTTTCAATGAACTTTTGAGTACCTCCCGTACTGTATATTTTTACGCCCTTATCTTTCAATATTTGAACAATAGGCTCTAAATTATCTTTATGAAAAACTGAAATGAGTGCGGATTGGATTTTTTTGACTGACATTTTGCTAGAAATTGATTTTGCTGCAAAACTAATTGATTTAAGCCGAAATATGTATAAAATAATACATTAATGAATAGTGACAATAATTTATATGTTAATAATTCCTTGTATAAATTATGTCACGGTAAACTTTTTTGCCTATCCTTTAAAAACTTTATGCAGTTAGATTTAATATTTTTTCAGATTATAGCCATTTTGCTAATCTTTCAATCCTTAAATGTGTTAAGGATACAAAGTGAAATGTGATTTTCGCTTTAATTAAAAATTAGAATTTGAATGTCATTCTTTGATCAAATAGTAAATAAAATTTTCCCTAAAGAGAAGAAAAATGTAATTCTCACCAATGAAGTTCTGAAGAGAAGTCAGCATGAGTTTGACTCTTATGATGAATGGCATGCCTCTGATGTGAGTAAGGAAATTTTGGATAAGATTTTCAGGGCTTATCATTTAAAGAAAACGGATATTAAAGACCCAGTTCCCATTGCACTTTTCGAAAGTGACAAAGCCAATGGTTTTGCCATAGCGAATTGTAGCAGTTTGCTTGACTCAGATTACAAAATGCTGTTGGAGCACTTCAAAAAGCAAATTTTATCCATTGGTTATCGTCAGTCAGGTTCGAACAGGAAAGTGACAGCTGAACAAGACCGAGTAATTACCAAGGAGTTTTACTATTTGAAACCGCCCATTCAAATGGAACCGCCCATCGACCAAAGATATGGCAATATCAGTTTGGAGTTGATTCTTTATGATGAAAAGCCTCATTATTTAAAATTAATGGCTAGTGTGTATTCTGATAGATTGTATTCAGAACCAGAAAGTTTCTCGGATTTGGTGGAGAAGCTTTTTGAGAGGGGGGAATGAGCTCAGATTGTTTTCTTTATGCCACAACACCCCTATAATCCCCTCCAGGGGATAGTTCTCACGGATTTAGGTAATCAATAAACAAAGAATTTTTATCACTATTACTCCAAAATAATAAACTAGAATTTTGATAAATTGAAAATTAAGCAATTCCGTGTTTCTTATCGTTAGTGGAGCTATAAAAGGGAGCTTTGGAGCGAGGGAGTATAGCTCCAAAAAATTACGACATTTCTATTACAAATGAAATGACGCAAATAAGTCAATGGATTGTCAGGAAGTTTATGATATAAAGTTCTTAGTATTAAAAAAATTTAAATCAATGAACAATATCGGTCAAGTAATTTTAGAAAGTAGAAAAAGAAAAGGTTTAAGCCAAGAAGAATTGGCGGAAAGAGCAAATGTTAATTTGAGAACCATTCAGAGAATTGAGAAGGATCAAAATGAGCCAAGAGGAAAGACACTCAATTTAATTTGCGAAGTATTGGAAATAGAAAGTGAAGGACTACTTCAAAGTGAAAAGAAAAGCCAAATACTTAATAAGGTGTTTACCCTTTTCTTCCTCCTAGTTTTAAATTTAGCTCTGATGGCAATTATTGGTTTCCTTACACTAGATTCCAATGCTAACCTGAATAGTAGGTTTGGAGCATTTTTATTAAGTATTTTTATTCCATTTTCCATTGTTTACCTCAGCCCAAAAATGAAAGGGTTAGAACGAATGTTAAAATTAGGAACAGGCTTTATCATCTATCCAATTTTAACAATAGTTCTTCATGGTTTTCCAATAGCGTTTACCTCAGGTTTGCTACCTGTTTCACTAGTTTTTATTAGTGTTCTGTATTTCGGAAATGAAGTTAGGAAAGCAGGATAATTTATACTCCCTTAATTTACTTATTATAAATATCCTCCAAAGCCTTTTCCAAATTCTCAAATTTATATTTAAACCCTGAATTCAAAGTTTTTTCAGCACTTACTTTATTGCCGCCCAAAACCATTTGTGCCATTTCGCCTAATATTAATTTCATGGCAAATGGAGGCACATTTGGTAAAATTAAAGGCTTGTCCAATGCTTTTGCCACGGCTTTAGTGACTTCCTTGTTAGTAGCTGGATTGACGCCTACTCCATGATAAACACCAGTTAATTTATTCTCCATAACATGTAGAAACAATCTAGCCAAATCTTCAATATGAATCCAGCTCATCCATTGTTTGCCCGACCCTAAAGGTGCTCCTACTAATAGCTTTATAGGCTGAGCTAATTTTGGAAGAGCTCCGCCTTTCCTACTTAGAACGATTCCAGTCCTAATTTTTGCAGTTGGGATATTCAAAGACTCCAATTGATCGGCTGATGCTTCCCACTTTTTGGTAACCTCTGCCAAAAAATCATTCCCAGAATCAGTATTTTCATCCACTAATTTATCTCCCGTATCCATTCCATATATACTAATTCCACTTGCACTTATAAAATGTTCTGGTGCTTCATCCGGCATGGTTTTAATAGTTTTATAAAGCAAGGATGCGGAATCAGTTCTACTTTTTACAATTATTTCCTTTTGATCATCCGTCCATCTTTTATCGGCAATTCCTGCACCTGCTAAATGAATAATAATATCTGCAAACCTTATGGCTTCTTCTTCCATTGTTTGCTTTTTAATATCCCACTCAAATTGCTGATAAGGATAATCCTCCTTTTTATTTCTGGTTAAATGAGCAACTTCATAGCCTCTTTCTTTCAGAAGAGCTGAAAGTTTTGTTCCAATTAAGCCAGAACCGCCTGTAATTAGTACTTTCTTCATAATTATATTTTCTACTCATTTTTAACTCATGAAAGGCAAATAAGTTGGATAAAACATAAGGCCTAAAACTAGGCTTGATTTTTGTTATCTTGCCTTTCGTATTTATAAAATAATAAATTTACTATATCATAATACCTATATTTGCGTTTGCTGGCTTAAAGAATTGATTTGACATGCTAAGATTTATTGTATTTTCCGCTTTAATTATTTTCAACATTAATTTCTCATTTGCCCAGTTTCAAACTGTAGCAACTGAACATTATTTATTAGGTGTAGATGTTGAGGGACATGAAATTGACTTGCCATTCTCAAAAGAAAAAACAGAAGAAAGCTGGAAGGAATATGCCAAAGATTTTGGTAAAAGTGAAGAGACACAATCCCATAAAACCTATCAAACTACATTCAAAACGGATATTTATGCAGAGGAAATTTTAATCTTTAGCCAAATAACAGGCAACAAAGAGCAAAGCACCATTTGGGCAGGAATTGATCCACAAGGGATTCCTAAGGATATATACCCAAAATTGCAGGAAGAAATGGAGCAATTTGTTTATGATTTCAATATAAATATGAGAAGAAATCATGCACAAAAGAAAATTGATGAATCTGAGCAAGCGGCTACTTATTTAAGCAAGGAATTTGAAAGTTTAAAAAAAGACGAGCGTAAAACATTAAAAAATCAAGAAAGAACCAATAGCAGGATTGAATCCTATGAAGAAAAATTGGTGGGGCTAAGAAAAGATTCTACACAAAATGCCCAAAAACTAGAAAAGTTATCCGTTGAAATTGACTCCCTTTATATTGAAATAGAACAAATTAAAAAGGTGATGGAGAGTTTCCGACAAAAAATGGATGACATTAAATAAATCATATCCTTTCCATTTATTAATCCTGTAAGCTTTTGCTATAATTCCATCAAAACTTACCGTTTAAATACCCTAATTCGTATTAGTGTAATTTCAGATGCGATTACACTTAAAATATATTCTATTTGCCTTTTTAAGGGCATCATTGCATTGAAACTATTACCGAAATGACTAAAAACAGCTTATTACTCTTGTTGCTATTTTCTTTATCTGTTGTAACAATTAAAGCAAAAGAGAAGGAAAAAAAGGCTACACGAGAAATGGAGACTCAATTTGTTGAAGATATTACACCTAATATCGATGGTGAGTTGGATGATAAGTTTTGGCAAGGCATAACGGAAACGGAAGCAAGATTCATTGCTTTTGTCCCTGAAAATGGAGCTCAATCTAAGCAAAAAACCTATATAAAAACCGCTTACACAGATTTCGGAATATATATTGCAGCAAGAATGGAAGACACTAGTGGTGAGCCCATTCGCAAAGAATTAGGGATAAGGGATGATGATAGAAGAAATGCTGACCAATTTGGAGTGATATTAGACACTTATCAAAATGGGCAAAATGCATTTTACCTGAAAGTAAGTGCCGCTGGCGTACAAACAGACATTTCCATCAACAGAGGCAGAAGTGATTACAACTGGGACGCAGTATGGAAAAGTGAAGCAAAAATAACCGAAAACGGCTGGCAAGTAGAAATGGAAATCCCTTATTCAGCAATTCGCTTTCCCAAAAAGCCAAATCAAGACTGGAATATTAATTTCATGCGTAAAATTCAAAGCAGTAATGAAACGGCTTATTGGAATTATGTTGATAATTCTGTTGACGGATTAGTAAATCAATCCGGTGTTTTAAAAGGCTTAAAAGGTATTCAGCCTCCTCTTCGATTATCTGTTTCGCCATATATAACAGCATATTATAATAAAAAAGGTGGCGAAAGTGGGACTGACTTAACGGGAGGTATGGACTTAAAATATGGATTAACGGAAAGTTTCACTTTAGATATGACCTTAATCCCTGATTTTGGACAAACTGTTTCCGATAATTTAGTATATAATTTAGGTCCATTTGAAGTTCAATATGCAGAAAACAGGGCGTTTTTTACTGAAGGAACTGAATTGTTCGAAAAAGGTGGCTTATTTTATTCTCGCAGAGTAGGGCAATCTTTTGGTTCTGTAAAATTACAAGATTCTGATTCATTGATTTCAAGACCTACGGAAGCTCCATTATTAAATGCTTCCAAAATTACAGGGAGAACAAAAAATGGTCTTGGAATTGGTTTTTTCAACGCCATTACCAATAGGACATTTGCGGAAGTTTATGATAAGGAAACTAAGCAAAAAAGACTGGAGCAGGTTGATGATCTAACCAATTTCAACGTAATGGTAGTAGATCAAAGTTTAAAAAACAATAGCAATATCAGCTTAATCAACACCAATGTCCAGCGTTTTGACGGTGGAAATAATGCCAATGTTATAGGTTCCGATTTTCGTTTAAGAGACAAAAGCAATACCTACCAAATTGATGGATTTGGTGCTTACAATAATATCCAAAACCCTGAAGGATTTGTTGAAGACGGATATAAATATAATGTGAGCTTTGCCAAAATTAGTGGGAAGTATCAGTTCGATATTAGTCGTAATGTTGAAAGCGATACTTACAATCCAAATGACATGGGATTTTTACGTAATCCAAATGAAATTTCTCATTCTGCCTCAGTTGGATTTAATCAATTTCAACCCACCAATTTATTTAATCAATATCAAATTTGGGCAGGCTCTAACTACAGTCAATTGTACGAACCTAAATTATATCAGAATTTTAGTACTTGGACTGAATTCTGGGCTCAAACCAAAGACTTTCAGACTTTTTCTTTAAACCTTAATTACAGACCAAACAAAACCTTTGATTATTTTGAACCTAGATTAACAGGAGCAAAATATTTTAGAACCTGGAATTACAGCACCAATTTTCGTTATTCTTCGGACAGTAGAAAAGCATTTATGAGTAACATATCTGTAGGAGTTTGGGGTGCGCCTGACAGAGAACAATTTGACTATTGGATTAGCATTTCGCCTCGCTATAGGCTAAATGATCAGTTTTCCGTTAATTATGACATCAATTACAATAAACAATTTAGTTCTATTGGTTTTGCTGAGCACTTTAAAAATGAGGAAGGCGATGTGGAGCAAGTAGTTTTTGGAGAAAGGAATATAGATGTGATGTCTAATGTATTAGGAGTAAATTATACCATTAATAATAAAATGGGGTTTAATTTCCGATTAAGACACTATTGGAATAAAGTAGACTATTTTAATTACTTCAACTTAACAAATGAAGGTGATATTGAGCCTGTGGCTTATAATGGAAAAGACCTTGCTACTGACAATTATGAAAAGCATGACACTAATTTCAATGTATTTAATATTGATGCAGTTTATTCATGGCAAATTGCACCTGGCAGTTTTGTAAATGTTGTTTGGAAAGATGCCGTTCAGGAAGTCAACAAAATGGTGGATATGAATTTTTCTGAAAATTTTAAAAATGTATTATCTACTGAACATCAGCAGAATTTAAGTATCCGATTAATTTATTTTTTGGATTACACTCAAATCAAAAGAGATTTAGAGCTTAACAGAAGTTAACAAGAATTTTCTTCTACTCTACAAACTCATCCTTAAATGCTTTAATTGATTTTTTATCTCCCAGCAAAATGATCACATCTCCTTCATTACAGCGCACAGCTGAATTGGGGCTAAAGACAAATCCTTCTTTCTTGTCCTTAAAAGCTAAAACAGTAGCGCCCGTTTTATTTTTTACATCCATTTCGCCTAAAGAGAGGTTTTTGAATTTATCCTTTAGTAGATTATGATTAATTTCTTCCAAAGAATATTCCGAATCCTGATCTCCATTAAGCAACTCTAAAAATTCCACTACACTTGGTCGGGTCACTAATGAAGCCATATAAGAACCGCCTACTCTGTCTGGCATTACCACATGATCTGCTCCAGCCCGTCTTAATTTCTTTTCTGTATTTCGTTCTGTTGCCTTGGCAATAATTTGAATTTGTGGATTAAGCTCTTTTGCCGTTAAAGTGATAAAAACATTATCGGCATCGCTGGGAAGAGTGGTGATAAGGGTACTTGCTCTTTCAACTCCTGCTTCAACTAAAACTGACTCTAAAACAGCATCTCCATGGAGTAATTGATAGCCTTTTTCATTATTAAAATTATTGATGACATCAGCGTTTTTTTCAATAAAAACCAAGTCCTTTGAGGAGATGTCTAATCCTGTGCCAGCAATTTCGCCATTTTTGCCAAAACCACAGATGATGATATGATCATTTAACTTTTTCAATGCTTTTTTGTCTGTATAGGTTTTATAGATTTCCTTAAATCGCCCTTCAAATAAGAAAGAAGAAATTACCGAAGCTGTATAAGCAAATAAACCTAAATTTAAGATAATATAAAATACCGTAAATAGCTTTCCCTCATCACTTAGGGGTTTTACTTCTTTAAATCCAACAGTAGAAAAGGTAATTACGGACATATAAACGCCATCTCTAAAACCATAGCCTTCAATCAACATAAAGCCCAAACTACCAAGCATTATACTGGCTATGATCATCAAAAAAGCATAAATAAGTTTCCTTAAAGCTGACTGCATGCCTAAATTTAGCTAAAAAGAAATGATTTTTATTCCGTTACCTCCACACCCTTCCAGAATGCCACATAATTTTCAAACTTTTTAGCCATTTCCTTAGTGTCAGGATAATACCAAGCGGCATCTTTATTCTCTTTGCCATCCACTTTTAAGCTGTAATATGAAGCAGTACCTTTCCAGGGACAAACGGTTTGATAATCCGTCTTTTCATAATAATCCTTTTTGATTGATTCTGGTGGAAAATAGTGATTGCCTTCGATTACGATAGTATCATCACTTTCTGCTACTACCTGATTGTTCCAAATTGCTTTCATAATTATAGATTTTATTTGTTTAGATTTTAGACTTAAGATAGTTGAGTTTATCAAACACAATTAAACCTGACAGGTTCAGTTAATTTATTAATCATATTTTCCGGTCGGTGTGCCACCAGCCGGGGTAAAATCCATGGTTGGTGACACACCAACCATTTAAAGCTCGATTAAAAACCTGTCAGGTTTTATTTCTATCCACCATTATCTAGCTTCACTTTATAAATAACCCCTTGCCCAAAACAGCAAATTCCAGAATTAAATACTACCAAGGCAAAAGCTCCATAGTAAACCCAGTTCCAACCTTCAGGGTTTTCCATGCGATAAAAACCAGCATCAATCGCCAGGCTTAATCCCGCTCCTATTAAAATTAAACCTAAAATTGAAAAAAATAACCATTTTCGCTTTATCGCCTGCATAACATAAGTAACATTTGTTCCAACAAAATTTAACTATCTTCGTGTTTTAGTTTTGTAAGACGAACAGGCGTTATTAAAAGTTTATGAGATATTTAGTTTACAGCCTACTTTTAGTGGGTTTATTTTTGCAAAACACATTTGCCCAAGTTATTAAACCCATCAGTTGGGAAAGCTCCATTTTAGAAGAAAACTTAGAAGTTGGCGATACGGCTACCCTTTCTTTCCGAGCTGAAATAGATGAAAATTGGTATTTGTATTCATCCGATTTCGACCCAGATTTAGGGCCTATGGTCACTGAATTTGATTTTGAAGAGGATGATTCTTATCAATTGGTTGACAGTATAATTCCAATAAATCCCTCTGAAGGTTATGATGAAATTTGGGAAGGGGATTACACCTATTTCAAAGAAACAGGTGAGTTTCAGCAAAAAGTAATTATAAAAGAGGTTCCTTTTAAAATTGAAGCTAGCAATAATTACCAAGTCTGTTCTGATGTAGATGGAAAATGTATCCCATTTAGTGATGATTTTTCTTTCGGTAAAAAATCAAAATCTGCTGCTGGCTCATCAGATGCAGATCAGAAAGAAAAGGAGGAAGCATCAACCGATAAATCCGAAAAAGAAGGTAAAAAAAAGTTAATTGATCTTAAGAAAAAAGATTCTAACTCTCCTTATTCTCTTTTAGCTTTTATGCTAGTGGCTTTTTTAGCCGGATTAGCTGCATTATTAACACCCTGCGTTTTTCCTATGATTCCTATGACGGTTACTTTCTTCACAGGAAAAGCTAAATCCAGAGCAGGTGCCATTCGTCAAGCAGTTATTTACGGATTATCAATCATTGTAATTTATGTGGTTGCAGGAACCATTATAGCTGTCATCAATGGCCCTGAATTTGCCAATTGGCTGAGTACCCATTGGATTCCAAATGTGTTTTTCTTTCTAGTATTCTTCATTTTTGCATTATCATTTCTTGGATTATTTGAAATCAATTTGCCTTCAAGTTTTGTGAATAGAGTGGATGCAAAAGCAGATAAAGGAGGTCTTGGAGGCGTTTTCTTCATGGCTTTCACATTGGTTTTGGTTTCATTTAGTTGTACTGGACCCATAGTAGGTAGTATTTTGGTAGAATCTGCCGGTGGAATGGTAATCAAACCGCTTTTAGGAATGTTTGCTTTCAGTTTAGCTTTTGCAATACCTTTTACCCTATTTGCTATTTTCCCTGAATGGTTAAATAGTTTACCAAAATCAGGTGGATGGTTAAATTCTGTAAAAGTGGTTTTAGGATTCTTAGAATTAGCCTTAGGTCTGAAATTCTTAAGTATAGCCGATCAAGTTTATCATTGGGGAATATTAGATAGAGATATTTATCTGGTTCTGTGGATTGTAATTTTTGGATTGCTGGGACTTTATTTATTAGGAAAATTAAGATTACCTGGTGACAGTCCAATTGAAAAATTATCTGTGGGAAGATTAATGTTGAGCTTGGTGACTTTCAGCTTTGTTTTATATATGATTCCAGGATTATTCGGTGCTCCCTTAAAAGCACTTTCTGGTTATCTGCCGCCAATGAGTTCACATGATTTTGACCTACCAACACTTATTCGTGAAAATAGCGGGGGTTCTGGAACAATCAGTGTAGAGGATGAATTATGCGAAGAGCCAAAATATGGTGATATGCTGCATTTTCCGCATGGAATTAAAGGCTATTTCGATTATGATCAAGCCTTGGCTTGTGCAAAAGAGCAAGGCAAACCAATTTTTGTGGATTTCACAGGCCATGGTTGTGTAAACTGCCGAGAAATGGAAGCCAGGGTTTGGTCAGATCCAAAAGTGTTGAGCCGATTGAAAAACGATTATGTGATGTTGGCTTTATATGTAGATGAAAAAACTGAATTACCTGAAAGCGAATGGTACACTAGCGAATATGATGGTAAAGTGAAAAAGTCTATTGGCAAGCAAAACGCTGATTTTCAGATTACTCGCTTTAATAATAATGCACAACCATATTATGTATTGCTCGATACTGATGGTGAATTATTAATTGAGCCAGTCGCTTATGAAAGAAACATTAACAAATTTGTGGATTTTCTAGATGAAGGAAAAGAAAAGTTCGAAGCTAAAAACAAGCCTTAATTTAGGGCTTGCTTAAAATGTCTCAAGTGCCTCATCCCGATGAAAACGGGACAAGTTATACAATCGGGCTAAGTGAAGGAGTATTAGTATACTTCGAGCATTAGCCCGGGAAGTAGATGAGGTGCTTGAGGCAAGAGTAATATTAGTTATTTCCTTAAAAAGACTTGCACTAATTGAAAAACTATTATTCAATAATCACTACCAAAATAGGTGTGAAATTCCTTTTTGTTAAATAATCTGTTTTTAAGCAAGCCCTAATTAAAGAACTATTGTACCTTTGCGGGGTTAAAATCATTTCAATAGAGACAATAATTAAGAATGGCAAAAAGAAGAAAGAGCGAACCGCTTAAAGAGGAAGAAAAAAAGCCACTCAATAAAGAAAATTTTAAAAAGCTTACAGGAGTTTTTCAATTTATAAAGCCCTATAAAGGCTATTTCATAGCTGGGTTGTTTTTCCTATTAATTTCTAGCACTACCCTTTTAGGTTTCCCTTATGTAATGGGGAAATTGGTAGATGTGGCACAAGGAAAAACTTCTGGCATATTTACAGAAATCAACACAGTAGCTTTTATTCTAATTGGAATATTAGCAGTCCAAAGCTTCTTTTCATTTTTCAGGGTTTATCTTTTTGCCCAAGTCAGTGAAAGAGCGATGGCAGATATGCGGGCTAAGCTATATACAAAATTGATGAGTTTACCCATGACTTTTTACGATAAAAGTAGAGTGGGTGAATTGGTAAGTAGAATCACTTCTGACGTATCCCTTTTGCAGGACACTTTTTCAGTTACACTAGCAGAATTTATCAGGCAAGTATCCACATTAGTTATAGGAGCTGCTATAATTTTTTACATCACACCGAAATTGGCACTTTTCATGATTGCTACTTTCCCTGTTTTAGTTATTGCCGCAATGATATTTGGTAGGTTTATCCGTAAACTATCCAAAAAAACCCAGTCAGAACTTGCCTCAGCAAACATCATAGTGGAAGAAACATTGCAATCCATCAATATTGTAAAAGCTTTTACAAGCGAGCTAGTGGAAGTAATGCGCTACAGAAAATCATTGGATAAGGTTGTAAAAGTAGCCTTGAAATCAGCCACCTACAGAGGAGCTTTTATCTCTTTTATAATATTCGCCATGTTTGGCGGAATTGTAGCAGTTTTATGGTATGGTGCCAGCTTAGTGCAAGAAGGTAGCATGAGTGTAGGTGATTTATTAAGTTTTGTATTGTATACTACTTTCATTGGTGGTTCCATTGCAGGTTTGGGAGATCTTTATGGTCAAATCCAAAAGGCTATTGGAGCTTCGGAGAGAGTAATGGAAATATTGCAGGAAGAAGAGGAGTTTAAAATAGAAGAGAAAGAGAAGATACATTTACAAGGTGCAATCCGGTTTGAGAATGTTAAGTTTTCTTATCCGACCCGTAAGGACGTACAAGTATTAAAAGGCTTAAATTTAACTGTTGGATCAGGTGAAAAAGTAGCTTTAGTGGGACATAGTGGCGCAGGAAAATCAACAATTATTCAATTGTTAATGCGTTTTTATCCTTTGGCTTCTGGAAGAATAACAGTTGATGAGCAAGACATCAATTCATTATCTATTACAGGCTACAGACAAAATATTGGTATAGTGCCACAGGAAATTATTTTGTTTGGAGGTTCTATACGTGAAAATATTGCCTATGGAAAACCAGAGGCTACGGATGATGAAATTATTGCTGCTGCGGAAAAAGCCAATGCATGGTTATTTATCAAAGATTTTCCTGAAGGATTGGATACCCTAGTGGGCGAAAGAGGCGTTAAACTATCAGGCGGACAAAGACAAAGAATAGCAATTGCGAGAGCCATTTTGAAAGATCCTAAAATCTTAATATTGGATGAAGCAACTTCCTCTCTGGATGCGGAATCCGAAAATTTGGTTCAACAAGCCTTAGATAAACTTATGCAAAATAGGACTACCATTATTATTGCTCACCGATTGGCCACCATTAGAAAAGTGGATAAAATTTTTGTGTTAAAAGAAGGTCAAATTTCTGAAGAAGGCTCGCACCAAGAACTTTTAGAATCAGAGAATAGTACATACAGCAACCTGGTTAAACTCCAATTACAAGACTAAATTATGAAAGTTAAATACTATTTTTTAAAAGCTCTTTTTTGGTTTTTGAGTAAAATTCCATTTTGGTTTTATCACGGACTTTCTACTTTGATCGGTTTTTTATTTATAAAAACTAAAACCTATCGTTACAATGTAGTGATGGACAATTTGAGGAAATCTTTTCCAGACAAATCAGAAAAGGAAATCCAGAATATTGCTAATAAATTTTATTACCATTTTGTGGATTTATTGATTGAAAGCATAAAAGCTTTTGGTTTTTCAAAAAAGACCATAAAAAAGCGATATAAAATCAATACAAATCCTGAAGTTCAAAAACTATTGGATGAAAAAAGGAATCTCGCTATAGTACTTCCGCACTATGGCAATTGGGAATGGTCAGCACAAGGCTTCAATTTTATGACCAACCGGAATCAACCATTTGGTTTGGCTATTTATAAGCCTCTAAAAAACAAGTTGATGGATACGCTTATGAAAGAAAATAGAACTCGCTTTGCCGGGAGCAAGATGATTGCAAAAAATGACGCTTATAAAGAAATCACAAGTCATTTAGATCAACATATTATAGTAGGTTTTGCTGCTGATCAAGCACCGGGTAATGCATATAATTCATATTGGATGGAATTTCTTGGGAGAGAAACAGGAGTGTTTTATGGAGTTGAAAAATTTAGTCGTCAATTTAACTTAGCTGTCGTGTATGCACATGTCAAAAAAGTGGCTCGCTCCAAATATGAAATTGATTTTGAATTGATAACTGAAGAGCCAAATGAAACACCTTATGGCTACATCACTGAAAACCATATGCGACTTTTAGAGGCTGACATCTATGATAAACCACATCTATGGCTTTGGACTCATAAAAGATGGAAGAGAAGCAAACCAGCTGACTATGATCAAAAAAGGCCTCAAGAGTAATAAAATAAGCTTATTTTAAACCGAAATAGGCATTTTTCAATAAATAAAATGTTAAATTAACCTTAAACAAATAGACTAATGAGCGAATCAAATAACGAAGATAAATTAGAATTAAATAAAATAAGAAAGGCTTTTAAAGATAGGGATTGGAACGAAATCAAAAGTTCTGACTCTTGGGCTATTTTCAAAATCATGTCTGAATTTGTAGATGGATTTGAAAAATTGGCTAAGATCGGCCCTTGCGTTTCTGTTTTTGGATCAGCTAGAACCAAACCTGATCACCCTTATTATAAAGTAGCGGAAGAAGTGGCAGCCAAACTTGTGCGTCATGGATATGGCGTGATTACAGGCGGTGGTCCTGGGATAATGGAAGCAGGAAATAAAGGAGCTAAAAGTGAAAACGGAAAGTCTGTAGGGCTAAATATTGTCCTTCCTTTTGAGCAATTCAACAATATCTATATTGATCCTGATAAGTTAATTACTTTCGATTACTTCTTTGTAAGAAAAGTAATGTTCGTAAAATATGCCCAAGGTTTTGTAGTAATGCCTGGCGGTTTTGGCACCATGGACGAGCTTTTTGAAGCATTAACCCTTATCCAAACCCATAAGATTGGGCGTTTCCCAATTGTATTAGTTGGCAAAAAATTCTGGTCGGGTTTAATAGATTGGATTAAAGACACATTAATTGAAGCAGAAAATAATGTCAGTCCTGAGGATTTGGATTTGTTCACGGTTGTAGACACCCCAACAGAGGCAGTAAAAGTGATAGATAACTTCTATTCTCAATTTATGCTTTCTCCAAACTTCTAAAGTTAATTGTAGTTAACAGTATATATGACAGACAGTAAATTTGCATTATACATTTCAATAGCCTCTTTAGTTACCTTTTTAATAGTGGTGATCTATGGGAATCAAAATCGCATAGAAAGTCACAAACCCGTAATGGAACCGGCAGAACCAATTGCCTTCACTAATGCTAAAACTATTCCATTACCTGAGAAAATAGATTTAGCAGACGAAGCGGTTCCCTTGGATGTAGCAGATGTTAAAGAACGTTTGGACAGGGAACTACATATTAATTCATATTGGCATAATAACACTATATTTTTATTCAAAAGAGCCAATCGTTGGTTTCCAGTGATTGAGCCAATTTTAGAGAAAAACGGAGTGCCTGATGATTTTAAATATTTAGCATTGATTGAAAGCGGGCTGGAAAATTTAACCAGCTATGCTGGAGCAGTAGGCTTTTGGCAGATTTTAAAAAGTACTGGAAAAGAATATGGCTTGGAAATCAACAGAGATGTAGATGAAAGATATCATCCTGTTTTATCTACAGAAGCAGCTTGTAAGTATTTCAAAAAGTCCTATGAAAAATTTGGTAACTGGACATTAGTAGCAGCTTCATACAACAGAGGCATGCGTGGTATGCAAAATGCCCTAGACAATCAAAAAACGGATAATTACTACGACTTAATGTTGAATAATGAGACTTACCGTTATGTTTTTAGAATTTTAGCTATAAAACAAATTTTTGAAAATCCTGAGAAATATGGTTTAGAAATCAGTAAAGAACATTTATTCGAACCTTATGTGTATCGTTATGATACTGTTCGTAATTCAAAAAACTGGATTGATTATGCTCAGGAACAAGGCACCAATTACAAAACCTTAAGAATTTATAACCCATGGATACAGGATGATGATATTAGCGTGGGCAGAAATGAATATTATGTGGTTAGCTTGCCTGTAGGGGATTAAAAAATCACCCCTAGCTCTAAGCCTACAAAATCATTTCTTAAATTAAAATCATCACCATAAATATTTTTATTGATGACATTTAATAAGCCTCTTTGGTAAACTATCCCACCAAATACCTTAGTGTTTATACCAATTCCATATTCTAAACCAATTGCCAATAAGGAATTCAAATCTATAAATTTAAAGCTTTGCACAATATTCTCATCTTCTCCTTCACTATTGGTCATAAAATCAACAGTACCTCCAAATTGGAAATATATCTTCTTATCAAGCCCAATTTCTTCTGTAAAGAGCTTTAAGGTAAGTGGAACTTGTAAATACTGAGGGCTGTAGTCTTCATTATAAGTTGGAGGCGTTGCACCCGCTGAATCGGCAATAAAAGAAGAACGCTTAGAGGTAAATATTATCCCAGTACTAAAATAATGGTTTTCTTTAAATTCAAAATCAAAGACCGGCCCCAACTGAAAACGCAAACCAACACCATCAGTGTTAAAATCCGTGTTATCTGCTTCTGCATCTATTCTGTTAAAAGAAATATTAGGAGCGGCTTTAAATCCAAATCTCACTTGTGCTTCAGCAATGCAAACTGAAAACAAGAATAGGATAGAAAAGAGCAATTTTTTCATTTATTTTGGGTTTGATATTCAGAACAAATATAATCAATGACTTATGCAAAGTAATAACTTTAATATATTAACTTTTTTTATTGGCTTGATTGTTTTTTCAGCATGCTCTAATTCTGATAAATATTGTGAAGAAGCACCAGATGTTGAAAATATTGAGGCAAATATTCCATTAAATGACCTCACAAATGAGATGGTGGATTTAAACAGCCAAGAAAAAGCTGTGGATTTTATTCAAGAGAATCCATTTGTGGCAGATTATTTCTTTGAAAAGAGAAAGTTAGGCTCAGATTCAGCAGTTGCCAATAGCATGGTCAATATTTTTTCGAACCCGTCCTACAAAGATACGCTTTATCAACAAATGAGGAATACGTATGGAGATTTCAATGATTTAAAAACGGAATTTGAAGAAGCATTCAAATATTACAAAAATTACTATCCTGAAGTAGCTATACCTGAATTAGAAATTGTCCTAGCTGGTTTACAAAAAGACCTGTTTGTTTCAGACAGCTTGATAAGCATAGCAGCTGATTATTTTTTAGGGCCAGATGCAGCTTACGTGCCTAATGGGGTCCCCGACTACATTCTGATGCGTTACGAAAAAGAATATATCGTTCCTATGAGCATGCTTCTACTTACCCAAAAGCAAAATGAAACAGACCAAAGCGATCAAAGCCTTTTAGCAGATATGATTTTTTATGGCAAATCATATTATATGACTAAAATGACAATTCCTTGTACGCCTGATTCATTAATAATTGGATATACGGCTAAAGAGATAGAGGATATTAATGAAAATGAACATATCATTTGGGCTAATTTTTTGGAAAACGATTTGCTATATGAGACCAGTCATTTTATGAAAAACAAATTCATAGGAGAAAGGCCCAAAACGTATGAAATCAGTCAACAATGTCCTGGTAGAATTGGCATTTGGGTAGGTTGGCAGATCGTGAAATCCTATATGAGAAATAATCCAGAAGTTAGTCTGCAGGAATTAATGGAAAACACAGATGCACAACAAATATTTAGTCGTTCAAAATATAAACCTAAAGGATAACTTTAGTCTTAAGAAGATTGCCAATAATCGAAAAATACAATTTCATAATTCTTTTTGTAGAAATAATTAGCTAATTTATAAGCAATTAGAAACAAGCTAAAATCTACAATATGAATCCTGCGGAAAAAGGTTGGCTAAAAGAATATATCAAATTTAGGAGTCCTCATCCTATAGATTTAAACCAATACCATATTCAGGATCAAGATAACTTGCTATATAAGATTGTTCAACCAACTGGTTTGATTTATGGGCATCCTATTCATGCACCCGGAATTCAGCATCCTAAAGAGCAGAGATGGAACAGCCTGGGGAAGATGAAAGTTGTTTTGCTGGAAAGTTTTTTACACAGTGCAAGTTTAAAACAAAATAGTTTACCAGAATCAGAAAATGATTGGCAGGATTTTTTCCAGGAGACAAGTCAGTCTATTGGCCAGTTTTATTCAGTTTTAGATCCTCAAATAACCAAAAAGAAATTTTTTGCACTTAGCAAACCCAAAATTGAAGACTCCCGCTTTACAGAGCAAATTTTGCACAGAAGGTTGTTCTTAAAATCTCGCTGGGATAATTATTGGGCCAGCCTTTTTCAAAACAGCTTACTTTTTTTAGATACTTATTATTTTGGAGAATGGCGTGCAGGTAAATTTCATAATATGAAGTGGCATAAAGATTCCATGAAAATGTTATTGTTGAAAGTTATTGCAGCAGCTGCTCATGCTAATCAAATTATAGAAAGGGAAGAGCGAAATATGTTTTTCACTTTTCTAAGCTCTTCAAACCTGTCTAAATCCCAAAGTAAATTAGCCAAAGAGGCTTTTAGAGATGGAATCACTTTAGACCAAATTGACTTAAGGCAAGCCGATACATGGTTACTAAAAAAATATGTTTTAGAACTTGCCATATTGATGATATGGGCGGATAAGGTAGTAAGCGTTGAAGAAAGAGCTTTCTTAAATCAGTTAGCAAAACGTTTAGGATTTACGGAAGAAGAGCTTGATATTAGTTTGATAGCCATTGAATCATTTGTTATAGAAAATTGGAAAGAAGTTTATTTCCTTCAAAGTAAGCATTCCTTTCAGGTAATTAGCGAAACCATCATTCAAAGGATATCATTTGTGCTCAAGAAGCATAAAGACAGCATTGCCCAGGAAATTAAAGAGAGCAAAGAATTATGGTACTTATTTGAAAAATCTAAGAAGGAGCCTTTAAGTGAAGAAGAAAAAGAAAAAATGAGGGTTCAATTGATTGATGTCCTTAAATCAATACCTGCATTTGTCATTATTGCTCTGCCAGGATCATTTTTAACCTTACCACTCTTACTTAGAATATTGCCTAAAAGTGCTTTCCCTTCAGGATTCCAAGATTAAACCAAATCCTTTGAACTTTTTCGTTGTGGAATTAACAAGGAAAGTAAAATGGAGAGCAATAAAGTAGAGAATATCACACTAAATGAAACAAGCGTGTTAATGTGAACATGAACAAACTCTAACAACATTTTCGCCCCTATAAAAATCAAAATAAATGAAAGTCCCTTTTGTAGTAAATAGAACTTATCTATAATGCCTGCCAATAAGAAGAATTTTGCTCTTAATCCTAAAATGGCAAAAATATTAGAAGTATAAAGTATAAATTCATTTTGAGTGATAGCAAATACTGCAGGGATAGAATCCACAGCAAATATTAAGTCAGTTGATTCAACTAAAAGGATAACCAAAAATAGAGGGGTAAATAAAATCATTTTCCCTCTTTTGATAACAAATTTTCCGCTGAAATTACCTTTAGTGATTTTAAGGTATTTTCTAGCAAACTGAATAATCACATTTTTTTCAGGGTCAAGGTCATCCTCTTCTTTCTGAAAAAATATTTTAACACCGCTATATACCAAAAAGGCTCCAAAAATGTAGAGTATCCAATGGAATTCTGCCACCAGAAAAGCACCTAGGAAAATGAATATTGCCCGAAAAACAATAGCTCCTAAAACACCCCAAAATAATATTTTATGGTAATAGGTCTCTTCAACTTTAAAATACCTCAAGATTAATAATATCACGAAAATATTATCAACTGATAATGCGTATTCGGCTACGTAGGCTGAAAAATATTCCAACATAACCACAGTTCCACCATAGAACTCATAAATCAAGTAACCAAATGCGACTGAAATTACGATCCAAAAAATAGATTGGTAAGAAGCGGATTTTAAAGATACTTTTTTAGCGTCCTTATTGAAAAATCCTAAATCAAAAATGAGGAAAATTATGATAACTGCTCCAAAAATACTGTAGAGAACATGTTCTGTGTTATCAAAAAAACTTAAAATACCATCCATATATTATTTATTCCCCATTCAAACCGAAAGATAATTTATTTGTAACTTTTTATTAAATTTTATAAAGAAAATTATGTTAAATATATCAAAATCTTTTACACGCCTTTGTAATTAGGGGTTAGGCGAAAGGAAAAGAATGTAAGGTAATTACAAAAAACCTACCTAAATATCAACAGGCTTTAGATAAATACAACAAGAAAAAGGATTAGTAAGGAAATTTAAAAGACAAAGGGCAAGCCGTTTTTTTGACTTGCCCTACAGAATTAATTATATATTCAATTATTTTATAGTCACTATATCTTCCTCTGTTAAATTATAATGATCCATTACTTCATTATAATCTTTATAGTCGATAGGATCTGCTGTTCTTCCATTTGTAAACTGGCCTGGAACTACCACTACTCTGGCAATCCAGTTGTCTGTATATCTTGCGCCTAGTAAATTAAGGTCAAAATTAGCATCCATAAAAAGATTTACATCAAACAATGTAAAGTCAAAATTGTAAATCAATGTTCCAAAATCAGTGAATTCAGTTTGAGGTAAAGCTCTCCATAAATCCAGATCTTCATCTTCAAAATAATCGTAAAGGAAATAAACCAAAACCACATCTGATTCCAACATTTGGAAATCATTAGGAAATTCTAAAAGCAAACTATATTCATTTGAAGCAGAAAATGTTAAATCCGTATATTCAAATACAAAAGCTTCTTGTCCGTCAGCACCATCTTGACCATCTTGTCCGGGAGGGCCTTGTGGACCTTGGGGACCTGGTGCACCATCCTGTCCATTGAATGTGCAACTACCTAAAAAAATTATACCTATTGCTAAAATTGAATTGAGAAGATTTTTCATGGCTTTTATTTTTTGATTTGGCTAAAACTAACCAAAAAATATGCCAAAGCATTTATGAATCTTAACTATTGAAGTTTAATTCTGAATTGAATTTCAGTATTAACTGCTGAGAAAGGACTTAATGAGCATTCCTATGAATAGAAGAATAAAAATAGCACCCTTAATGATATTGTCGTTAAGGCGTGAGTTTTTTAATGTTCTGAAAATATTAAATAGCATGTGGCAAATATAACCAGCCCTTAATAAAGAAGCTAAAGGCTACATTTTGCCCTGCGTAATATTTAATTTTAATTCTATAATTGCTTCAATTTTGTTTAATATTTAAACCAAATACTACAGTGTATTTTTAAACAATTTCAATATATAAAAATTACAATCATGCAATTTTATGGGTTAAACTGGTTTTGAATTTTAAAACAGACAAGAAGAGTTTAATTTTAATACATAGGTAAAAATGTAAAACTATTCCTTAAATCAGATTCTTGCCTGATAGGTATAAAGATCAAAATACCTCCCTTTTTTGGAAATAAGTTCATCATGCTGCCCTTTTTCTGCTATTTCCCCATCTTCAATAACCAAAATTTGGTCGGCTTGCCTGATAGTGCTTAATCTGTGTGCAATCACGAATGTGGTTTTCCCCTTCATTAATTCTTTTAAGCTTGATTGAATATAGTGCTCACTTTCGGTGTCCAAATTTGAAGTAGCTTCATCCAAAATTAATATTTTGGGGTCTGCTAAAATAGCTCTGGCAATAGCTATTCTTTGCTGTTGTCCTCCTGATAATTTCACGCCCCTCTCGCCAATTTGAGTATCCAGACCATCTTCAAATTTATCCGTAAACTGGTTTACGTAAGCTGAGTTTACAGCATTTAATAACTCTGTTTCTGTGGCATCAGGTCTCGGAAATAATATATTTTCCCGAATCGTCCCTTCAAAAAGGAAATCCTCTTGCAGGACTACACCTAATTTACTCCTATAACTTTGTAATGTAATTTCTTGTAAATCATGACCGTCAACAATAATTCTTCCATCATCTGGGTTTAGAAATGAAGAAACCAATCCTGAAATAGTGCTTTTACCAGATCCTGAAGTACCGACAAAGGCTGTAACAGAACCAGGCAATGCTTCAAAACTGATTTTTTTAACCACATCCTTATCCTCTTCATAGGCAAAAGAAACATCTTGAAATTGAATGTGACCTTTTACATCTTTCAATTCAATTGTTCTATTTGGATTATCGGTTTCCACTGGCGTATTCATAATTTCCTCAGTTCTGTCCAAGCCTGCAAATGCCTCGGTCAGTTGACTTCCGATATTGCTCATTTGCACGATTGGGGCAATCATAAACCCTAAGTAAAGTGTAAAAGCCAAAAAATCTCCAAAAGTCAGCTGGTCATTCATGATCATCCAGCCTCCTATGCCCATAATTCCTGCTGATGCCAATCCTAAAAGTAAGGTAGCAGAGCTTGTAATTAAACTGGTTGCGGTTAAGCTAGATTTAATGTTTTTAAATAATCTGTCTACTCCTTCAGCAAAGACTCTGATTTCTTGAAGTTCTGCATTAAAGCCTTTAATCACTCTAATTCCACCCAAGGTTTCGGTTAATCTGCCCGTAACCTCTGCATTGATTTTACCTCTTTCTCTGAAAATAGGTCGTATTCTTCCAAAAGCTTTTAAAGAAATTAAGCCAAAAATAGCCACAGGAACCAAGACATAAAGTGTCATCATAGGGCTAATGGTGATGAGAATTACCAAACATACAGCAGAAGTCAATATTCCGCCTACCATTTGAGCCAATCCTGTTCCTACTAAATTCCGAACTCCTTCCACATCCGTCATGATTCTGGAAACCAACTCTCCTGTTTTGGCATTATCAAAATATCGAATAGGGAGTTTTAAGATATGAGATTGAACCTTTGACCTGAGTTGAGCAATAAGGTTTTGAGCTTCCACACTCAAAATTTGTGTTAAAGCAAAAGAAGTAATTGCCTGTACAGTGATTGCTCCAACTACAGCAAAAATCAGCCATTTTAGCATTTCCAAATCACCATTTGGCACAATTTCATCAACCAAAATTTTACTGGAGCCTGGCAATACCAATGATGCTGCTCTACTGATAATGATGAGAATTAAGCCAATTAAAATGTATTTCCTCCTCGGCCAGATTATAGTTTTAAATGCAGAGGCTAAAGTAGTTTTAGAGGATTGGTTTTGTTGTGCCATAAGTTATTTGGAAAGCTATTACTTACGGGCAAGGAATTTAAAAGTTATTTTATTATAACTCTTGGGTTTTAAAATTAGAATGAACCCTGAAACCTGACAGGTTTTTATTAGAACTTTAAATGGTTGGTGTGCCACCAACCATGGATTCTACCCCGGTCGGTGGCACACCGACCGGAAAAAATGATTAAAAATTTAAGTAAACTTGACGG
This sequence comes from Bacteroidota bacterium, assembly GCA_051747245.1. GTDB lineage: Bacteria > Bacteroidota > Bacteroidia > Cytophagales > Cyclobacteriaceae > Marivirga. The sequence continues at coordinate 116,546 of JBNJFX010000009.1, forward strand.
ATTTTGTGACTAAATAAATTTATTTTGATTGTTTAATTAAACGCATTAAATATTCACCATATCCACTTTTCACCAATGGTTCAGCTAATTTTTGTAATTGCGTTTTATCAATAAAACCCATGCGGAAAGCCACTTCTTCTATACAGCCAATTTTCAGACCTTGTCTTTCTTCAATTACCCTCACAAATTCCGATGCCTGCATTAAA
>JBNJFX010000010.1:0-112307 GCA_051747245.1 Bacteroidota bacterium
TGTAAAACTATTTTAGGATTAAAATATAAATGTAAATTTGTCTCAGGACTAAGAATAAATAAATGTTAAATCTGTAAACTTTTTTTAGGACGAGACAAACCCCTCAGTCCTTCGGACAGCTCCCCTAAAACAGGGGAGCAGCAGGATGTGCAAAAAATCCAGGGGGTACTTTCTTAAAATGTTTACTTTTAAACTCAAGTTGATAAGCATAAAAATTGAAATAAAGAGCATTTATTTGCTCGGAGCAGCTTCCCACTCCCCTCCTTAAAAAAGGAGGGGTGCCCGAAGGGCGGGGTGGTTGTAAATAATTAAGTCACTTCTCTGATTTTTAGAGTGTACCTAAGCTTCTGAAATTTTGAGATTTTAGCTCCGTCTAGGTGCTAAAATCCAATATCAAGCTTTCACCTTATCTTTCGGCAAACGCTTTTTATCTTTTCCTCTTTCTATATACTCAATAATTTTAGCAGCTATATCCTTACCTGTGGCTTTTTCAATTCCTTCCAAGCCTGGTGAGGAATTTACTTCTAAGACTAAAGGTCCTCTTGAGGATTGCAGCATGTCAACACCTGCTATTGCCAAACCCATGGCTTTTGCTGCCTTAAGTGCTGCCGCTTTTTCAGCACGACTTAATTTGATGACATTTGCAGAACCTCCTCTATGCAAGTTCGAACGAAATTCTCCTTCTTTTCCTTGACGTTTCATGGCTCCTACCACTTCTCCATCTACTATAAAGACACGAATATCAGCCCCACCTGCTTCTTTAATAAATTCTTGCATGATTACACGGGCTTTTAAACCTTCAAAAGCTTCAATCACGGATTCGGCAGCTTTTCGAGTTTCCGCCAAAACAACACCTAATCCTTGAGTACCCTCCAATAATTTCAACACCACAGGAGCTTTGCCCAAATGTTCTAAAATATACTCTCCAGCATTCTCAGAGCGGTTTGTGAATGCAGTCCTTGGCATTGCCAAACCAGAACGTGATAGAATTTGTAAACTTCTCAGCTTATCTCTTGAACGGGTAATGGCTAAAGAATCCACAGCACTAAAAGTCTTCATCATTTCAAATTGACGAACTACAGCAGTTCCGTAAAAAGTAACAGATGCCCCAATCCTTGGGATTACGGCATCAATTTTATCCAATTTTTCTCCATGATAATAAATGGAAGGTCCAGTCTCATCCATAATAATATCACAATGCATGTGGTCTAGGCGCAAGGCTTCATGCCCTTTTTGCTCTATGGCTTCTAGTAGTCTTCTAGTGGAATATAAATTTGAATTTCTTGATAGAACTGCAATTTTCATTTTAGATTTTTATTTTTATAAAGTCAAAGTAAACTAAAAAAGATGGTATCCCTATACCAATGCTTCTTGATTTACTGTTTCTTTAAAAATATTTTCTGAAAGTTGAACCCAATATAAATTCGGATTTTCCTTCTTCAATTCTTCTAATTTATGGAATTGACTTTTAGCTATAATAAAACCTTCCTCTTTATTCAAAACTTCAAAGCCTTCAAAAATGAAATTATCATGAAAACCAGCTATGAAATAAATTTCGTTTTCTGAATTTCCTGAATAACCCCTGTTTTGTTTTTTGGATATTTTAGCAATTGCCAGATCATATTTTAGATCTTTTAAATTGGATAAAACAGCTAAAGCTGTCGGAAAACTACCAGCTCCTTTCCCTTTTACAAACTGCTCACCTGTATATTCCGCATCAACCAATATACCATTATATTCATTTTCTATGTTATAGAAATCATGGCTTTCATTTACCAATTGTGGCTCAACCTTAGCAGTGATTTTACCCTCAGCTTCTTGTGCTTCACCAATCAATTTGATTTTCAAATGATGTTTTTGAGCAAAGTCTTTTATGTATTCATCTAAATAATTTATTCCCTGCAATGGAATTTCGTTTGGATGTACAAATACCCCAAAAGCATGGTAAATCATAATAGATAATTTAAAGCGAGTATCTTCCCCGCTTACATCAGAATAGGGGTCTAATTCAGCAAAGCCTAAATCTTGAGCATCTTTCAATGCAGCATCATATCCTTGGTTTTCACTTACCATCTTAGATAAAATGAAATTACAGGTTCCATTTGCTATAGCTTTTATAGACTTTACTTGATCCGATTTGTGATGCTGATCTAGTAATCTTAAAATGGGAACGCTTCCACAAACGGCTCCTTCATAAAAGAATTTCACCCCATGTTTTTCACGCAATTCCAGAATTTCTTTATGATATAGTGCCACCATCTTTTTGTTGGCACTCACTACAGACTTTCCTTTTTCAAAAGCTTTTTTTACAATGCTAAAAGCTTCTTCAGGATCGTTTATTAGTTCTATGATAATGTCTAAATCAGCATTATCAAGAATTTTATCTGCCTCAGTGGTGAGGATTCCATTGGGTAATTCTAAATCTCTCTTTTTGTCAATATTTTTAACGGCAATTTTTTCAATTGAAATACCGTATTTTTCATTTTGCTGTAAAGCTTTATAAACTCCAGAGCCTACTACTCCCAGTCCGAATAAACCTGCTTTAAATTTCTTCATATAAAGTATTGATTAAATGTTTTTGGATGAATTGTGATATTAAATTTCCTTCAATTAAAAATGCATCATGTCCTTTGGAAGATTTGATTATTTCCAATTTTGCATGAGGTATATATTCACTCATAAATTTTTGTTCTTCTATTGGAAAAAGATTGTCAGAATCAATTCCTATGCATAAAGTTTTGGTTTTAATTGAGCCTAAGACTTCTTTTAAATTGTCTCCTCTGCTTTCTGCTATATTATGTGCATCCATCATTTTGGAAAGCACTTTATAACTGTTGATACTAAACCTTCCATTGAATTTTTTTCCCTGATATTTTAAATAAGAGGCTACTTTCCAATCTCCCTGCTCTATTTTTCCATTTTGATTTGTTTCAAAATCATGATAGCCTCTGTAGCTTAACATGGCTATACTGCGTGCTAGAGAAAGTGCTTTTTGCTTTTCCTCCTCTTTTCCATTTTCACCTAACTCAATAGCTTGTCTTTGCAATTCATTAAAGGCAATTCCCCAAGGAGAATGCTTGGCATTGGAAGCTACTAAAATCTGATTCTGAATTACTGACGATTCTAAAATAGACCATTCTAATGCTTGTTGCCCACCTAAGGAACCACCAATCAAATAATCGATCTTAGAAATATGGAGTGCTTTTCTTAAGTCAATAAAAGCTTTTACCACATCCCTATTGTTCAATTCAGAAAATGAATTTCCATAGACCGTATTGGTTTCTGGATTTACTGAATCAGGCCCTGTGCTTCCATAACAGGAGCCTAGCATATTAGCACAGATAACTACATGCTTTTCTAAATCAATGAAGCCCCCATTTTCAAGGAAAAGGGAAGCCCACCAGTCCCTTACGGTGGCGCTTCCTGTAAAAGCATGGCAAACCCAGACTATTTCTTTATTATCAGAAATCTCCCCTAAAACTTCATAATAAATAGAAGCCCCTAGCAAATTTTGCCCGCTTTCTAATTGAAAATGATATGGTAAATCATGCTGTGGCATAGGATTCTTCATGGATTTTGTGAAAAGACTGCGTGAAATCTCCTATGATATCATCAATGTGCTCAATGCCTACGGAAACCCTCAATAAATTAGGAGAGATACCTGCAGACAATTGCTCTTGATCGGATAATTGCTGATGAGTTGTAGCAGAAGGTTGGATGATTAAGGTTTTAGCATCCCCAACATTTGCTAAGTGGCTTACCAATTCCAAATTATCCACAAAGGCTTTGGTTTCTTCTTTATCTCCTTTAAGGGTAAAAGATAAAACACCGCCATAACCATTATGTAAATATTTTTTGGCCAATTGATAATACTTACTGCTTTCCAATCCTGGGTAATTCACTTTTTCAACCAAAGGATGTTTCTCTAACCAAAAAGCAAGCTTCAAGGCATTATCTACAGTTCTTTGTACTCTTAAAGAAAGTGTTTCTAAACCTTGTAGCAGCAGAAAGCTATTGAAAGGGCTTAGTGCCGGACCATAATCTCTTAAGCCTTCCACTCTAGCTCTTATAGCAAAAGCAATATTAGGAAGCCCTAATGGATTACCTTCTCCAAAGGTTTCCCAGAAATTCAATCCATGATAACCTTCAGACGGTTCCGAAAACTGAGGGAATTTGCCATTGCCCCAATTATAATTGCCAGCATCCACAATTACTCCACCTATAGAAGTTCCGTGTCCGCCAATCCATTTGGTAGCAGATTCTACTACAATATTAGCTCCATGCTCAATAGGTTTAAATAAATAACCACCAGCACCGAAGGTATTGTCCACAATTAAAGGCAGATCATATTTTTTAGCTAATGCTGAAAAAGCTTCAAAATCTGGAATGTTGAATGTTGGATTCCCAATTGTTTCCAAATAAATGGCTTTGGTATTTTCGTCTATCAAAGCTTCATAAGATTCTACTTCTTCATCAGGCGCAAAACGAGCTTCAATTCCTAATCGCTTAAATGAAACTTTGAACTGATTATAAGTACCGCCATAAAGATATTTTGAAGAAATAAAGTTATCCCCTACTTCCAAGATATTGTTCAAGGCAATGAACTGTGCTGCCTGACCTGAAGCAACTGAAACAGCTGCAACACCTCCTTCTAGCGCAGCAATTCTTTTTTCAAATACATCATTGGTAGGGTTCATAATTCGAGAATAGATATTACCGAATTCTTTCAATCCAAATAGATTGGCACCATGATCAGAATCGTTAAAAACATAACTAGATGTCTGGTAAATTGGTACTGCTCTTGAATTAGTAGTTGGGTCAGGCTCTTGACCAGCATGCAATTGTAATGTTTCGAATTTTTGTGTAGTTGACATAATTTTAAAATTTAAAATGAATATATTTTTAGAATGAATATTTAAGAATGTATGAGCAGATCAGTATAACTGATTGCTTTATGAATTTTTATTAAAACTGATATAGAATGGATTAAAACAATTTCGAAAGGAATCTTAAAACTGAAAAGGATGTAGTCTCCCCTTTAGATTATCGAAATGAATCCAAATAGAATTGAGTTGTTGATTAGCAACAACAGCACATACACATTTGCATGTATGTAATAGGATTAAGAGGATTAAGCTTAGAAGCTCTTTTTGTTAATGTTAAATTTTTAGCCGAGTTGGCTGACTTGACGTGCTCGCTAGAAGCGAAAAATTGTAAGTTGTTCATAATTATTAATTTATATTTCCCAAAATCGGGCAGGATTTGGCACCTTGATTCAGGTTGCCAGAGGGTCAACGAGCCTGTCTCTCACCTCTTCGTTATAAATTGATTACCGAAATAACACTTCAAATGTAGAAAAACCTTTTTGAATTAAACAAACTCAAAGGCAAATAAAAGTTGTAAATATTGAAATTAATATTTAAACAGAATTTAATATTGAAATAATTATTTTATTAAATATTTTCTATGGGTTCTTTTTCTTTATTTTTCTTGTGCTGGAGTAAGCCATTTACGATCAACCACTGTGCAACAATGTAAGTACTCATAATGGCAACACCGGCATAAGGGATGGTATGAGAAAATCTATTAATGGCTAAAATAGAATCTGAGATAATAAATAAAGCAGCACCCAAAACTACCAATTGAAAGCTTTCATCTGTAGTTTGTCCTTTCCTGTACCAAGCAGCCAAAATCATTACGCATAAAACAATTCCATAAATAACCAGCGGAACTTGAATGACGCTATCTACATAAGGCAAGGTCAGATAAGCCATTAAAAGAATGTAGCCTAATACTACAAAGGGGAAAAATGACCACTTAAAATCAAATTTATCTTTAATGGTAGCTTTTTTATAAGCCAGGATAAACACTAGGTGTGCAACTAAAAAAGCTCCCAAGCCAGCAAAAAAGAACATAAAATGTTTAAAGGTGAAAAGTAACATAATGTCACCTATCCAGCTAAATGCTAATGCCAAAGTGACAAAGCTCACCCATTTTTCATTTTTAAGATTATCTGATTTATCCCAAAAGTAGATAAGAAGTGAAATCATCAAAAGGGGTTTAGCAATTTGATGAAGAATATCAATTTCGAAAGTCAAGGCTATGATTTCAACTATAGCAATTATCCAATAAAAATATAATTTGGCGTTCATACTCTTCTATTTATCGAAAAGTAATTAATATTGGTCGATAAAAAAAGAGAAAATTATGAAAGAAACTACCTAGTAATTATCTGGAAAGTACTAAATATTATTTTTTTAGGAACTTTTTCAATGATTTTTCAGAATCAATGGTGAGCATTACATAATAATGACCAACAGGGATGTTGGTTAAATCTATTTTATAGAGACCTGGCTTTACTGTTTCATGAGTAACTGTCATTTTATTTCCAATGATGCTCATTACTTCAATTTTGACATCAGACAAAGATTCAAAATCCCTGATTTTTAGGAAAATATGATCTTCTGCAGGATTAGGATAAACATCTGCTTCCTTCAGTATTTCAGCAACTTTATCATCCTTAATCAATCTTTCTTTTTCGGCAATATTAGCTGTCATGCCACTCGTTTGAGTGAGCATAAAAAAAGAAAAAATCAATATGGATAAAGTGTTTTTCATACTTGAATTATATACGAACATTGTTCGATTAAAGTTTTTAATATTTTTCTGTACTTTTAAAAGCCTTACTTAAGTTATATATCATAGTAGATGGAGTCATAAAATTCTCTCCAAACTCTTTCAAACTTAAATCTCCTGCAAGTCCATGCAAATATACTGCCAATTTTGTCGTTATAAAAGGATTTTTCACTCTTGGGGCTATTCCGGCAATAATTCCACATAATAAATCTCCGCTGCCACCTTTAGCCATGCCTGAATTCCCTGTACTATTGAAACTCACCTCTCCTTTTTCATTGCAAATAGCAGTATGTTTCCCTTTTAACACAACTACAACCTTATGATGCTTACAAAAGGACTTTAGTTGCACCAATGCTTCAAAATTATTAGAATAATTTCCTACCAACCTTTTAAACTCTCCGTGATGGGGAGTTAAAATCGTCCCTTCTGGCAACAACTGTAATAACTCCCTGTTTTCAGATAAAATGGTAATAGCATCTGCATCCAATATAAGTTGACCTTTATAGCTCTTTAATATCTCTTCTAAAAGCTTTACAGTTTTATTGGCAAAACCTATAGCAGGGCCAAATACTAAAACATCTTGATTATCATAATTCAGGAAGCTTCCCAATACATATTCATTTTCATCTTCCAAAATCAAGGCTTCCGGGATTTTAATTTGAATGATGTTGATACAATGCGGACAAGATTGAATTGACAACAACCCAATTCCCGAATGAAGCGCACCCTTTGCGGCTATAATTGCTGCCCCCATTTTAGCATGCCCACCTGCTAAGATAGTAGCCCGACCTCTTATGCCCTTATGCGCAGTGCTTTCTACTTTTAAAAGTGATTTAACCTCATTCGTTAATTTAAAAATCGAATACTCGCTTATGCAATTCTTTATGAATTCTGATGATAATCCAATGTCTAAAATTTCAAATTGACCAATAAATAGCTGATTTTCAGCTATCATAAATGCAAGTTTAGGCACTTGAAAACTTAGCGTATAATCCGATCTGAATATTGTTTCCCCAGGACTAGGTTCATCTGCAAAAACACCGGAAGGAATATCCACTGCTATTTTAATTCCGTTTGCAGAATTTACTTTATCTATATGAACGGCAATTTCCCCTTCAATTGGGCGAGAAAGTCCTGAACCGAAGATGGCATCAATGAAAATGGTTTTATCTGTAGAATATGAATAATCAAAATTATCAGATATTTCAACCTCATGAATTGATTTTAATCTGTTTAGGTTTTGTTCGAAATCTTCTGAACCAGATTCGCCCATCATTAAAACCACACTTACTTCATACCCATGATGCGCAAGTAACCTGGCTATAGCCAATCCATCTCCACCATTATTTCCAGAACCAGCTATAATGACAACCTCATGTTCATTTGAGAAATGTTTAGAAATCCAATTCACCACTTCTCGACTAGCCCTTTCCATCAAATCAATACTGGCGATCGGCTCGTTTTTGATGGTGTATTGATCAGCTTCTCGTATTTGTTGAACGTTAAGAATTTTCATATAAGTAAGATAGGGAAAATGAGATTAATATCCAGAATTTTGAGCTAACTATTGCCTTTTGTCATCCTACTACATTTTTGGCTACAAAATTTGACATTCACCCAATTCTTTTTCCATTTCTTCCTCCAGCTATATGCTCTATTACACACTGGGCATACTTTGGAAGGCAACTCACTTTTCTTGAGCATTTTTGGAATATTTTATCGCTTTTGTAATATTACCCAAACCTGTCAGGTTTCATTTAATTAGATTAAAACATAGCAATGTATTCATCAATAATGGTTAAGTACAAACCTGACAGGTTTCACTTCCAATATAAACTTGATAAATTATGTTTAGGATATAAGAAAATCATTTTTAAATAATCTTAAATCAATGTGTTTAAAGATTGTTTAATGTAACTTTTCAATTTCGTTTAGTTAAGCTTTTTTTATGCCTCATCCTGTTTCCTTCTCCAATTGGAGAAGGAAGTAAGTCTTAACTAAACGAAATTGAATGTCAATCTTTAACTAATTCGGAAACAAGCACGAAATTACTTTGTGAATGAAGCCTTTTCTTCTATTTTTGCAAAAACTTTAAACAGAGCATAATGAGCGTTTTAGTAAATAAAGATTCTAAAGTAATTGTACAAGGTTTCACAGGTTCAGAAGGAACATTCCACGCTGAGCAAATGATAGAATACGGCACCAATGTAGTGGGTGGCGTAACTCCGGGAAAGGGAGGTCAAAAACATTTAGACAGACCAGTTTTCAATACTGTCGAAGATGCTGTTAAAGAAGCTGGTGCAAATGTATCCATCATTTTTGTTCCACCTGCTTTTGCTGCAGACGCCATTATGGAGGCTGCCGATGCAGGAATCAAAGTTATCATCACTATCACGGAAGGAATTCCTGTGAAGGATATGATGAAAGCAAAAACTTATATTCAGGATAAAGATTTAACTCTTATAGGTCCAAACTGCCCAGGTGTTATTACTCCAGGCGAGGCTAAAGTGGGTATCATGCCAGGTTTTGTGTTCAAAAAAGGAAGAATCGGGGTTGTTTCTAAATCAGGAACTTTAACTTATGAAGCTGCTGACCAAATTGTTAAAGCAGGATTAGGGATTTCAACAGCAATCGGTATTGGTGGTGACCCAATCATTGGTACTCCAACTAAAGAGGCGGTTAAAATGCTAATGGAAGATGATGAAACAGATGCTATTGTAATGATAGGTGAAATCGGTGGTAATTATGAGGCAGAAGCTGCTCGTTGGATAAAAGAAAATGGCAATAAAAAACCTGTTGTTGGTTTTATTGCTGGTAAAACTGCCCCTGCCGGAAGAAGAATGGGACATGCCGGTGCTATCATTGGTGGAAAAGACGATACTGCAGAAGCCAAAATGAAAATCATGGACGAATGTGGTATTTATGTTGTTCAGTCTCCTGCTGACATAGGAGAAACTATGAAAAAAGCATTATCATAAAATAAGGTCTAAAAATTAGACAAAATACTTCATTTAGAGACTGTTTCAGAGTTTAAGATATAATATCTATAAGATTGATATCGAATATGAAACAGTCTTTTTTTATTTCTAGCACTATAATACAGTAGGGATGACCAACAATGATATTTTAAAGAGAATTCGCTACATTTTTGATTATAGCGATGAACAAATGATTGCTATTTTTGAGAGTGCGGATTATAAAGTAACAAGATCATTAGTTACAGACTGGCTAAAAGGTGATGATCATGCAGAGTTCAAAGAAATTCATGATGACCAATTGGCTATATTTCTAAATGGATTAATAAACGAGAAAAGAGGCAAGAAAGAAGGAGAACAACCTACGCCTGAAAAAATTCTTGACAATAATACCATTCTTAAAAAACTGAAGATTGCTTTAAAATTAAAGACTGAAGATATAACTGAGCTATTTAAATTAGCAGGTAAACCAATTAGCCCGCATGAGGTCACGGCATTTCTAAGAAACCCAAAACAATCTCAATACCGACCTTTTTTGGATCAATATTTAAGAAATTTCCTTAATGGGTTGCAACTGAAATTCAGGGATAGAAAGAAAACGGATTAAACAAAAATAGGTGGACGAAATGCCCACCTATTCTCATTAATCAATCTAAAAAAACACTAAAACACTATTTAAAATCATTTACTGCATCACTTAAATCATAAACTTTTGCATTTGGCAATAAGCTTTTGATGATGCTATAGCCTGCAGAGGAACGATAACCTCCTGCGCAATGTACCACCACTGGCTTTTGGGTATCCACTTCCGATGCTCTTTCCCTTAATTCTGGTAAAGGAATATTATTCGCAGACCCGAAGAATTTTCCATCTACTACCTCTGATTCATTTCTTATATCTATAATTGTGTAAGCATCAGGATTATTCTTGAAATCATCTATATTAATTAAAGGATCTGTCACTATTTCACCTTTTGGGTTAATAACTCCAGCCACCAAATTAGATTCATAGCCGATTTTTGCAGCTCTGTAAATTGCAAATTCCAATTCCTGCTGATTTTCAGCTACTAAATAATATTGCTCATCTGGCCCCACTATTGAACCTAGCCAAGTCTCAAATTTATCTGATTCGCTATTTTGAATATTGATAGCACCTTTTAAATGACCCTTCTTAAATTCTTCCTTATCCCTAGTATCAATAATAATTGAGCCTTCCGGAATTTCTACACTTTCCTTCTTGTCTGCACTTTTAACAGCTTCCTCCAAGGCTTTTGCTCCTTTTCTATTTTGCTCCACACTGCTTGGGAAATATTTAGGAATGAAGGATTGACCTTCCAAAAAAGCATCAATAAACTTATTCTTATCTTTTATTTGAAATGCCCAGTTATTGGATTTTTCATTAGCGATTGTACTACTCAAGTCGCTGCTCATATTCTTACCGCATAATGAGCCAGGTCCATGAGCAGGATAAACAATGGTATCGTCAGATAAGTCCGCAAAAACATCATTTACGGTATCATACATCATTCCAGCCAGCTCTTTTCTACTCACTTGAATATTGCCGGCTCCTTCTCTTAAATCAGGGCGACCAACATCCCCTACAAATAAAGAATCACCAGTGAAAACCGCCTTCTCTTTTCCGTTTTCATCCAATAATAAATATGAATTATGATCTGGTGAATGTCCTGGAGTAAACAGAGCCCTAAAAGTTGCTTTACCAATTTTTACCTCATCTCCATGTCCAATATGTTTGAAATCATAGCTTACACCCACTTTCTCATTCACATAAATGTCAGCTCCAAATTTTTCTTGAATTTCTAAGTGACTGCTTATAAAATCAGCATGGGGATGCGTTTCAAAAACAGCAATAATCTTCGCATCATGTTGATGAGCAAAATCAATATAAGGTTGTATATCTCTAGATGGATCAACTAAAGCCACTTTCCCTTCGCTTTCAATAGCGAAGGAGCCTTGTGCCAAAGCATCATCATAAAAATGTTTAATATTCATAGTTGTTTCCTTTTTGCTTATATATCTTAATTAACGAGAAAAAACAGTTTTGGATAGTAACATTGGTTACAAAAATAGTTGACATGTTACCACATTAAACAATTGGCAAGTTGACTTAGATTCTAATAAAAAAGGGCAAATTGCCCCTTACACATTAAATTCTCCCCTACTTAATTACATGAAAAGTTCTTTGTATATCATGAATGAACCCATAATCAATACAAACCAACCAAATCCTTTTTTCAATTTTTGACCATCAATCATAGTAGAAAGATAAGTGCCCATAAAAATACCTGCACCGGCAATGGCAGTGAATATCACTAAAAACACCCAATCAATATCTCCCCCTGATTGAATATCGCCAATGAAGCCTATTAAAGATTTTGCTGCAATGATCAAGAGTGAAGTCCCTACCGCTTCCTTCATCGGTAATTTAGCTAGCACAACTAATGCAGGGATAATTAAAAAACCTCCTCCTGCACCTACCAAACCAGTTAAAGCCCCAACTACTACTCCTTCAACTATAATTAACGGGTAATTAAATTTCTTTGAAGTTTTTACATCTTTAAGTTCTTTTTTTAGAGCTTTTCTATCCTTAATCATAGAATATGAAGCAGCTATCATGAGAATGGCGAAAATCACCATAATCCCAATAGACTTTGTGATTTCAAGCCCACCAACTACGAACCATGTTTCAGGAAGGGAAGGAACTAAAAGTAATCGAGTAAGGTATACTGAGATGAAAGCTGGAATCGTAAAAACGATACCTGTTTTATAATTTACTAATCCTTTCTTGGCATAACTCAACCCGCCAACCAAAGAGCTAAAACCTACTATAAATAAAGAATAAGCAGTAGCAGTTACAGGGCTAATGCCTAATAAATAAACCAGAACAGGTACGGTCAGGATGGAACCTCCACCACCTATCAGTCCTAAAGAAATGCCAATGACGGCTGCACTTATAAATCCTATTATCTCTATCAATGTCATAATATAAATCAATTTTTTGACAAAAGTAGAGCCTTCTCGATCCTAAAGGAGTAACAAATGTTACTGCAAAAGTGAAGAAGTATGATAAAAGTTATAGTTTTGAAAAATTGATGCGAACCCATAAAGAATACATACTCTCTTAAATCTAATTAGTTTTTAAATCTAAAAGTTGAACTTATATACTTTTAATAAAAGATAATTAAGCCAACTCAGCCATTAATTTTTTAGACTTATTATTGAATCGGATAAAAAGAATTACAGCAGTTACGCTCAGCCCTATCAATAATCCATACCAAACACCTTGCTCACCAAAATCTAAAGTAAAAGCCAATAAATAACCACATGGCAAGCCAATTACCCAATAAGCCATAAATGTGACTAAAGTTGGAAGTTTCACATCTCCCATGCCACGCAATGCTCCTAGTCCTACAACCTGAACCCCGTCTGACAATTGGAAAAGTGCGGCAATAATCAACAAAGACGCAGCAATACTGATTACTGCCGGGTCAGACGTATAAAGGACAGGCAATAAGTTATTAAAAACCATGAAAATTGCACCTGTAAAAGCCATAAAAAATACCGCCATCAAAAAGCAAGTAAAAGCAGCAATACGCATAGTGGGGATATCCCTTTGCCCTAATTGATTTCCAACTCTGACGGTTGCAGCAGCAGAAATTCCTGTTGCCATCATATAGCTAATGGAAGCCAAGTTCATAGCCACTTGGTGTGAGGCTAAGGGGACAGCTCCCATCCAACCAATCATGATTGCGGCAGAAGCGAAAGCCCCTACCTCAAATATATATTGGAAGCCAGTAGGAACCCCTAAATTCAATAAACTTTGAAAGGTTTTGCCATTCCAAACGGTAACTTTAAAATAACTCCAATAAACAGAAAAGATTTTATAGTATCGGACGAACAACACCATAGCAATAGCCATAATTACTCTGGAAATTAATGTAGCCCAACCAGCTCCAATAAGCCCCATAGGCTCAAAACCCAACTTACCAAATATCAATATATAATTCAGAATGATGTTAATCACATTAGCACTTAAACTTATATACATGGCTTGTTTGGTCAAGGATAAACCTTCAGCAAATTGCTTGAAAGTTTGAAAAACCATGAAAGGCAAAAGCGAAATTCCAATAATAGCTAAATAGGGTTTTGCAAGTGCAACAACATCCTTAGGTTGGTTTAATATATCTAAAATAAATCCCCCAAATAGTAGAATACCGAAAAGCAATAGTCCAAACAACACATTGATAACAAAACTATGCTTTAAAAAACGCATTCCAGCTCTTTGATTCCCTTCCCCATCCGATTGGGCAATAAGTGGGGTTAGCCCAAAAGAAATACCTATACCGAACATCATGGTAACGCTAAAAACAGCATTGGCGACAGAAACAGCAGCCAATTCCTCAGTACCAACCCTCCCCACCATAACAGAATCAGCAGTACCGACCAAAACATGTCCCAATTGACTTAGAACAACGGGATATGCTAATTGAAAATTACGTTTAAAATGCTCTCTAAAATCTGTTGCTATCATTTATAAAATATTATTCCACGAAATAATCAGAATATTGTCAATAAATTAAAAATAAATATTCCTGACTTCCGACATGCAAGACATCAAGCAGTTGGTATAAAATACCTTCCAACAATTATGCTCAAATCATAGAATTGAATAATCCACAAAACTAGTTATTAAAATTCAGGGAAAGTAATTATCCATCTCAATTTGATCAACCAATTTTAGAGGATTAGATAAATAGTCAAAACCCTCGATCATTGTTCAAAATCAAATTTAATAACCTAACACACTTATAAACTATAGTAATTATTAATCAACTCAATTTTTTTCATTATCTTTAACTTATAATAAATTGTATTAATTTAATTACGGTGAAAGTTGTGAGAAAGATAATAAATTTAATATTTTTTACTGTTCTATTTATAGGGATAGGTCAAGCCAATTTGAATGCTCAAAACATTAAGAAATTCAACAAGTATGTTGAAAAGGCAGAAAAGCATTTTGAGAAGGGGAATTTTGATAAAGCTATCAAATTCACTAATAAGCTTCTAAAAAAGAGCACCAATAAATTTGGCGATGAAAACCGATTTGTAGCAGTGGCCAAATTAAAAAGGGCAAAGTATAACTGGGCACTGGGTCAATTTAATGACTATTATGAATTAAACGAAAATGCCATTTCCATAAGTGAAAAAATTAATGGAGAAAATACGATCAGCCATGGCATAAACCTTATAGATGCATCTCAAAACATGGTTAATTATGGCAATTATGTTAAAGCTGATTATTATTTGAACAAAGCCATCGATATTTTCAGCGATGCCTCTAGTGTTGATGAAATATATATGGCAGATCTTAAACTTAAAAAAGCTGAAATTTTAATTGCCATAGGGGATTATAACAACGCCTTAAAATTAATTAATGAAGAAGAAGCTTTTTATCTGCAAAGAGCATTAAAGAAAGATGAAAAACTGGATAAAAAAGAACTTGAAAAAAGATATGAAGATGCAGCAAGGTTAATCACCTTAAAAAGTAATGTTTTAAGACATAAAGGTGAAATACGAAGGGCAGATTCTGCTTTTTCTACCGGTGAAAACTGGATAAAAGACAAGCTGAAAAAAAGAAATAAATATTACGCTGACCACTTATTTTATTTTGCCCAAATGCTGGAAGAAAACGGGACGCGCGATTTGCCTTACAGCTATTATAGCGATGCTTATGTTTATTCTATTTCCTCAAATGGTCAAAACCACCCGAAAACTTTAGAATATTTAGAAAGATTAATCATCAACACTATTAATGACAATAATATTAATAAGGCATTAGCTTTTTATAAAGATTTAGAAAAAATCCTGAAAACAAATTTTGAGAAAAACAGCTCTCATTTCGTTAAACTAGCTGCTATTTCGTTTGAATCCAATTTGAGAAAAGGGGAAATCCAAAAAGTGGAGGGCGCTGCTGCTAAATTATCAGAAGATAAAGACCTTTTACCAGCTGACCACCCCATCAGAATAGATTTATTAAACACCTTAGTTAAAGTTGCCGGTGCAAAAAATCAATTCCTTAATTCTGAAAGCTATTTAAATGAAATTATCAAAATAAAAGGTAAGTTATATGGTGATACCAGCATAACCACTGGAATGAGCAAACTTGAACTAGCCCATCATTGGGTAGATTTCACTGATAAATTTGACGAAGCTGTTGAAATTTATAATAAAGAATTCTTCGGAAAAATAGAAAACCAAATTTCCAATAAACACTTCCGATATGTAAACCTATTAAACCATTTAGCCACTACTTATCAAATTGATGATGATTATAAAAAGGCTTCTAAATTATTAGATGAAGCTTTATTGGTAACCCGACAAAAATACGATAACCGGGATATAGATTTTGGGAAAGAATTAAACCTTATAGCTGACCTTCAAATTAAAATTGGGGAATACGAAAAGGCAGAAACCAATATAAAAGAAGCATTAAACATCCTGGAGAATTTCGATAATGATCAAAATGTCATCTACTATATCATGGCATTGGAGACTTATGCTAAATTATTAAGCATTCAAGGTTCTTTTGATGAAGCAGAGGACGCCTTAGAATTATCCCAAAAATTATTTAGGAGCTCCATACCAAGTGCAGAATACAACTCACTAAAAGCAGCACAAGAATTGGCTTCCGTTTATTTAAAAGTTGGAAAATACGGAGAAACTGAAGAGATTCTCGTCAAATCATTAAAAAGAAATGTAGAGCTTTTTGGAAATGATAGTCGGAAAATCATTAACCCTTTGGTGGATTTCGGAAAACTTCAATTAATAAAAGGTGATTATACCCAGACAGAAGAACTTGCAAGAAGAGCACTGGAATTATCGGAAAAAATATTTGGTGATAATTCAACAAAAAACACCCCTGCCATTCTTTTATTAGCTGAGCTTTACGAAACCATAGGAGATTACAACAAATCAGAAGAGTACTATAGGCGAGCAATTAAAATCCTTGAGGATCAATTCGGCAGAACTCACGTAGATGTGGCTACTTCAATTTCCAGATTAGCCATAGTGATGTTCTATAAAGGGGATGAAGACCCTAAGGAAATAGAAGACCTCTTGTTTGAAGCTAAAAATACTATTAGCAAAAGGTTCTCAAGCAAAAGCCCATTATATGCTGATCTATTAAAAGATATGGCAAGGTTCTTCATTTCTCAAGACAAACTTGAAGATGCATTTAGTTTTTTAAAGCAATCTGAAGAAATTTGGAAAGATAAGGCAGGGAGAAGAAATAACATTAAAGCTGCGGACATCCATATTTTAAGAGGCGATATCTATTACAAACAAAGGAATTGGAAAGATGCAGAAAGCGAATATAAAGACAGTCAAAAGCTAAATGAGAAATTCTTTAATGACAAGCATCCGGAATATGTAAAAGCAACATCCAGAATGAGCAAAGTATATTATATGGATGGAAAGCAAAGAAAGGCAAAACTCTACATTGAAGAAGTAATGGAAAATTACACTCAATATATAGAAGAGTATTTCCCTGCATTAAGTGAAAGGGAGAAAACCAAATATTGGAATACCATTAAAAATGATTTTGACTATTTCAATACGCTTGCCCTAAGCATGAACGACCGATATCCTGAATTAATTGAAACCGTTTATAATAATGCCCTAAAAATTAAAGGTTTGTTATTAAGTAGTTCGATTAAAATGCGTGAAAGGATTTTGAACAGTAATGACAGCACCCTAAAATCACAATATTTTGAATGGCTGGATAAAAAAGAAATGCTTTCAAATGCTATATCGATGAGCAGTGAGCAATTGGAAGCTGAAAATATTAACCTTAATGAATTATCACGAGAAGTTGAATTGATAGAAAAATCCTTGAGCCAGCAATCAGAATTATTCAGTCAGGGCATAGGTTCGAAAACCTATACCTGGGAGCAAATAAAAAATACTCTTAAGCCAAATGAAGTGGCAATAGAAATGGTTAGGTTTAGGCATTTCGACCATTTTATCACCGATTCAGTGGTCTATGTCATGTTGATTCTTAAAAATGAGAAACGCAGTAAACCTGAGTTTGTGGTGATGGAAAATGGAAACGATATGGAATCCAAGTATTTCAATAACTATAGAAATGCCATTAAATACAAAATCGAAGACACCTATTCCTATCATAATTTCTGGAAACCTATTGAGGATAAAGTAGGGAAAAACAAAACCATTTACCTATCACCAGATGGAGTATACAATCAAATTAATTTGGAGGCCATACCACTTGGCGAAGGAAAATATCTAATTGATAACTCAAACATTGTATTGGTAAGCAACACAAAAGATTTATATATAAACAAGATTAAAACTAAACAATACCAAGAAGAAAAATCTGCTTTATTATTCGGAGACCCAAAATTTTATCTTGCCTCCAGACAAGATTATATTAGTGAGTTCAGATCTGGTGCTACACAAATCAGTGACTTGCCAGGCACCAAAAAAGAAATTAAAGAGTTACGCTCACTTTTTAATCAATATGGTTGGGAAACCAATGACTATACTGATGAAGATGCAGCTGAAGAAACTGTTAAAGATATTCAAAGCCCAAAGGTGTTTCATATAGCAACGCATGGGTTTTTCACTGAAAAAGAAGACAGAAACCCTCAGCAAACCACAGTAAAAGAAAACGATATGTCGGATAATCCGCTTTTAAATACTGGCCTGATGCTGAAAGGAGCTGGGGATTTATTAGCTAAGACACGTTATAATTATAATGTGGAACCTGGAATTTTGACAGCCTACGAAGCTATGAACTTAAATCTGGACAAAACGGATCTGGTAGTTCTTTCGGCTTGTGAAACAGGCTTGGGGGAAGTACATGGTGGAGAAGGAGTATTCGGTCTGCAAAGATCTTTCTTAGTGGCAGGAGCAAAAACACTAATCATGAGTTTGTTTAAAGTTTCCGATGAAGCTACACAAAAATTGATGGTTTCGTTCTATGAAAAATGGTTGGAAACAGGAGATAAAAGACAAGCCTTTATTGATGCCAAAAAAGAAATCAGAAATGAGTATAAAGATCCAATTTACTGGGGTGCTTTTGTGATGATAGGGATTTAAGTGTTGAAATATAGTAGAAATCTGGAGAGCCATCTGACGGTTCGCGAAAAAAAGAGTACTACAGTGGCTTGAAGCACTTAATATGTAAAAATACCGTCTGATGGCTAAAGAAAGACTAGAAGAAATAGAATAGAAATAAAGTAGAAATAAGATTGAAATATTGGATTCGCTAGAAGCTGAGAAATTAGGTCAGTACCGAAGGTCCGGAAATAGCTTTAAATAACAGTTGGGGGCTGGAAGCATGAAGTTTGAAGCTGGAAGTGAGAAGCCTGAAGTTGGGTGTTGGATGATGGGTGATGGATTGAACTTTAAAGACCTTCCAACTTTTAAAAAGCTGGAAGGTCTGATCCATAGCAGCGAGATTTAATTCTTGCTATCTTTTTTCCAATCCCTGATGAAATTAGTCCAGGTCATGGGGTTTAGAAAATTATTAGGAGGAACCATTCCTGTCATTTCATAGAGCCTGGCATATCTCCATTGATCATAATACGGGCTGTTTTTTTCATATTCTTTATCCAATAAAGCGTTTAAATCCTTTTTAAAATCATCAAGTCGCCTTTTTTGAACATCTGTTAATTCCTTCTGCACTATGGTATTAGTGAAATAATCCGCATCAGGCAATGGATAAACTTTTACTTCCTCCAATTGAATATTTTCTCTCACCAACATTTCTATTAATGAATAGGTATCCCCTTCCAATAGTTTGGGGATTATAAATTCAGTAGTTTGATACCCTACACTTCTAAAGGTAATTGTATCACCAGGATAGGCTAAAAATGAGAAATAGCCAGAATTATCAGCTACGGTGCCAGTTCTTCCATCTCCCACCAAAACCGTTGTGAAAGGTACAGGATCAAGGTTTTCAGCGTCCAATACAACACCCGTCATATTGATAGGTTCTCGCTCCTGAGCAAAAGATGAAAATGTAGATGCAACGCTCAACAAAAAGATTAAAAGGCAAATTCTCATAATTTCTATTTTTAATGATCCCAATTGTACTTGTCCAATGTTTCCAAACAAGCATTCAACAATTGAACGGAATCCATTATATCTTGTTTGTGCGCCATTTCAATTACTTGATGCATATTCCTTGTAGGAATAGAAATAGCACCTGCTATAGCCCCGTTTTTCCCCATTCTTTGTAAGCCTGCAGTATCCGTTCCGCCAGCAGTTAATATTTCAGGCTGCCATTTTATGCTATTTCTATCTGCCGTTTGCTTCATAAATTCCACCATTCTGTAATCGCAAATAGTCATAGCATCCAATACTTTTATGGCTGTTCCAGCTCCCAAAGAAGTGACTTTTTCATGAGCTTGAGCTCCGGGTAAATCAAAAGCTATAGTAGTATCTAAAGCAATTCCAAAATCAGGATTAATTTTATGAGAAGCTACGTTTGCACCTCTTAGTCCTACCTCCTCTTGGACAGTGAACACAGCATAAACATCATAAGGATGATCTCTTAACGTCTTTAAAGCTTCTATCAAAACAAAAACAGACACTCGGTTATCAATAGATTTACAGTTCACACAATCGCCCATTTCAATCAAGCCTCTTTCACGGGTTACTGCATCTCCTACTGAAACTATCTTTTCTACTTCCTTCTTATCCATTCCCAGATCAATAAAGTAGTCTGTAGTTTTACTTACTTTATTTCTTTCCTCGGTGGTCATCACATGAATGGGCTTTGATCCCATTACACCTATTACATCTTTTTTTCCATGTACAATTACTCGCTGAGCAGTTAATGTTTTAGGATCAAATCCACCCAAGGTTGTGAATCTAAGAAAGCCATTATCGTCAATATGAGTAACCATAAAGCCAATTTCGTCCATGTGGGCAGCCACCATAGCCTTTTTTCCTTCAGGATTGCTTTTAGCTCTTTTAATGGCGTGAACGTTTCCAAGGTTATCCACTTCTACTTCATCCACCAAGGATTTTACTTCGCTAATTACTAAATCACGAATCCTCTTTTCATGTCCTGGGGCTCCTGGGGTTTCACAAATTTTTGAAAGTAGTTCTATATTAAAGTTTTCCATTTTAGCTTATTTAATTTTTCCAAAATTAATTGAATTCGGTAGTTATCAATAATTATGGGGCAAAAGAATTGTTTTGGAAAAAGGGAAAATGATTTCAGCATAGCTGAAAAACACTTTACCACAACAGAAGCAAAAGTAAATAACCGAGGTTATTTTATATTCTAATCTGATTCTTTAATAAGGATAAAATATAAGTGGTATATAAAATTTTCAAGAACCTTAAGAAGCTAAGAATGAAAATATTTTCAAGCTGATACTGGTCATAGCGTCTCGCTAAGAAACGAACTTCAACCAACAACAAAGCCATTAATTTTAGATGTCTTAGCGAGATGCTAAGACTAGGGTAGTGCGCATTGAACAGGAATGTGATATTTGCAATTATCTTTTCGCTTTAGCGAAAATCCTTTTGTTTTCCCTGCCTGCGGCAGGCAGGTTTTGGTTCTATTGTGGTTAAAAATAAGATCGTTCCTACGGAACTTGAGTGAGTGTTAGGATTTAAGTTACCATATGGTCGTCCCTCTGGGACTTAAAGTGCGGCATTACTAACATGTAATTTGATAAAAGTTAAATTTCAAGACCTACTACCCTACAGCCCCAGAGGGGCTAACATAAGGTAAAAACGACACAAAAATGCTAAATAAAGCTCCAGAGGAGCGACCTTACTGCTTTTTAGGAGGGAAAATTAATCATTGGGCACAAAAAAAGCCGATTGGCGACCAATCAGCTTTACATTCAGAATCTATAAATTTAAATTATACTCTTCTGACACCAATGGCATTTAAGCCTTTTTTACCATCTGTAGTTTCGAAAGTAACTTTATCGTTTTTCTCGATATCGTCTTCTAAACCACTTACGTGAACGAAGATTTCGTTCTCTGTTTCGTCTTCAATGATAAATCCAAATCCTTTGTCTTCATTGAAGAACTTTACTGTTCCAGTACTCATAAAATAAATTGTTATTAATTATAAATTTGAGGCAATATACATTTTTTGATTAATTCTGTTACTATTGTTGAAGATTATTTTTATATGAAGCCAATATGAAACGAATAATACTACTCCGCCACGCCAAGTCAAGTTGGGATTTTCCACACCTCCATGATTATGATCGCCCTCTGAATGATAGGGGCAAAAGAGATGTGCCCAAAATGGCTCAATGGCTTTCTTTACAAGCTATCAATGCAGATTGGATTATCAGCAGTGGTGCTGAAAGAGCTAAAAACACAGCTATTGCATTTCAAGCAGTATTAAATATCCCTATGGAAATTAATGATCAACTTTATCATGCGAGCAGATCGAAATTATTGAATTTAATTAAACAGACTAATAATGATATAAATTGTCTCATCTTAGTCAGCCATAATCCTGGACTGAATGATTTAGCTGATTATTTGCTTTCCGGTTTTCCGGAAAATATCCCCACTACTGGAATTGTGAGTTTGAAATTGGATATAGAAAAATGGAGTGAAGCTTCTCCTAAAAATGCCTCACTCCATTTTTTTCAGTATCCTAAGAATTTTTGATTATTTCAGATGTTCTCGTCTAGCCTAGTTGGCACAAGAGAACGCCATGAGGCAGTTTACTTTTAGTGTTTAGTCTTTTCCTATTCTTTCAATTCATTATCTATCATATACTCAAAAACTTCATCAAACCGTTCTATATAAGGCTCGTTCATGCTATACCTAATATATTCCTTTGCTAACTTGAAATTCTCATTAGCCTTTTCATTATTATTAAGTTTTCTATAAATCAAGCCTAATTGGTAATAAGCCTCTGGAAATCGTTTTACTGACCCCATTGATTTTTCAAAATACTCAATTGCTTTGTCATAATCTTCCATTTCTGAGTAACATCTTCCCATATAAAAGGAAATCAAAAAATTACCATCAAAGCCCAATTTTTTCTCTTCTAAATTCACAATTTCAAATGTCTCAATTGCTTTTTGAAACTTATTCAATTTATATAATGCTTGCCCCTTAAGAAGACCACAAGGTTCTCCCCAGCACGAATTATAAGAATCGTTTGTGATTTTTTCTATTAAATCCACATCTTTTACAACACCTTCATAATCTCTGTAGTAATATAGAAGGGTCCACGCTCTATATTGTAAAACATCCGCCTTACCATTGTCAATGTCAATTTCAGCTGCCTTGTTTAAGAATTCCATTGCTTTAATGTGTTCTCCAACCTTTTTGTATGAATAGGAAAGTACTTGTCTTATTTCTACATTGTTAGGTTGTACCATTAAAGCAGAGTCCTTATATTTTCTATGTAAATCTGATGGTTGCAAAAAAGAGTTTGACATTTTATCATACCAGTTTGCTAATTCTTCTTTTTTATCTTCATTTAATGATGAGAAATCTTTAGATGTTTTTTCATTACAACTAAAGGCTATCAATAGTATAGCAAAACTAATTATTCTCATATTTAAGGACATACATCTGTGATTTTACCGTGGTCAAGCTTAAACATTAAAAAGGCATGAACATCTTTATGATTAAGCCATTCTATTTGCGATTCCGGAGTAGGGAAATCATTTAATTTACTGACTCTATTGATTATATGAGTTACAATTTCTTTTGAAAAATAGGTTTTTTCAAATTCTCTATTCATTTGAATGAGACCAAAACCACCCATATTTCCAAAACAGTTAATATTAAAATGAATGATTATATATCCAGATTTACTTTCGTTTTTCGGGAGATTATCATTTACATAGCTTGCTATAAATTCATTACCCTTGTTGAATGTAACATCGTCAAAATAATATTCTCCTTGGTATCCATCATAACAATTAGAGTACTTTGGAGTATTTTTAACTTGTTCCTGATATTCATCAATGCTAATTGAGTCCTTGTTAAAACTTATGCTTTTGATATCTCTGGAAGAAAAATCTACTAATTCAATTTTCTGGGATTCATAATCTGTAATGCGGTAAATAGGTTGAGGGTTATCACTTCCATTTTGAAGGGAAAGAAAGTAAATGTCATCTATTTCAAAAATATGATATGCTTTTGTTTCATGTTCTGAAATTGTTTTTAAGCCTTGATAGTAATAATTTGTAATAATGCTTACACTATCATTTTTAAAATTGATTAATTGTTCAATATCTAAATCTTGGTTAGGATTACTATTCTCGTCCTCAATAACGTCATATTTCCAAATGAAACTTCTTACATCTTTTTTTATTTTTTGAAGATCAAGTTTATCTTCTGTTGCCAATTTTTGGAATATAGCAGCATATCTTGGATTAGGATTCCCATTATTATATTTCAAAAAATTTGTAGTGTCCTTTAAATCAAAAACTACTAAGCTAGTATCGTTTTTATCTAAGATTTTAAGATGTTTTTCTTTAAAACTAATTTCTTCAGCTTCATTTATTGAATGCTTAGCCGTTTTATCAATACAAATTCCGTTTTCATCAAAAAGATAGAGGGTGTCTTTTTCTTGTTTGATTATGTATGGATAAGGAATCAATCGATCCCCTATTCTGTATGTTCCAACATACATTTCGGAATTAGTAATTTCTTTATCGCTACAAGAAATTAGCAAAGTTATAGCGATTAAAAATATAAAGGTTAATCTCATTTAAAATAGTATCATCTGATTTTATTAATTAAGAACATTTCTTATAAGTAAATTTTTATCTGGACATGCAATAACTATACCGCAAGCGCACACTTGTCACATCTCGTATGTGCTAATCAGTAAAAAATAATAAGAGTCTGATTTACAACCAGTATATCAAAATAAATATTCCTATAGTAATCTCAATTAAGCCAAAGAATAAATTCATAACCCTATCATAATGTTTTCCTAATACTTTTTTTAAGATAAAGCTATCGTCATAAAAGTTCATTAAGATTGCTTCTTTATTTAAGATAAAGGCTCTTAAAGAAAATACACCCCAGATAATTAAAATTACACCTCCTAAAATTTGATACCACATAGTCTCAGAAGCATAAGCTTTTTTAGTTTGATAATCTTTAATTGCTAGTAACCACTCTGTAGCATGCGCAATGTCGTTAAGTTAAGGCATACTTCTTCTTTTTTTCCACGCTGGCGCATGCGTTTCGCGTGTGTCCATCTGCAAAAACTGTTTAACTTACTTCACCTCAAATCCTTCCTTATGCTCTTCTTTACCTAAAGTGAATTTCAATTCATATTTCCCCTTAGAAATATAATCATCTCCAATTTTACAATTCCAATTAAAGCTTTGATAGCCTTTCGATAATTCTTCTTCCCAAGAAGTAAGGCTTTTACCTTCTTCAATCAGCACTTCAATCTTGACTTTTCCATTTTTATCGGAATCATAAAACAGCACTATTTCCATTTTCGGTAAATAGGCTTTTGAATAAGGATGCGATTTTTCTCCCCAGTTTTTACTGAAACGTATATCATCCACATCAAAAGCCACTAACTTATTCTCTTCATTTTGAGCAATTTTATGCAAGGGCTTTACATCCGTAACATAAATACTTCTACCATGAGTACCCACAATCAAATCTAAATCTCTCGGATGCACTATCAAGTCGTAAGTAGCCACATTTGGGATAGCTCCCATGTGTTGCCAGTTTACTCCATCATTGAAGCTGGTGTATAAACCATGATCAGTTCCGATATAAAGCAAGCCTGCCACTTTAGGATCTTCATAGATTACATTTACAGATTCTTGTGGTAAATCACCGCTAATTGATGTCCAATTTTTACCAAAATCAGTGCTTTTATAAACGTAATTATCAAAATTATCATTTCTATAGCCTGTCATAGAAAGATAAACGGTGGCTTCATCATGCTCGGAAGGATGAATACTGCTCACCCATAAATCTGCCGGAAGGTTGTTATTGATTTTTTGAATGCTCTGCCCTTCTTTCATCAACCAAACATTTCCATCGTCACTACCTACATAAACAGTTCCGAACTTCATTGGTGATTCAGCAATTTCCGTAATAGTGGCAAAAGGAACATTCCCTTCTTTGGCACCTTTGGTTAAATCACCAGTCAATGCAGTCCAGCTATCGCCTTGATTTAAGCTTCTATAAACTTTCTGAGCACCAATGTAAATGATGTCAGGATTATGCTCACTCATGACTACAGGCGTTCTCCAATTGAATCTTAATCTATCCTCTCCTATATTGTGTTTAGGCGTGATATATTGCCTTTTACCACTTTCTCTGTCAATTCTGTAATAGTTTCCAAACTGAAAGCCTACATAAACAATATCTGAATTTCGAGGATCAGCACTTACAAACATACCATCACCACCGAAAATACTTTCCCATCTTCCTCTTACATTAGGCACGGTACGAGAACTTCCCACCATGGTACCGTTATCCTGCAATCCGCCATAGATATTATATGGCTTTTCCATATCGACATTTACGGTATAAAACTGCCCTACTGACATACTATTTTTATGATCCCATGTGGCGCCACCATCATATGTGATATAAAGTCCACCATCATTACCTAACATAATATGCTCCTCATCTTCAGGATTAATCCACATGGCATGATGATCCACATGCACATCCCCTATTGAATCTGTTCTATCAAAGGTTTTACCACCGTCTCTGGAAACCACAATCGGAACGCCCATCACATAAATGATATCAGGATTCTGAGTGGCTACCCTTATCTCCCCGAAATAATAACCATAAGTGAAATAAACTCCGGACAAATCATAATCATGTGTTTTTTGCCAAGTCGCTCCCCTATCGGTTGATTTGTAGATTACTGAACCTTTCACATCCGTATCAAACAAGGCTTCATTGGCATCGCCCAAATAATCGCTTAAGGCTTTTGGTTTATAAGCTCCAGATTCAATGTCCTTTTTGACATTTACGGCATTATATCTTTCAGGGAAGTTATTATCCTTCAAATATT
This sequence comes from Bacteroidota bacterium, assembly GCA_051747245.1. Lineage (GTDB taxonomy): Bacteria > Bacteroidota > Bacteroidia > Cytophagales > Cyclobacteriaceae > Marivirga. The sequence goes on from JBNJFX010000010.1 coordinate 26,667, forward strand.
GATCTAAATCCTCATCACTTAATTTCAGAAATTCCTTAACCGACATTTCCAAGAAATCAGCTGGGGTTAAACCTTCTTGTTCTTCTTTTTCTTTCTTAGTTTCTTTCTGGTAATCGATCAAAGCATATAAAATATCCGGGTTAGATTGGGAAATATCCAAACCAATTCTTCCAGTAAATTCATCATCTTCCATACCATTCATTGAAAGGTTCCAGTTCTCACCACCATCTGTTGAGCTATAAATCCCAGAACCTTCACCGTTGCCAACAAAGTCCCAGGCATATCTTTTGCGTTCCCACATGCTAGCCCACAATAAATCAGGATTTTCTGGATGGATGATTAAATCAATTGCTCCGGTTTTATCATCTACATACAATGTCTTTTCCCATGTTTCACCACCATCTGTGCTTTTATATACTCCTCTTTCTTCATTATCAGAATATAAACCTCCCATTGAAGCTACCCAAACGGTATTGGGATCTTCAGGATGAACCACAATTCTTCCAATATGCTGACTGCCAGGCAAGCCGATATGCTCCCAATTCTGGCCTTTATCAGTTGATTTATAAATACCTGAACCAGCATAACTACTTCTACTGGAATTATTCTCTCCCGTTCCAACATATAGAATGTTTTCATCACTTGGAGCTAATGCAATATCTCCCAAAGTAAGTGCTCCCACATTATCAAAAATAGGCTCAAAGCTGATCCCATTATTTTTTGTATGGAACAGACCACCAGAAGCATAAGCTATATAAAATTCTTTGATGTTATTTTGATTTACTGCAATATCGACAATGCGGGCACCTTGAATAACAGGCCCGACATTTCTAGCGGGATAATTCTTCAAAACAGAAGATTCCGCTAATTTTTTTCTATTTTCAATTCCTTCCAAGATGGATTTTGCATCGGTAGGTTCAACCTGACTTAACAAGAAAAAAGGTGAAAATAACAGTAAAAAAAATGCTAATAATATTCGTTTCATAGTGATGAGATTTTTGTCTATGACGAATATCGAAAATTTATTGGAATTATATCATTTAAAATATATAGTCGGGTGAAATCGTGGATAATATGAAACTCAATTCGCTTTCTTAAAATAAACCCTTACTTGAGGCTCATTTTTATCATTTTGTTTTTCATACCAAAGGGTATTATTGGCGATATTAAATGTAATAAATGATTCTTCCTGTGCTTTCTGATCAAAAAAATCAACTTTTGTTAAGGAACTATTTGTTTTCCAAAAACCCACATTCTGATCACCCGTTTCATTTCCATTGTAAAACTTTCCATTATCAGCTAGCAATATCCACCTATTTGGGAAAGCATATTTGTCAGAATTATCGTAACCATTAACGGTCACTTTATCAATTATCCATTTTCCTATCAAGGCATTTTCCTCAGCTATTTTCACTTTAGGGAGTTCCTTTTTTCTGTTTAATGTGATATTGAAATGGTTATGCTTATCAGTTAAATACACTAATTCATCGGAGGCTTTTACGTTCCATTTTTTGATATCATCAAAAGGGCTACCATCCATCATGATTAACTCATTTTTGTCTGAATGTATCATCCAAGCTTTTTCACTAACAGAATCTAGCAAACCAACTTGGTAAGTGCCTTCCTCATTAAAAACAAGATAGCGAGTATTTTGATCTAAATAATCATTAATCATTTCATGACCATTTGCTTTCACAGAGGCAACATACCACTTTCCCATAAGCATTTCTGGTGGAGTGGTGTACTTACAGGCTGATAGAACTGAAATAAAAAGGACTACTAATAAAAATGATTTTTTCATTCAGCTAATAATTTCAGATATAGGATCATAATATTTATTGAAGTACAATTTATTCAAGAAAAAAGTTTTGTGGAAATTATATGGGGAGTTTATTTGACTGATCGCTAATCAAATGCTTTTGAAGTAGATAAGACAAAGAAATCTTTTACCCCATGATTTTTCACCATAGCTTAAATTTTTAATTCAAACTTCAGTGGAAAGACATTATGAAAAATGCTTTATTGAAAATGTGTAGGCGATAAGGTCGCTCCTACGGAGCTTGATGATTTTCATATCGTTTTTAGTTACCATAAGTTGGCTCCTATGGAGCCGTAGATATAATTGCCCAGTTGTTTGATTTTCTCCACATGAGCTTTACAGTTAGTAGTATTGAATGGATAATTTCTCCATATTCTTCAGTCTTTTTTGAATTAAATTGACACATATAGACTTTCAGAAAGAGGTTTCATATTCAATTTAACATTCCTTGGAAAATTATTTCAAACTATTAAAAGCAAGGTTTTTTTTCATTCAAGTATTTTTCTAGATCACTTAGATATTTCATAAAAGTTCCAGAGGAACGACCTTATGGTAAGGACTATAAAAATACATCTCAAAAGTTCCGTAGGAACGACCTTATTTGAGATGAATCAGCCAAAAGTTTTAAAAATTAAAATGTAATGATTAGTTTTTGAACCTAAAAAGAATTCAACCATGGCAAATACCTACTCACAAATTAACATTCAATGCATTTTCGCTGTAAGAGGAAGAAAATATTTCCTTACCAAAGAGATACGAGAAGAATTGTTCCGATATATGTATGGCATTCTAAAAAATGATAATGCTTATCCTTTAGCTATCAATGGCTGGTAAGACCACGTCCATGTCTTTTTTGAATTATCCCCAAAGATGTCAATTTCTGACCATATGATGATGCTTAAGTCTACTTCTTCTAAGTGGTTAAATGATCATTATTTTAAAAATCGTGAATTTAGGTGGCAGGAAGGTTATGGTGCTTTTTCGTACTCAAAATCTCAAAGGTCAAATGTGATTAATTACATAAAGAATCAAGAAGAGCACCACAGAACCATGAGCTTTAAAGAAGAATACTTGGGATTTCTTGAAAAATTTGATGTCGATTATGAAGAGAGATATGTGTTTGAGTTTTATTAAAAGCATTTAGGCGATAAGGTCGCTCCTACGGAGCTTGGGATTATCCAACAGTTTTTAGTTACCATAAGTTGGCTCCTATGGAGCCTTAAATATCACTGCCCTGATATTTTAACACATCTACATAAGTTTTACTGTTTTTAATGATGAATGTATAACTTCTCCTAACTTTTTAGTTTTGTTTAAGATAAATTAATCCACATAGACTTTCAGAAAAAGATTCAATATCCAATTCTATTAATTTTCACAATCACTCAGACGCTTTACCCAAGTTCCAGAGGAACGTCCTTATGGTAACGACTATAAAAATACATCACAAAAGTTCCGTAGGAACGACCTTATATGAAAAATTCAGCCAAATGAATTTTACGCATGAAAGCGGTAATGTCGCTCCTACGGAGCTTGGAACTATTCGGAAAGTCTTCAGTTACCATAAATCTGCTCCTATGGAGCCGAAAACAAGCAAGTCTAGGCAATATAACTGGTATCGAAACAGAAAATGCATACATATAATGGGATGCTAATTATAATTAGGTTTAGGAATCAATATTACAACCAATTTAATCCACCCTCTAAAACCTCACCATCATCTGCACTTTCACCTCCGACCTTGTATCCCCTTCAATTTCCTCATTGCCTGTCCCGACCGTAAACCGATCTACATATCTGAACTGAGCATATCGTGCCCAGATTTGGAGCTTTTTTGAGAATTTATACTGCAATAAAGCATAAGAACGACTTCCAGTATATTGATAAGCTGGAATTGAGAAGGCATACAGCACGTCCTTTTCATAGACATATTGCCTGTTTTCGAAATTATCCGTGTCAAAAATGGAATAGCGTGTGCTCAATCTGAATCTGCCAAAATCAAAATTGATGTCTTGAATTAATGCCATGCCATTTGAATAATCACTGTCAAATAAAAATTCACTAAACTGAGCTCTGGTTTTTAAAGATACTATACCTTTAGGGCGGACATCTAGATTTAGAATATAATTTCTCTTTTCCGCATTGGCTAAACCGTATAAATTTGGATTAGATTCCAACTCCACATTTCGCTCTTTATTTTCTACTCTGGCTTGTGCATACAATTTTATCTGTCTGCTAAAACTGTAAGCTATTCTTCCTAAAAATTCATTTCCTTTTGATGGTCCATCAGCCCTAAATCTTAACCAAGGGAAATTAAAGCGATCGTAATACCCTGAAAAAGTCAACTTTTTGAATGGCTGGAATTTCATTCCCCAATAAACTCCATTTTCATTAATATTTCTGGTGCCTTCACCAAATGCCGTTCCATAAAATGTATGGAAATCTCTGTCATAGTTTCTAATAATAAAACTGGTCTGCAAACTTGGAGTAATGGAAGCAATGAACCCTCCTATTGCCCCAATTCCACCAGAGTTGCTTATTGCAGTTTCACCAAACAAATGGAAATTGCGCCAATAATAATTGGCAAAAAGTCCGTAATTCTGATTTTCTGTACCTCCAAATTCAAACTGATTATATTTATTAGGTTGACGGAAAAACGGTCTATCGTAAATGGTATGAATATAATTTAAGCCAATATTGAGATTCTCTCTTTTTGTATTAAACAATAAATTACCTCCAAAATTTTGCGCCTCAATGGCATTCTTTCCTGCCAATTCCGATTCCGTTCTATGGAAGCCTGTGAGCCTAATAGAAGTAAAAAACTCTTCAGCGCTTTGAGCTGAATCCAATTCTACATTTCCATTAATGGGATTGTAGCTATAGAAAGTTGTTAAATCCAAATAATCATTTAGCTCAAGTGTGGTCGCAACTCCTCTAAAAAAGTTGGTTTCCAAAACCGAGGTATAAGGTAGAATACCCAAATTACTTCTTCTTGCTGTGGCAACAGTTTGGCTTCCCTTCCCTATGGCAAAACCTGCTCCAAATAGTAAGGATTGCCCAAATTGCAGTTGATAATCTCCTAAAACTATATTTTTTAGTCTTCCATGATTTTCCAATTGTGCATGAAAAGACCAAAAATCCATTCCATATTGATCCTTGGTCGGATCCCATTTAAACTGTTCACCGGCATCTTTCTCAGTAGTGAATCCGATACTAAAATCATCAGTATGTTTCACTCTAAATCGGGTATAAACCCTGTGTGGATCACCCAAATATTGTCTTTCTCTTTCATCACTGGAAACATAGCCCCGCTTTTCTTCCAAAGTCCTATCCGATCTTATGATTAAATAATTGTTTTCCTCATTTAAAACCCTTTGCAACAATGGGCGATTATCAGCTTGCAAGCCAGTTTCTCGAACAGAAACAAATGGAAGGATTTCATAAATGGTTTTGAGGTCAAATTCTGGTATAGCTTGTAATTCATAAATACTCAATAAGTCTCCATTATCCGCCCGATGATCTAAAAATTCATTGATTTGGATATTGGAAAGCAATAGCAATGATTGCAAATCTTGTCGGCTGGCATTGTTAAGGTTTATAGGCGATTGATATAGTTGAAATAAGGCTTCGTATATATCCTCATAATTGGTGTTTTCATCCTGAACGGAGAAATTACTTTCTATAAAATCCTCCAAATCAAACTCCTGCTCTTGACCATTAGACATAAAGGCAGTCAAAACACTCAAGAATAAAATCGAGTATTTGAAAAGCACTTTTCTCATCTCTTCCTCAATTTATAATGCATTGAAAGACTATGAGAGAACCCCATTTCAGCATGATTACTTAAGGCATAATCCCATTGAAAACTCAAATATTTGAAGCCCAGACCATAAAAAGACTGAAAAGAATTACTGTTTACTCCTGTGCGCAAATAAAACTTATCCAGAAAATTATACTCGGCACCCAACTTAAGCATTGTTGGTTTCACAATATCTTTCTCTATTTCTGCATTCAGCATGAAATATTCTTTTGGTCGATAAGAAACTCCAAGTTTTAAAAGTGTGGGGACTCTTTGTTCAGTTTCAACATTTAAGCTTGATTGGGTAATGTTTAAGGCTTGCGCACCTACTACTAGTTGGGGAGTTATGGAAGCAATTCCCCCAAAATCAATGGAATAAGTTTCTTGAGTTCCAAAACCTTGTACTTGATACTGCAGATAATTAATCCTTCCGCCTAATTTGATAATGCCGAGTTCTGTGGCATAGCCAAGCGAAATTTTATGTTCGTTATAAATATCATCTCCAAAACGGAAAACATTTAATGCAGCATGTCCAAAGGGTAATTTAGCGGTCAAACCTGCTGCCATAAAATCCATTCCAGGCATACCAAATCTGTTTTCATAAGTTGCACCAGCGTCTAAATATTCGGTGGTTGTTATGCCTGCAGTGTTTTGAAAAGAAGCCCAATAGCCACCCATAGTGACCGAAGCATCGCCTATTCCAATTGCTCTACTTGAAACTGGCGCATAAACTGATTGTGCATGAATTTGAAAAGAAAAAAGCAGTAAAATGGGGAATATTAGGTTGAAATTATTCATGCACTTAATTTAATTATAAGCTTAAAGTGTTTAAATTAGCTTAGAGCCATAAAGAAAATGAAAGTGAAAAATTATAAAAAATATTGGGTATGCGCAATTATATTGACAAGCTTTCATTATGAAATCTATGCTCAAACTGACTCCCTGTTTTATGAATCAGGTGAGTTAAAGGCTTATGGTGAAATTCAAAATGAGCTTAAACATGGCGAATGGAAATTTTTCTACCCCAATGGCGAAATAAATGCCAAAGAAGAATATAAGAAAGGTAAATTAGAAGGAAATGTCATCAATTATTATCCTAACGGACAAATTTCTTCAGAAGAGAAATGGGTTAATGGTGAACTAGAGGGCAATTCCATTTACTACTATAAAAATGGCCAGATTGAAAAGCAAGGCAAATATCTGAACAGTAGTTATCACGGTCAATGGGATTTTTTCTATGAAAATGGTAGGCTACGGCAAATTGGAAATTATGAAAAAGGCGTTCCTGATGGGCCATGGCAGTTTTTCAATAAATCAGGCCAAATAGTACAAATAGGAGATTATAAGAATGGAAAAGAGGATGGATTATGGCAATATTTTGATAAAAAAGGAAGAAAAACCTATGAAGGCCATTATGAAAAAGGTGAAAAAATAGGCGATTGGTATTATTTTAACCGATTTGGCAAAAAGAAAAAGGTAGATAAATCAGAAATTGATTAAATCCCTGATTTCACATTGATAAAGAAACCGGCTTCGTTTAGCGCATTAATTGAATATTCCAATCTAAGCACAGCATCATAATAGGTTACGATATCCAAACCAGCACCATAACTATAAATATATCTATTTGACAACAATGGACTTACTGTGCTTCGACTTGTCTCCGGTAAATTGTTTTGGACATACCCATGATCAAAAAACACTTTAAAATATGCCGCAATAGGAACTTTCCTAAATTGCTTTAACGGCATGAACTTTCCTAAATTGGCTTTTATTGAAAATAATCTTTTCTTCAACTCAGCTTTATTCATGACATAATGTTGACCTTGAATAACATAAAGTTCATAACCTTTTAACAAATTATTGGCAAACCCAAGCCCTTGCATATTACTATAGGGCTGAAACCTTGGATAACTTGTATAGGCTGAAAATGAGGATGCAATATTGAAGTTATATTTCAAAGGTTTGTAATAAGCCACATGTGCTTCTGCTGAGCCTTGATTTATGTCGTTAAATATACCTAACCCTGTTTTAGTCAACCTTCCATCAATCAAAAAACCCTTTAACGGATAATTGTTTCTATCCCTGAAATCTCTTCTAAATATATAGGTTAACCCAAAATAATCTTGCTCCAGATTGTTGTTCTGACCTAAATAATCTTCATTAAACTGAAGTATCTCATCAATTATAGTGGTTCGAGAATAGGTTAATCGCAAAGTATGGGTATTATAAAATGACTCCCTATAATTAAAAAACAAATTACTCGTAAGGGTATTGGAAATAATTTTTCTTTCACTATCGTCACCGAAAATACTATCAGCATCAACAAACAATCTTTTATTCCCTACATTTGTATAATCTATTTGGTCAAGTTCACTAAAGGAAAAATTCATCCCCATGCCAAAAGTTTGATCTTTATTGAGGTAAGGGATATTATAACCAAAATAGAAACGCCTTTTAAAACCAAATTGTGCCATTGCTGAGAGTTTTTCATTAAGCCCCCTTACATTAAATTGATCAAATTTAAAGCCATATTCAAAGCGGTCTGTTGCTGCATCTTGGTTAAAAAGCCAATCACTAAAATTTCTGTCAGCCAGCTTAAAAATTATGCTAGGCCATATATACCATCTTTCTTCTACAAAAAATATAACCTTTACATTGTTTTCAGATTTGTCAACAAATTCAAGCTCAGCTTTAACAGTGTTAAATAAGCCAGTATTGAAAATCTTATTCTCATCTAATTTTATGAGCTCTTTTAATTCCTTAAAAGTATAACTCACATTAGCTTGTAGATCGATTTCTCGTGTAATAATCTTCTTCTTAGTTTTCTTATTACCTTTGATTTCTATATTCTTAAGAAACAGAATTCGGTTTTGAAGGCTATCCTCAGGACTATTTACAATTTCTAACTTTCCTAAATCCGTATCAACAGAAACCTGACTGCTAGCGTTATAATAACCAAATATCAAAATAATCAGGACAATAGAAGCCCTAAATGAAATTTTAATTTTTGTTGTATTAATTATGCTATATGTAATAATATTTCTGATTTTCTGAATAATTTTAAATACTAAATAAATTGCTTTGAAAACACCTAAAAAAGAGAATATCACAAAAACCATACGAAAAGTTGCCACTTGGCCGGTATTATTTTATCAGTATGGTATCTCTCCCTTTTTTCCTTCTGCTTGTCGTTTCACTCCCACATGCTCAGAATATACTAAACAGGCTATTCTAAAACATGGTTTACTTAAAGGTTCGAAATTATCGGCAAAAAGGATTTCAAAATGCCACCCTTGGGGCGGATCAGGATATGACCCAGTTCCTTAAATTCTTTTTTCAGCTTTAACTGATTGAATTACAAAATAAACACCAGCCAAAACTAAAGGTATACTTAGCCACTGCCCCATATTTAATGCCAAGCCGTCTTCAAATGCAACCTGATTCTCTTTTATAAATTCATATAAAAACCTTAATCCAAAACACGCAATCAGGAAGATACCAAAAAGTCTTCCATCTGCCAATCCACTTCTGTTTTTATTCCATAAATAAAATAAAAGTAAGAAAATGAACAAACAGGATATACCTTCATACAATTGAGCTGCATGCCTAGGCACACCATCTCCATAAGCCGAGGCATATATCACTCCTCCTTTTTGGTTATATTCAAATTCAGTATCCTTTGAAAACTTAACATGCTGGGAAATATTTGAATCCTGCAATTTATTAAGCAGCTGATTTTCTGTGAATTTCTTGACGTCCTCCAATTTATTTTTGTCATTATAGGATATAGTTAATTTAACAGGATGATCGTATTCACTTTGAGAACTTCCTTCAATTAAATTTGAAGATTTAATTTTTTCTAATTCCACATCTTCAATAGCTGTGGCTAAATAATTCAACCGCAGTTCAACTTCTCTTCCAAAAACAACTCCATAAGCTTTATCGGTCGGCTCCCCAATTATTTCAGAATTCATAAAATTACCTGTCCTAATTAAAGCCCCGGTAATCGCCACCACAATCACAATTCTGTCCAATATCCATAAATAACTTATGTCATTATATTTTCGGGCAAATAAGTAGAGGGCAATCAAAATACCTGCAGCACCGCCATGACTGGCCAAACCACCTTCCCAAATTTTCAAAATATCCAGCGGATTGCTTAAATAACGGGCTGGTTCATAGAATAAAACATGCCCCAAGCGAGCGCCTATAATAGTAGCCAACACCATATAGAGGGTTAAAACCTCAACCTGTTTTTCTTTTTTACCTTCTTTCTTGAAGATATGAAACATCACCTGTTGAGAAATAATAAATCCTAAGGCAAAAAGTAAACCATACCACCTTAATTCTGTAAATCCCAAATCAACAATATAAGGTTTGGGCGACCATACTATATAGCTAAGCATATTTAATTTTCGTTTAACACAAAATTAGGGTAAAAACAGAAATCTCAATGATTTATTCCACTTTTTCCAGCTCTTCCAGCTCTTCTTTAAATGAAGAAGATAAAATAGGAAATCTGCACCAAGTTTTGGGGTCTACATTATAGTCGTCTAAATGAAATGAAACGGCTATTCTTTCTCTTTTCCACTGATTTCGTGACCAAAGTTTGAAAAACTTCTGAATGGAAGGTTTTAAAATATTTTTATCTCCCTCCCATGAAGTTTTCAAAACTGTATAAATTTCAACCGGAGAAAACCTATCCCTTATGGCCAACTCCTCAATTTTTTGCAATAAAGGATAAGGCATTAAATCCGATTCATCAGATTGAGATTGTTCTTCAGGTCTTAATTCAGCAGTAGGCTGAAGACTGTTAACATAACTCAAGCTTTTATATCCTAAGTTATTTTCTGCCCATTTCAACCACTGAATAATAAAAGGTTTGTCAATTGCAGCAATTGGAGCAATGCTCCCGCTTGTATCCCCATCCATAGTAGTGTAACCAACACTGCCTTCACTCCTATTGGAAGTGGTCAATAATAAAGCGTTCTTAATGTTTGCCAGAATCCAAATTATAGGAGAACGAGCCCTAGCCTGAATATTTTGCAGGGCAATATCGTCATTTTCCCAATTTAGTTTTCTGCCAATGTTATCTGATATCTTTTGAGTATATCCTTTTATTTCATCATCGATATTCCAATGATAAAAAACAGCCCCGATTTCATTCGCAAGTTTCTTTGCAGATTCGAAAGTTGCATAACCAGAATTTTCGGTGCTCTGATAAGCAGTAGTTAACAGCCTATTGGCAATTATTTTTTTTGCCTCTTTTTCGGTTATCAACTCTTCATGCCAATCTTCTTTATGAATTTTATTAAGAAAAAGCTCCAAACCTAGTTCTTCAATTCCCAACCGTATCATTTCAGCCACTAAAACAGCAGAAGTGGAAGAATCAGCTCCACCACTTAAAGAAAGTACAAAACCATTGCTGTAGCTTTTCCTTAGGTAGTCAAATAGAGCTAAGCTAACAGCTTTTTGAAATTCCTGATTAGGGTTTAACACAAAAGGATCGGCAATTTTAGCTTGATCATTCTCAGTATCCCATATCCCCAGCTGATAATTATTAAAAGACAGTAATTCATTTCTGAATTTTAGCTCTCCATTTTTTGCTATCATCAGCTCGCCATCATATATCATTCTACCAGCTTCATTTCCAAGAAGATTAGCATAGATATAAGTACAGTCATATTTCAGAGAACTACTCACGACCAAATCTTGCCTACTTAAAGATTTATCAATTGCAAAATGGCTTGCAGACGGATTTAAAATCAGATTCACTCCTCTTTCACACAACCTATTCGCAGGTCGATCTTTCCTCCAAGCATCTTCACATATTTCAAAACCAATATTGTAACCTTCAAAATCAATCACATAATCACCAATCGGAATCTTATTGCCATTTAATTCTATAATGGATTCTTTAGCTACTTCCCAGGCTGTAAACCATCGGGGTTCATAATGCACTCCATCCCTTGCCAAATTCTGCTTAGGAATTATATATTGAATTTCGCCTTCGGCACAGAATGCTATACTATTATAAATCTTATCTTCAAATTTAATAGGCAATCCAGCCGTAAAAGCAAGTTTTGGGGCATAAGGAAGTATTTTATCGGTTAAGGTTTTTAAAGCCTTTTTCCACATCCAATCACTCAAAAAAACATCTTCACAACCATAACCACAAATGCTTAATTCAGGAAAACATAATATTCTGACATCTTGCTTTTGAGCATCTTCTAAAGCTTCCAAAATATTGTGGGCATTTCCATTCCAATCCATTGGAATTTGATTAAGCGTTGCACCTGCAATTTTCATATTACTGTTTTTAGAATACCTGATTTATGGCAATGATCTATATAAGATTAAATTTTCGACAAGCTTTAAAGGCAGCATTTTGTTCTGCTTTCTTTTTATTAAGCCCAGCTCCTTTGGCAATTTTATCTCCATTTATGATAATAACCGCCCTAAATTCTTTTTTCATCCCCTCCTGCTTATGATCTTCAATATCGAATCTTATTGATTTATTTTCTTTTTGTGACCATTCAATAAGAATACTTTTATAATTAGTATTGTTTTCAATAATCTCATCTAGATCAAAATGCGGGAGTATAAGTTTTTTAATGATGAATTTTTGACAATATTTATATCCCCTATCTATATAAACAGCACCAATAAAAGCCTCCATCATATCGCCATAAATGGATTTAAAATGATGCCTCCCCATTTTAAAATCAGATTCAAGCATTTGGCTGATGCCAATCTTCCTTGCTAATTGGCTTAAAGACTCCCTATTTACAATTCTAGAACGAATTTCAGTAAGGAAACCTTCGTCTTTGAAAGGATATTTTTTAAAGAGGTAGTCTGCAACTACCGCACCTAGAATAGCATCGCCTAAATATTCAAGTCTTTCGTTGGATGCCCTAAATCCATTTGGGAGGGTTTTAGCCACACTTGAATGTTGTGTGACTAATCGGAATAACTCTAAACGAAAAGGCTTGTAGCCCACAATAGATTTAACTGCAGCTACAAGCCTTTTGTCTTCTTGAGAATTTTTTTTGAAGGAAGTGAAAAATCGCCTAATCAAAGTCGGAAATTAATCTAACTTTCTTAACAAAATGGATGTATTGTGACCGCCAAACCCAAAGGTATTGCTCAATACAGTTTTCACTTCTCTTTCTTGTGATTTATTAAATGTGAAATTCAATTTAGGATCGAATTCCTCATCATCGGTAAAATGGTTAATCGTAGGAGGAACCATTTGTTTTTCTAGTGCAAAGATACATGCTAAAGCTTCAACTGCACCGGCAGCCCCAAGGAGGTGACCGGTCATTGATTTAGTAGAGCTTATGTTCAATTTATAAGCATGATCAGCAAATACTTTTTTAATTGCCATAGACTCACTCAAATCTCCTAATGGAGTTGAAGTTCCATGAACATTAATATAATCTACTTCAGAAGGATCAATATTAGCATCTTCTAAAGCATTCTTCATCACATTAGTAGCTCCCAAACCTTCAGGATGAGGGGCCGTCATATGATGAGCATCGGCAGACATTCCTCCGCCAATTACTTCAGCATAGATTTTAGCACCTCTAGCTACTGCATGATCATATTCCTCCAAGATTAAAGCTGCACCACCTTCGCCTAATACGAAACCATCTCTATCCTTATCGAAAGGACGAGAAGCAGTACTTGGTTCATCATTTCTTTCAGACAATGCTTTCATAGCATTAAAGCCCCCGATTCCAGATTCTGTAACAGAAGCCTCGGAACCTCCGGAAATGAAGACATCAGCTTTACCAAGACGAATATAATTATAAGCATCTATCAAAGCATTTGTGGCAGATGCACAGGCTGAAACCGTTACAAAATTCGGTCCTCTAAACCCATATTTAATGGATATTAGTCCTGCACAAATGTCAGATATCATCTTAGGGATGAAAAATGGATTAAATCGAGGGTTTCTATCGTTGGTAACGAAATTATCTACCTCTTCTTGAAATGTTTTTATGCCTCCAATTCCTGAGCCCCAAATTACCCCGGCTCTATCTAAATTGATTTCAGATAAATCAAGCTTAGAATCTTGGATAGCTTGCTCAGCGGTAATCATACCATACTGAGTGAAAGGATCCATTTTTCTAGCTTCTTTACGATCGAGATAATCCTCAGCCTTGAAGTCTTTTACTTCGCAAGCGAATTGCGTTTTAAATTTGGACGCATCAAATTTAGTAATGGGACCGGCTCCGCTTTTGCCCAAAGCCAAGTTCTCCCAATATTCTTCGACAGAATTTCCAATGGGCGTCAAAGCACCCAGTCCCGTTACAACTACCCTTTTTAAATTCATAAATGAATTTTGAGCTATTAAATTATTTTACGTTTTCTTCTAAGTAAGAAATGGCCTGTCCTACAGTACCAATGTTTTCGGCTTGATCATCCGGAATAGAAATGTTGAATTCCTTTTCAAACTCCATGATCAATTCCACTGTGTCCAGTGAATCTGCCCCTAAATCATTGGTGAAACTTGCTTCTGCAGTCACTTCTGACTCTTCTACTCCTAGTTTGTCAATGATAATTGCCTTTACTTTCTGTGCTATTTCAGACATTATTTTAGAATTTTAGTTTTAAATACTCCGCAAAGAAATGTATTTCCACCATTAATGTCAAACTATTTTTTTCCTTTCGTTCAAGTATTTTACTTTCAGTGCTAACTTTATACTTCAAGTTTTATATTAAATTGAAATATTTATAACTTAAACCTATGAATAAAAAATTGTGGCAAGATACTTTTAGCGTTGACTTTCAACTGTTGGCCATTTCTTCTTCTTTGGCTGATTTTCAAATGGCTTGGCACATTAATCAGCATACTAATTTTTCATTAAAAAGAGCTAAAGACCACTTCATTGAACTCAAAAAAGAACATTACCTCAATACTTCTTGTTTTCAACATCAAACGGAAAACATTTCCATAAAATTACTAAAAAATAAATTAAATGAAAGCGAAGCACCACAAGCTTACCTTATTCCAGAAATGAAAAACATCGACTATTTCCTTTTAATTCAAGATGATACAGAAGAATTAGAAATACTTAATGTAAAAAGTACACTAAGTAAAATAAAAAATGTAATTTTGATTCAAATTTTGGATGCTAACCGACTTAAATCGGTGGTTAACTTAATGACTTAAAAGAGTTTTAATAATGAAATCGACCTCAAAGTTTTTCCCAAAAGATTCCTTGTGAAGCATCCCCAATAAATTCGGGACATGTCGATACTTTTAAAATCAAAAATTATAGAAATGAAAAAAGAAAACATCAAATTCAACAAATCAAAAATTGTAGCAACAGTTGGCCCTGCTTCCAACACTAAAGAAATATTGCAAAAATTAGTAAAAGCGGGAGCAGATGTTTTTAGACTTAACTTCTCTCACGGTGACCACAAAATTCATCAACAAACATTACAGTATATTGAGGAAATCAATAAAGAGTGGGGAACAAACGTCAGTATTCTGCAAGATTTGCAAGGCCCTAAAATCAGATGTGGAGAAATAAAGGATGGAAGTGTTGAAATAAAAGAAGGCAATGAATTTATCATCACTACTAAAGAAATGGTGGGCGATGCCAAAAAAGTCTCTACCACTTACCAAGGATTGCCATCTGATGTGAAAAAAGGAGATATTATTTTGATCGATGATGGAAATATTCAACTTGAGGTAATCTCTTCAGATAAAACAGATGTAAAAACTAAAATTATTTACGGAGGAGAATTAAAGTCCAAGAAAGGGATAAATCTACCCAACACTAATGTTTCAGCCCCTAGTTTAACTGAAAAAGATTTAGAAGATTTAAAATTCGGTTTAAAAAATGAAGTGGATTGGATAGCCTTATCCTTCGTTCGTTCAGCTGCTGATGTTCTTGATTTGAAAAATAGAATACGATATAACGGAAAAGAATGTAAGGTAGTGGCTAAAATAGAAAAGCCAGAAGCACTAAAAGACATTGACAATATAATTGCCGCAACAGATGCGGTGATGGTAGCTCGTGGTGATTTAGGCGTTGAAATCCCAATGGAAGATGTGCCATTAGCCCAGAAAATGATCATCAGGAAATGTAACGATGCATGCAAGCCAGTGATTGTGGCTACGCAGATGATGGAAAGCATGATTGAAAATCCTCGACCTACCAGAGCGGAGACCAATGATGTTGCCAATGCTATTTTAGATGGTGGTGATGCGGTGATGCTTTCAGCAGAGTCTGCAGCGGGGCAATATCCAGTAGAGTCAGTTATGAGTATGTCCAACACTATTAATAGTATTGAAAAACATGATTCTATTTATCACAAATATGGTCATGTCTCAAGAGAATCCGAAACTTTCAATAGCGACAATTTAGTTCAAACAGCTTGTAAATTAGCTGAGGAAACAAATGCCAAAGCTATTGTTGGAATGACGAAATCAGGTTATACAGCCTACAGATTAGCCAGCCACAGACCTAAAGCAGGGATTTTTATTTTTACTCCTAACCATGATCTATTGGAAACCATCAACTTAGTTTGGGGAGTGAGGGGTTATATTTACGAAAATTACGAAAGCACTGATAAAACCTTTGAGGATATTGAGAAGACCTTGAAAAAGGACAATCATGTGCAAAGCGGGGATATCATTATATTAATGGCAAGCATGCCTATTAAGGAGAAAAACCGAACCAATATGCTAAAGGTAACTGAGGTTAAATAATATTAAATAAAAAAATAGCCGTTGAAGTGTTTTCAACGGCTATTTTTTTGCCCTTCTGACTCTACTTCGAAATAGGGCAATAAATTTATACACTAATTAAATTTGTTTTTCAGATTTTGAAAAGCATTTTTCAAGCCATCTAATTGGTTTTCTACCTTGGATTTCAATTCTTCAATATCTTCCTCGCTTGCATTTTCCACTTTATTAATAAAAGCCTTGGCTTCATCCATTTTAGTTTCCAGCTCTTTCGCTTCTTGACTTCCTTCCAGCTGCCCTTCGGCATATGCACCTTTTGTTTCAGCTTTCAATTTATCGAAGTCTGCTTTCCATTCTTCATATTGTGAAACAAGTTTTTGCTTTAAAGCATCTTTAGTATCCATAATGCGTTGTTTTTAGTTTAAAAAGTATATAATATTTAACCCTTTAGACTAAATATTGTTTCAACATTAAAATATCACTCCTAAATTTCACTCGATTTAACATTCTTTTTCAAGGGGATTTCAACAAAAATCAATGTGCCTTCTTTCGATTCTATGGTCATCTTGCCCGAAAGGCTTTCTGTTCTTTTGTTCATATTAAATAAGCCAAAACTTTTTTCGGAATTAAGCTTTTCTTCTACGTCAAAGCCCTTGCCATTATCTTCAATTGTCAACTGCAATATATTATCATGATGGGTTAATTGAACAAATACTTCAGATGCCTCAGCATACTTTATGATATTATTTAATGACTCTTGAGTAATTCTGAATAAGTTATATTCAATATTTAGATCCTCAATCCTATATTCAATATTAGTATAAAAGTTAAATTCAGTACTATCAACAGTGCTATTTAGTTCATTGATTAATTCCTTTAAAGTTTCTATAAACCCAAAATCTTCCACAGATTTTGGGATTAATTCATAGGCGATACTTCTGGTCTCTTGAAGTCCTTTCCGTAAAAATTTAACCCCACTTCGAAATTTTTCAAGTTCCTTTTCGGTGATTTGAATGAAGTTTTCATCTAAAGACTCGAAATTCATTAGAGAGATCGTAAGGGTCTGTTGCAAGCCATCATGAATGTCCCTTGCTATCTTACTTTTTTGCCTGTCTTCTGCTTCAAGTACCGCTGACATTATTTTTTCCTCATGGTTGACCCTGTCAGTTATATCCTGGCTTACCATTAAAAATCCACTTTGCTTATCTTTAGAATGAAGCGGCCCTATTACCGTTGAAAACCATTGGAAACTTTCATAAAAATTAAAAGCCCTTGTGATGATATTATGACTTTTTTTGGTCTCACTTACCTTTTCCATCGTTTTAAAAAACTTTTTTAGTTCATCTTCAGGCAAGAAAGTAGAAATATTTTTCCCAACACTATCTGTTGTTAACGCACTATTGTCTTGATTCACTTCCAAAATATTTCCATCCATATCGGTATGAATTATTTGCGCAGGAACATTATTCGCAATAATTCTAAGCTTTTCAGTGGTTTCTTGTAGTTCCTTATAATAAAAATCCTTCTCCCTAAGAGTTTTTACCATTTGATATGCACTATCAATATCAAACTTAAGCCCATCGTAATTATCCGATTTTTCATGAAAGCGGTATATATTAACTTTATTGATGGCTTGAAGCATCACATCTTGGTTGACAACCCCGGTCAGAAGAATTCTTGCAACATTTGGCTGAATGTCCTCAATGGCTTGTAAAAATTCAATCCCATCCATCTGAGGCATGATTTGATCAGTTAATATTACATCGACTTCATTATCTTTAAGGAAATCTATGGATTTATTCGGGTCACTAAAACCTAATATTTCGTAATATTCTTCTAAATTAGCTTCTAATATGGCAAGATTAATTTCATCATCGTCAAGATAAAATACTTTAGGCTTTTGATTATTATTGTCTTCCATGATACATTTTTTACAGTTGTATAAAGTTATTATTATATTTCGGAATGATAAAAGTTTTGTTAGTAGATGATCATCGTTTAATTAGAGACGGTATTCGATTTTATCTTGAAAAAGAAGAGCATAAGATCACAATAGCTGGTGAAGCTAGTGATGGTAAACAGGCTTTAATTTTTTTAGAGAACAATCCGGGTGATGTGGATATAATGCTTACAGATATCAGTATGCCTGAAATGAATGGAGTGGAATTGGCTACTGAAGTAAACAAGAAGTTCCCAGGTATAAAAATTATTGCCCTGACCATGATAAAGGACAGCCAATACGTAAAGCAAATGTTGCAGGCAGGAGCATCAGGTTATCTTTTAAAGAATGCCCGGGAGAAAGAAATAGTAGATGCTGTTAAGGCTGTTTATAATGGTGAGACTTATTATGCTCAGGAAGCTACAAAAGCCATTATGGACTTTATGAGTAAGAAAAAGCAAGATTCAGATGTGGTAGCCATCTCTAAAAGGGAAAAGGAAGTTTTAAGATTAATAATTGATGAATTAAGCAATCAGGAAATAGCTGACAAACTATTTATAAGTATAAGAACTGTTGAAGCCCATAAAAGAAATTTAATGGAGAAAACCGGTTCAAAAACATTGGCTGGATTGGTTAAATATGCCATCAACAATTTCTTGTTTGAAGACTTATAATCAACTTAATTCAATGGAAATGAGGTTTTTATGATAAAACTGATCAACTCAATAATATATTCATTTCCTATTCAATTGATTTTAAATCATTTCAAAAAAAATCAATTACTATTACTTTGCTGGGTATTATTATTTTCAGTCATTAATGGGGGCTTCGGAAAAAGTCTGGGCATCCCCTACCTTTTTCTTTCACCTGAATATTTAAATAAAGTTAGCTTTCAAAGCTATTTTATTGTGGGGCTGACCTTAGGAGGCTTAATTGTTGCTTTTAATATAGCTACCTACATTTTAGATGGCTATAAATTTCATTTTATCGGTACCATTACAAAACCCTTTTCCAAATTCTCCCTGAATAATGCCATTATTCCAATAGCCTTCTTAATCAATTACATTATTCAAATCATTAATTATCAAATGATTTATGAATTTATGAGTCTTTGGAAGGCTTCAATTTTAGCTTCTGCACTACCTATAGGGGTTTTCGTTTCCATTTTTATTTTGCAGCTCTACTTTTGGTTTACCAATAAAGATTTTCGAGAGGTATTGGCAGAAAGAGTAGAAAAAAGAATTAAAAAACTTAAACTGGGAAGGATTGCTGCTGTAAAATACCACAAGGATTTAAAAAACAAACAAGCTAGAGTAGATGGATTTTTTGACCTTAATTTCAGATGGGTTAAAGTGAGCCAAAAAAGTAGCCGAAAGGTATTTAATGTTATAACAGGTATTTTTGACCAAAATCATTTGAACACAGTAATTGCTGAGTTATTTATTTTTGTCATCATCTTAGTTTTAGGAGCCTTTAGGGATTATCCTTTCTTTCAAATCCCTGCTGCAGCCAGTGCCGTGCTCTTTTTAAGCATCATTTTAATGGCTATTGGTGCCTTAACTTTTTGGTTTAGATCTTGGGCGATTACAGGTGCTATTGCCATATTTTTCTTGATCAATTACTTCACAACCACCGATTTTTTAAGTAAAACTCATTATGCTCATGGTTTAAATTATAAAACAGAAGCTGTAAAATATAACCAAAGCAATATTGATAAGCTTACGAGCCCAACAGCATTAGAAGAGGATAAATCTACCACATTCCAAATACTCAATAATTGGAGAAGCCAATTCAAAGATAAGCCAAAAATGATATTGCTTACTGCCAGTGGTGGTGGACAAAGAGCTGCCTATTGGACGATGAATGCCTTGCAAAAAGCGGATAGTATTACTGATGGAGATCTATTCAATCATACGGTAAGTATTTCCGGTGCCTCAGGTGGCTTAATTGGTGCTGCCTACTTTAGAGAACTCAAACACAGATACAAAAAAGATCCTAAGATTGATATCTATAACCCAAAGTATTTATCCAATATTGGAAAAGAAGCACTCAATCCAATTATTTTCAGCTTACTGACCAATGATATTTTTATCCGATATCAATATTTTGATTATGGAGGATATAGCTATCCTAAAGATAGAGGTTATGCTTTTGAGCAAAAGCTTAATAAAAATCTAGAAGGTGTCCTTGATAAAAGGCTTATAGATTATAAAGAAGCGGAATTAAATGCAGAAATTCCTATGCTATTTTTGGCTCCAACCAGTGTAAATGATGGCAGAAAACTATATATAACTCCCAATAGCAGTTCGTATATGTCCAGTAAATCCATTCAAGATGACTCATTAAATACACTTATGGATAATAGAAGCATAGATTTTCTCAGAATGTTTAAAAATCAGGATTCTGAAAACTTAAGCTTTTTAACCGCCCTAAGAATGAGTGCTTCTTTTCCTTACATTACACCTAATGTTAATCTTCCAAGCGAACCCAGTCTCGAAATAATGGATGCTGGTTTAGCCGATAATTTTGGGGTAAGTGATGCCGTATTATTTTTATATAATTTCAAAGACTGGATAGCTGAAAACACCTCCGGGGTAATCATTTTAACAATTCGGGATTCTAAAAAAGCAGCTATTATTGAGAAAAAGCAAAATCTGTCCATTTTGGAGAAACTTTCAACACCAATCAGTAATATTTACAATAACTGGTCGAATGTTCAGGATACCAGAAACGATTTACTGATTGAATATGCATCAGAATGGTTTCAAGGAGATTTAAGCCATGCCATGCTTACTTATGATGCTGATATTGCATTTTCAGACGACAGCTTAAATAAAATGAAACATATTGAAGAAAGAGCTTCGCTTAATTGGCGGCTGACTGGTAGAGAAAAATATAATATTAGAAATGCCATCAATAGCGTTGAAAACCAAAAAACATTGTATTGGCTTAATCAATCATTAACTTCAGATGATTGATCCATAACCAACCTTGTTTTTGGCAATGCTTCCGGATATTTATCTTGGATAAACACCAGCATTTTTTCCCTCACCAAACATCTTAAATCCCATGCTGTGGGTGAATCCTTTGCTGACATTAACATTCTAATTTGCATGGATTTTTCAGTGCTATCTGTCACTTGAAGTACTTGTGCGTTTTTATTCCAAAGGTCGGTTTTAGCCAAAATAGATTCGAACTCTCTTCTCAAATCATCTATTGGTATGGTATAGTCCGTATATAAAAATACACTCCCAATAATATCAGCTGAATTTCTTGTCCAGTTTTGGAAAGTTTGCTCGGTAAAATAAGTAATGGGCAAGACCAATCTTCTCTGATCCCAAATTCTCACTACCACATAGGTTAAATTAATTTCCTCAATCCAACCCCACTCCTTTTCAACAAATACTGCATCCCCGATTTTAATGGGCTGGGTAAAAGCTATTTGAATACCCGCCAATAAATTCCCGATGGTTTTTTGTGCTGCCAAACCAATGATGATACCTGCCACTCCTGCTGAAGTTAGAAAAGTGGCGCCATATTTTCTTACCCCATCAAATTGTAATAAAAACAAGCTTAAGCCTATCATCACAAAGAGAAAAACAATGATTTTCCGTATAAAAATAACTTGAGTTAGGACTTGTCTTTCTTTAATGTTATCGGCCCTGTCAACTTTCAATTTACTATTTAAAACATCCTGTGAGAAATAAACTAATCTTACAGCAACGATTGTAAATGAAGCAATAATTAAAGATTCGGTGATCAATAAAAGCCATTCCGATAAAGTAGTACTTAATTCAAAACTAGGAATGAGATTATGCATTATCAGCATAGGGATAAACAGAAAAACACTTCCATTAAAGCGCTTTTCCAGCAACCGAATGAACTCTCTATCATCCTTTTTATTCAATAAAAATAAAGTTTTAAAAAATGAATACCGAACTATAATTCCTATAAGAATAGAAAAAAATGTGAATATTGCTAAGCGAACATAAGGCTGCTCTAAACCAAGTGAATCAAAAAAATCAATCATTTATATTTCCTTACTCCTTTTAAATTATCAATAAATTTTACCTTAAGGTAAGATGAGGATTTCCTACATCAAAAATTGTTCTATTACCCAATGAAGTTAAACTTGAAACAACTTGAAGATAAATAAAAAATATTTCAACGGGCTATTTGGAAGGGATAGAAATAAAAAAGCCGAGCGAAACCCGGCTTTAAATTCTATTTCAATTTATCTTTTGTCTGATTTATGATATCTTTAAAAGCTTCTGTGGAAGAAAAGAAAGCATCGCTTAATTCCTGAGCGGCTATATCACCAAAATTCTCAACTCTGGTATATTTTTCTTCTAGCTCATTTTGAAGCTTCTCTAACTTCTCCAGATTTTCCGAAATCTCCTCTTTTCTATCTGCTTGTGCATTTCTTGCTTCCGCTTTTAAAAGTTCAAATTCAGTCTTTAATTCATTTATTTTCTCTGTAGAAGAGTTCTTAAATTCCTCAAATTTTTCCATTAATCCGTATGATTTAAATTAAAAATTTATTCAAATGCTGGAATACCTGTAATCTCTTTTCCTAATATCAACAAATGAATATCATGTGTACCTTCATACGTTATAACGGACTCTAGGTTTGCCATGTGGCGCATCATAGGGTAGTCTCCCGTGATTCCCATACCGCCATGAATCTGTCTGGCTTCTCGGGCAATATTCAGCGCAACTTCCACTGCATTACGTTTTGCCAAAGAAATTTGAGGAGTGCTTGCCTTGCCTTCATCCATCAATTGTGCAAGCCTATAATTCAATAATTGGGACTTGGTTATTTCAGTTAACATTTCCGATAACTTCTTCTGCGTCAACTGGAAAGAAGCAATTGGTTTTCCGAACTGAATACGCTCTAAGGAATATCTTCTGGCTGAATCATAGCAATCCATAGCCGCACCAATAGCTCCCCAAGCAATACCAAATCTTGCTGAATCCAAGCATTTCATAGGTGCTCCCAATCCTGATTTTCCTTCTAGTAAATTTTCTTTTGGAACTTTCACATTATCAAAAACCAATTCTCCGGTAGTACTTGCTCTTAATGACCATTTGCCATGAGTTTCAGGAGTAGAGAATCCTTCCATTCCTCTTTCTACTATCAATCCGTGAATTCTTCCTTCTTCATTCTTTGCCCAAACTACGGCCACATCGCATTTAGGAGAATTAGAAATCCACATTTTAGCACCATTTAATAAATAATGATCGCCTTTATCTTTAAAGTTAGTGGTCATCCCGCTTGGATTAGAACCATGATCAGGCTCCGTTAATCCGAAACAGCCTAGCCATTCTCCAGACGCTAATTTTGGTAAATATTTCTTTCTTTGTTCCTCATTTCCAAAAGAATAGATTGGGTACATCACCAAAGAACCTTGAACAGAAGCGGTAGATCTCATTCCAGAATCACCTCTTTCAATTTCTTGCATGATAAGTCCGTAGGAGACATAATCTAAACCTCCTCCTCCATATTCTTGTGGTATTGTTGGACCAAAAGCCCCTACATCACCAAATTTCTTTACAATTTCATAAGGAAAATGTGCATTTTGTGCCCATTCTTCAATATTTGGACTGATTTCTTTTTTCACAAAATCCCTAACAGACTGCCTGATGAGTTTGTGCTCTTCAGTAAGTAATCCATCTAAGGCGTAAAAATCAGGAGACTCAAATTGGTCGGTTGATTGATTATTCATAAGTATTAGTCGTTTTTATTTTTTGTAGCTTTGTAAGCTCATTTGAATAGTGCAAATTTAAAAGTATTTTCAAGAAACCTTCAAAAAAGGTGAAAATTGCTAGACTCAATATTTTTTAACCTATGAACAAAGAACAAATCAGTGAAAATCTGGAAAAGTTAAATCTTAAATACCAGTCAATGGGACAAGATTTGTCAGCTTATCTGGATGGATTACTTTTA
Source organism: Bacteroidota bacterium (assembly GCA_051747245.1). GTDB lineage: Bacteria > Bacteroidota > Bacteroidia > Cytophagales > Cyclobacteriaceae > Marivirga. Next base: position 50,876 of record JBNJFX010000010.1, read on the forward strand.
TCCAATTACACCACCTATTGGGACTACATTAATGTTGATACTTTATTGACTTTGCAAAAGCCCAAAACTGACTTCCCCGATGAGGAAATATTCATCATGTATCATCAAATTACAGAACTTTATTTCAAAATGTGCTTAAATGAAATGGAGCAAATTGCCAATAATGGGCAAATTATTGGTGAAAATGGAGAAGATTTGGGCTGGAATGAAAAATTAGATGTTGATTTCTTCATTAGGAGACTTAATCGAATGAACCGCTATTTCGAGACCTTAACCCAATCTTTTGACATCATGGTGGAAGGGATGGAAAGGGAGCAGTTTCAAAGGTTCAGAATGGCGCTTTTACCTGCAAGTGGTTTCCAATCTGCTCAATACAGGCTGATAGAATTTGCCTCCACCCCATTAATTCAATTAGTAAGGAAGGAAAAGAAAAATGATTGCAAGAATGCTTCAGTTGAAGAAAAATATGAGCATATCTATTGGAAACAAGGAGCTACTGAAGTAGAAACAGGGCAAAAAACCTTGACTTTAGAGCAATTTGAAAAAAAATATAAAAATGAATTTATCAATTGGATAAAACGTTTTGAGCAAAAAAATATCTATCAAAAATATTTATCCTTGGACAAGGAATCAAAAAACAACACCAAGCTGAAAGAAGCCCTAAGGAATTTCGATTTGAATGTAAATGTTTTTTGGCCCTTAGTTCACTATAAATCTGCGGTTAGATATTTGCAAGAAAAAAATAAAGATGTAGCTGCCACTGGTGGCACAAATTGGCAGCAATATTTGCCCCCAAGATTTCAAAAGCGTATATTCTTCCCTGAATTATGGTCAGAAAAGGAAAAAGAAGAGTGGGGCAAAGGTTGGGTTGTAAAACAAATTTTTGGAGAAGAATGAAATGAAACTCGTTTTTAGCATCATATTGATATTAAGCCCTTTTATGCTTTTTGCTCAAAGCAAAGAGGTGAAAGTCTATTATGATGATGAAAGGGAGCATTTGAAGGAGCGCTATTTTGTAAAAGATTTAGACCCCAGCGTTCTATACGGAACCTATGAATCCTATTATATTTCTGGTGAGCTAAAAAGTAAGGGACAATATGTAGATAATGAGACCTATGGTCAATGGAAATACTACTTTGAAAACGGAAAACTGAAAATGCAAGGCCAGCTCAAAGACAACTCCAATCATGGTTTATGGTCTTATTACTTCGAGAATGGCGAGCTTAGGATGAAAGGGAAAATATATAATGGGCAGCGTCAAGGTGAATGGGAATACTTTTATGAGACTGGGATTTTAAAAAGTGAAGGCGAATATGTTGATGATGTTAAAAATGGGTTATGGTCTTACTATTCGGAAAATGGAGATTTAAAAGGTAAAGCCATTTACAGAAAAGGTGACGGGGTTTATAAGGAATTTTATTCGAATGGAAATTTAAAATCTGAAGGGTTTATAAAAGATGAAAAAAGTGACAGCCTGTGGAAAAACTACTATAAATCGGGCAGCTTAAAATCAAAAGGAAAGTATTTAGAAGGAGCCAAAGAAGGTAGGTGGGTTTACTTTTACGAAGACGGGACTATTTCTGGTGAAGGGGATTATATTGACAATTTAAGTCATGGGAAATGGGTCTACTACCACCCCAATGGACAAGTAAGCGCTGAAGGGGCTGAAAGGGAAGGCAAAAAAGAAGGATATTGGAAGCTATATTACGAAGATGGGAGATTAAAAGGAGAAGGCGTATATGATGCAGGAAGTGGAGAATACAAAGAATTTTATGAGAGTGGAAAATTAAAATTAAAAGGCTCAGTGGTAGATGGAAAAAGCCAAGGTAAATGGGAATATTTTTATGAGTCTGGTGAAAAAGAAGGCGAAGCTGAATTTCAAAATGGAAAAGGAGAATATACAGGATATTATCTCAATGGTGATAAAAAAATGAAAGGCAAAATTGAAGATGGTGTAAAAGTTGGAACTTGGGAATTATATGACAGCAAAGGAGAATTAGCAGGATACTACAAACCTATTTATGAAGATTATGAGCCTTTATTGAGAACAGCCAAAAATAAAAATGAGTATTCAGATGATGGCACTCAATATACCAAACCTGATTACCGTTACAAATCCAAAGGAACTTCTTATTTCAAATCAAGAAACAATGATTTCCCTACTTTAATCCTTCAGGTAAATCCATTTAACATGCTCTTTGGTGATTTACAAGTTTCACTGGAGCATAATATTCAACAAAGAATTGGTTATGAGCTATTATATCACACCTTTAGAAACCCATTCTTTGCCAATTCCTTAAATTTAAGAGCAGGCGATAATTTTTTCGAAGGCTTTGGATTTAGTTTTCGTCAACGATTTTACCATAAAGACACTAAATTGGGAATGCCTTATTTTGGGCACTCTTTATCTTACACCAATGTAGACAGATTTCGATATTATGAGAATGATGAACAAACTGAAGTGGTATCAGCTGAAATGAATGCACAGGGAATCCGTTACGGACTTTTAGTAGGAAGTAGGATATTACAAAACCTGAATGACAATGGTTTTACCTTTGACATCAATTTAGGCATCAATTTTAACTATTATTTCTATGGTGAAGTGAAAAATGAGGGGCAGAGAAATGAAATCTTTGATGAATTAATTCAAAATCCATTTCAGATTCAACCTATAGTAGGGCTTTCTTTTGGCTATGTCTTTAAGCTTAAAAATGTAAAAACCCTAAATCAGTAGTTCTTACTAAAATATAATGATAGAAAAAGAAGTAGTTTTAAAGCCAGAAGAGGCTTTCAACGAAGAAGAAGTTTTGACAGTCATTAAAAAAAGGCTGGGATTAAAACCAAATCAAAATTTCCGTATTGCAAAACGCTCCATTGACGCCCGTTCAAAGGAAGTGAAAGTTCGTATTAAAGTAGATATTGCAGACAATGAACCGCTCCCCGAAAGGATAAATTATAAAATTGAAGACTTACCGCATGTTCATAATGCTTCTCATTCGGCAGTAATAATTGGGGCAGGACCAGCAGGATTATTTACTGCTTTAAGATTAATAGAACTGGGTTGGAAACCCATTATTCTGGAAAGAGGAAAGGATGTTAGAGCCAGAAGAAGGGATTTAGCCGATATCAATAAAAAACACATAGTAAATTCTGAAAGTAATTACTGCTTTGGAGAAGGCGGTGCTGGCACTTATTCAGATGGAAAACTCTATACCCGCTCTAAAAAGAGAGGAGATATTTATCGAATTTTAGAAATCCTAGTTGCCCATGGCGCTAAAGAGGATATTATGATTGATGCTCACCCTCATATTGGCACCAACAAATTGCCTAAAATCATCCAAGATATCCGTGAAAATATTATCACCCATGGTGGCGAGGTGCATTTCGATACCAAAGTGACTGGCTTTAATCTCAAAAATCAAGAACTTAAATCCGTCACTGCTTCAAATGAGAAAGAATTTAAAGCTGATGCTTTCATTTTGGCAACTGGTCATTCTGCACGGGATATTTTTTATTTGCTTCATGAAAATAAAATCCTGATAGAAGCCAAACCATTTGCTTTAGGTGTAAGAGTGGAACATCCACAAAAAATCATAGACCAAATTCAATATAAATGCGAAGACAGAGGGCCTTATTTGCCAGCCTCCTCGTATGCCTTAGTCCATCAAACTTATTTTAAAGATAAGCAAAGAGGTGTATTTTCATTTTGCATGTGCCCAGGAGGATTCATAGTGCCTGCAGCTACTGAAAGTGGAGAGATTGTAGTTAATGGAATGAGCCCGTCCAGAAGAGATTCCCGATATGCCAATTCTGGAATAGTAGCTGCTATTGAATTAGAAGACATGCAAGAATTTGAGAAGTTTGGACCATTGAAAGGCTTAGAATTGCAAAAATCAATAGAACAAAATGCCTGCAAAATTGCAGGGAATACTCAGACTGCTCCAGCACAACGATTAATTGACTTTACTCAAGGCAAGATAAGCAAAGATTTACCCGAAACTTCTTATCAACCTGGCTTGCATTCAGCTAGAATTGATGAAGTTTTACCGCCTTTTATTGCAGAAAGGTTAAAAACGGCTTTTAATGCTTTTGGCAAAAAAATGAAAGGTTATTTTACTAATGAAGCAGTAATTGTTGGAGTTGAAAGCAGAACCTCCTCCCCCGTTCGTATCCCTAGAGATAAAGAAACGTTAGAACATCCAGAAACTAAAAGACTTTTCCCGTGCGGAGAAGGTGCTGGCTATGCAGGTGGAATTGTTTCCGCTGCTATGGACGGTGAAAGATGTGCGGAGAAAGTGGTAGAACTTTATAGAAACAAATCATGAGCAAAAAGACAGTCATAATAGGCGCCACAACCAACCCCTCAAGATATGCCTATTTCGCAGCAGATAGATTAACCAATGCAGGACATAAAATCGTGCCAGTTGGAATCAAAAAAGGAGAAGTTTTTGGTGAAGAAATTCTGGATATTAGAGAATCTCCAAAAGTGGAAGATGTTGATACTATTACACTTTATTTAGGGGCGAGACATCAACCTGAGTATTATGATTATCTGCTTAGCTTAAATCCTAAAAGAATCATTTTCAACCCTGGAACTGAAAACCCTGAATTGGTTAAATTAGCTAATGAAAAAGGAATAGAAACTGAAAATGCTTGTACGCTTGTGATGCTAGGAAGTGGGGTTTATTAAATAATGAAACACTACAAATTTACACTATTTCAAGTAGATTAATTTATCAATAAATTTTACCTGTTAAGATAATTAAAGCATAATACAGCCTTTTTTTATCCTTAACAGCTTTTCATAATCTCGGAACTATCTTCGTGAAAAATTAAACACATGAAGATAAGAGACCTCGCTATTCGCAAAAAATTCATTCTTTCCTTTTCTATTTTACTATTCATGATGCTAATTGGCGGATTGGTTGTTGGTTATTTATGGAACCAAGTTGATAAATATCAGCAAGTAAAATCAGATGTTGCCGAAACCATGATGCGTTTTGACAATGCTCAAAAAATCGAACAAGACTTCTTAATTTTTGGATGGAAAGAAATTGACTTCTTAGAAGATGGAAAAAGTAAGTTCACTCATGAATTCTTTACTGAGGTTGAAAAAGTAGAAAAATCGCTAGAGCAAAAAATAAAATCTAAATTCGTCAATAGAAAGGAATTAGCTGATGATTTCAACTCAATTCTAATTTCAATTAATAGCTATAAAAAATCTTTTGATGATTTGCGAAAATTGCTTTTCACAAGAGGTTTTAAAGATCATGGGTTGGAAGGACAAATGAGAAGTTATGTTCACGATCTGCAAAAATGTGAATCCGCAGAAGAAAAAGTATTTGCATTTAGCTTAAGAAGACACGAAAAAGATTTTGCATTAAGAAAGGATTTGAGTTATACCGATAAATTACATGATACTGCGGATAAATTTATAGAATTTGTAAAAGAAGCTAATATTGAGGAATATCCTCATATAACAGATAATTACAAAAGCAAAACGATAGAAGCCATCAATGCTTATAAAAACCATTTTGATAACATTGTTCAAACTGAAATTGCTATCGGTCTAAATGAAAAATCAGGACAATTCCTTCAATTAAATAGAAATAAAAAGGAAACAGAGCCTAGAATCTCCTCCCTATATCAAAAAATCAACCAACAAAATGAAGCCTTAAGGCAAACTGCTTCCTTTGTGATCGGATTTACACTTTTTATTTTATTGTTGACCGTTTTTGCATTGGTTTATTACCTAAGAAAAACCGTCTCCAAACCAATCATCAAACTTGATAACATTGTGAAAAAAGTATTAGCAGGAGATAGCAATGCCGGTAAAGAATTAAAGCATGAAGGCAAAGATGAAATTGGAAGTTTGAATCGGAATTTCAGTTTAATGCTTGATAATCTAAGAGAAAATTTAAAATTAATAAAAGCTAAAAATGAATCACTAGAGCTAAAAGCCAAGCAGGATGAGCTAAGAAGCTGGAATATTGAAGGCTTAAGTCATTTCTCTGATTTAATGAAAGGAAATAATACCAATTTGGGTGAATTTGCTAATTCAATCATCAGTGAAACTGTTAAATACTTAAAAGCCAATCAAGGGGCTTTCTTTATCCTAAATGAAGAGGATGAGGATGAGATTATGGAATTAAAAGCGTGTTATGCTTACAATAAAAAGAAATATATCCATAAGAAAATTGAAAAAGGTGAAGGCTTAGTCGGACAGACTTGGCTGGAAGGCGAAGCAATTTATATGACAAATGTACCTTCATCCTATATCAATATCACCTCCGGATTAGGAGACGCGCCTCCACGCTCCATTATGATTTTACCTCTTAAAACTGAACAGCAAATAGTAGGCGTCTTGGAAATTGCTTCTTTCCAGGAATTTGAAAAGCACGAGCAGGAATTGCTTACTGAACTGGCCAACAGATTGGGAAGCGTAATCGAATCCATAAAAATGCAGGAGAAAACGCAAAAATTATTGGAGCAATCACAGGAAATGACTGAAGAAATGCAAACCCAAGAAGAAGAAATGCGCCAAAATATGGAAGAGCTTCAAGCAACCCAAGAAGAAATGGAAAGAAACCAAAAATCTTTGAATGAAGCAATCAACTTTAAAGATTTACATATCAATATGATGAACAGCCTATTAGGTAAAGTTTATGAAGGCATTATTTTCATCAATAAAGATTATCAGATAGTGATAGCTAATAATTATTTAATGGATGACCTTCACTACAGCGAAAATGACCTAGTAGGTAACCATCCAGAATTGATCTTCAAAACTTCTATGAAAAAGAAAATTGAAGCACTTCAAAATGACCCAAATTTCATTTTAACAGGTGTATCAGAAAGACGGGAAGCTAAAATCATGGATAAATTCAGTAATATATTCGATTCACGATTCGTGATCACCAAGATTGACCATAAAGGAGAGATTTTTCATGCAATACTTTTCAATAAAAAAGACGCTGAATTTGGGAAAAGAGTTTTAAAACATCTGTTTCAAGCTAAATAACTAAACCTTCTGAGCAATAAACTCACTTGAATTCAAGACTTCAATTTCGCTGAAATAGAAGTCATTTTTATCTTCAGTCAGGATAACTTTGCACCCAACTCGTTCAGCTGCATAATATTCAAAACCATCTTCCAAATCATGGATTTTTTTATTTGTTAATGCTTTTTCAACTCCATTTTGATCAGCATCAGCAATTTTAATGTGTTGGCATAATAAGGAGATTTTCTCTTTGGCTATTGCCTCACTCACTTTCTTGGAGGCAAAGAAAAAAGCAATTGCTAAGCAAATAGGAGAAGTATAAAATTGAAACTTAGATTGACCTGCTAAACTTAAGATTCTAGCGCTGTAGTTAAACAATGGATATTCTTTATTGAGTACGGACACAATTATGTTGGCATCCAAAAAGACTTTCATTTTTTGGAAGATAAATATTCAGCTTTCATATCCTTTCTTTTTCGGGCTTTAGTGTGATACTCAGCTTTTCCTTCTGCTACTTGATTGACCCAATCGGCAACTGGTAATTCATCTAGTGATTTATATTCACCAGTGGTAATTTGCTTATAAAGAAACTCTGTAAGGCGCGACAAACTGATATTGTTTTGCTCAGCAAACTGCTTAGCCTTCCCTATTATTTCTTCATTAAAAGATAAAGTTACTTTAGTGTCCATAGTCTAAATATTTTCTATACCACTAATATATAAATTCTATACGTATAAAACAAAATTGTAGTTTTAATTTTAAGGAATCGAGTCAACTACAATTATTAAAAATAGTTGATTGCGCTATCAAACATGGATATTGCCTTAATCATTTGGTGGCATAAAGACTGCTAAATAGCCAATTCATCGGAACAAATCGTCTTTTCCTTACAAGTTATATAATGTTCCGCTTCTGTTTAAATAAAAATACTATCTGTCTATATATTAGTGTGATAGAGATAATTATTGCACAGCAATAAATTCCGTGCGTCATCCCTGCGCAACCTGTCCCGTACTAAAAGTCGGGAGGCAGGGATCTAGTCCTATTGAAACTTCGTTTCAATACTCTTCCCCAAAAGTGAATCATATAGATTTAATTCAAGTGATCAGCTTAGATTTTTCTTTCTTAATATTTTAACCTTTGGTTAAAATCAATAGATCCCTGCCTTCGCAGGGATGACGGCTCGGATCAAGATTGTAGATATCCAACGATTAGTAACATACCAACTATTTGCTGGATTTCTACTTATAATTACAAAGCCCCTTTAGTGGAAGGCAAATCATTCAATCTACTCTCATCACGGCTTACCGCCATTTTTATTGCTCTAGCCCAACCTTTGAAAATGGCTTCGATTTTATGATGTTCATTATCACCACTAACTTGAATATCCAAATTACACTGAGCTGCATCAGAAAAAGATTTGAAGAAATGGAAGAACATTTCAGTCGGCATATCTCCTACCATTTCTCTTTTGAATTCTGCTTTCCAGTTAATCCATGGTCTTCCGCCAAAATCTATCGCAACTTGAGCTAGCGCATCATCCATTGGCAATAAAAATCCATAGCGATAGATTCCCTTCTTATTTCCTAAAGCTTGATTAAAAGCCTCTCCTAAAGCCAAAGCAGTATCTTCAATGGTGTGGTGTTCATCCACTTCCAGATCGCCATCAACTTGAATGGATAAATCTAAACCACCATGTTTACCTAACTGATCTAACATGTGGTCAAAAAACTTCAATCCAGTAGAATTCTCTGCTTTTCCACTACCATCCAAATTTAAATTGATATTGATATCTGTTTCATTGGTTTTGCGTGAAATGGAAGCTGTTCTTGAAGGCATTACTAAATAGCGTGCAATTTCTCTCCAATCTTTTGAAGTAAAGTTTGCATCAGCTAAATTCTCACCAATGAAAATTGATTTTGCTCCTAAGTTTTTTGCAAGCTGTATATCTGTTTTTCTATCCCCTATCACATAACTATTGGCTAGATCATATTCATCGGAAAAATATTTTTTAAGCATAGCAGTACCTGGCTTGCGAGTATCTTTGCCTTCTTTCTCAAAGCTTCTGTCAATATGCTGCTCAGCAAATATAACCCCCTCAATTTCCAGTTGCTTAAGCATTTTATTGTGAGCGGGCCAAAAAGTATCTTCAGGATATGAATCGGTTCCTAGCCCATCCTGATTAGTGACCATTACCAGTTCATAATCTGAATTTTGTGCAATAAACTGAAGTGCACTAATGGCAAACGGTAGAAACTCCAATTTCTCCAAAGAATCTACTTGAAAATCCGTTGGCGGCTCCTGTATAATGGTTCCGTCCCTATCTATAAATAATACTTTTTTCTTCATTTTTAAATTATTGTAAACCCAAAATTAGGGAATTGAAATTGATTTGAAACAGAATCATTAAAATGATACAAGGATAAAATTAACAAGTGGTGCAAAATGTTTGATTTACAGATAAATTTCAAAATTTTATCGAATTATTCATAATGAACAATTAGAAGTAAGTTTTTTACCATATATTCAGGATTTGAAGGAAGAACAACAACACCTATATGCAACAAAAACTATCATCAGGGATATTTTTCAGTATACTTTTCTTATTTTTTTCAAGCATTGGCTTAAGTCAGAAAGTCACTCTACATGAGGTCAATAAAGAATATCAAATCGGCAAATCTCTACAAATCTTAGTAGATGAAGAAAAATCCATCAATTTTGAAGATATAAAGTCTGGTGACTTTGATGACAAATTTGAGAAGAGTGAAGCAGATGTACCTAACTACGCCTATTTAGATGCTAATTTTTGGTTTAAAATCAAGCTTGATGACCAGTCATCAGAAGACAACCGTTGGTATTTAGAAAGTTCTCGAACACAAATTGATACTATAAAAGTCTATTTTGAAAATGAAGATGGAGGTTTTACCGAATATGCCTCAGGTGATTTATATCCTTATGACAGCAGAATAATCAAACATAAAGATTTTGTTTTTCCAATTCCTAAAATTGCTAATGGAAAACAAACCATATATGTATGGTGCAAAGGAAATTTCTCAAAGCAGTTTCCATTCACCATAATTGAAGAACGAACCTTTGCTGAAGCTTCTCATAAAACCGACTTAACTATGGGAATTCTCTTTGGAGTTTTCATTGCCATGGTGATTTATAACTTATTGCTTTTCTTCAGTCTTCGTAGTCTTACCTATTTATATTATGTCCTCTACATGGGCAGTTTTCTGTTGGCTATGATGGCATTAACCGGCTATGGTTATGAAATGCTGTTCAATTACTGGTTGCGTTTTGCCAATATCAGTAATATGTTTTTCATAGCATTGACTGTGCTGTTTGCCAGCCAATTTACCAGAAGATTCTTAGCAGTTAAGAAATATTCCAAGATATTCCATTACGCCTTATTTGCTCCTGAAGTCTATAGTATCTTTTTAATTATAGTCAGCTTAACTGGTATTTGGGTAGATGGATTTGTTCTATTCGCCAGTAAATCAGCTGCCTATTGTGGAATGATAGGGGTTTTGGTTTTCCTCCCAACAGGAATTGGGATTTACAGAAAAGGCTCAAGACCTGCTTATTTCTATTTGATAGCATGGACAGCCCTTTTTATAGGCGTCATTATTTATGTATTGAAAAATAATGCGATTTTACCGCAAAATACTTTTACCGATATGAGTATTATTATTGGTGCAGTGGCTGAGGCAATTCTATTATCACTGGGTATGGCTGACAGAATCAAAACGCTTGAAAAAGAGCAACGTGTAGCAAGAGATAAAATGATTAGCACACTTCAGGAAAATGAAGATTTGATAAAAAATCAGAATCAGATATTGGAACAGAAAGTGGCAGAGCGCACCAGCGAAATCATGGAAAAGAATGTGGAAATTGAGCAGCAACTAGAAGAAATAGCAGCTCAGCGAGATATGTTATCCGCCACAAAACTAGAGCTTGAAAGACAAAATGATAATGTCACTTCCAGTATCAATTATGCACAGCGCATACAAAAAGCTATGTTACCACAAGAAGATCGCATTCATCATGTTTTCAGGGAAAGCTTTATCATGTTCAGACCGAGAGATATTGTAAGTGGTGATTTTTACTGGTACACTGAAATAGAAGGTAAAAAAATATTTACTGTAGCTGATTGTACAGGGCATGGAGTTCCTGGAGCTTTTATGAGTATGATCGGAATTAACCTTTTAAATGAAATCATAAATGTGAGGAATGTAACTGATTCAGGCAGTATTTTATACAAACTGAATGAAGGCGTACAAAAATCCTTAAGTCAGGAGTCCTCCAGCAATAAGGACGGAATGGACATGACTTTAATTGTTTTAGATGAAGTAAAGAAAACCCTTCAATTTTCAGGAGCAAAAAATCCTTTAGTTTATGTAAAAGATGGTGAATTGAACATCATCAAGGGAAATAATAATCCAATAGGTGGGATTTCAAAAAATGGCAATAGGGATTATGATACACATACTATCCACTATGAAAAGGATATGATGATTTTTATGTATTCCGATGGCTATCAAGACCAATTTGGCGGACCAGACGACAGAAAGTTTATGGTCAAAAGATTCAAGCAATTACTTCATGACATCGCAGACAAACCAGCTGAAAAACAACTCGCAATTCTGAATAAAGAGCTGGATTGCTGGATGAAAAACACTAGACAACTGGATGATATTTTGGTGGCAGGAATAAGGTTATAATTATTGGATAACTCCTTCAATTCAATATAACTGAAAAATCCCATTCAACTACACAAATTTGAACGGGCATTTAATGGATAGGCACTTTGATTTACCTGTTGTCTTGAAACCTTCTCTGACAAAAACTTCAACACTTATATACTTCAACACATAAGCACCTTATTCCATCAACTTCACACCTGAAGCTACAAATTTATAGTCCATTTTTGATTCTGTAATTTGATCAATTTCCTTTTCAGATTTACCTGCATCTTCTGCAAAATGCTTTAAAGTTTCCACATCAGTTTCTTCTTTTTTGGCAATTCCATTCATTTTCACAGATTTTCCAGCCAAATCTTTAGGCATAAAAAAACCATAATCCTTAAATGTCACGCGCATTGATTCACCATTTGGCAGGTCAACTTTCATCCAGCATCCTTTTGCCTGACAAACTTCGATGACTTTTGCTTCTACAACCGCAGTCAAGGAATCTGTATTTTCCATTTCACTTACCAAGTTTATTAATTGAATTTCATCCTCTACATTAAAAGATTCACCTAAAAAAGCATCTTCCTTTTCTACTTCAATTTCTTTAGTTTCTTTAACATCAGCAGTCTTCTTTTCTGAAGTTTCTTTTTGATTGCAAGCAGTAAAACCTAATGCCACAATCATGATTGGTAAAAATATTTTTCTCATAAGTTTTATGTTTTGGATACGAAGGTAATTTTTATCTCGTTAATAAAAAAGAAAATAAATAAATGCAACTTTTTAGTATTTGGCACAATCATTGTAAATGAAAATAATAAATAGGTTAAAATGGAAAAAAGTAAAAATTTAAGCCGAAACCTCTTCCTAGCAATTGGAATAATAGTCGGTCTGTTGATTTTCCTTTTAGGTTCGCAGCTTAATGCCAATTTAAGTCATGCTCAAAAACAAGGGTTCAAAAACGAACAGCTGAAAGAACCAAATCCTATTATCAAGAAATTTTTTAGTTAGTTTTAGTTTAGTGATTAGTTGGTTAATGATTAAGGGTGCTTTCGGGCACCTTTTTTTATGTGATTTTCGAAAAGATTAGCCTAATTTATTCCTTACCAATCCAAAAGCCTTAATTTTGCACTTTCAATAAAAATTAGAATCTTCAAAAGATTAACATATAAAGTATTATGTCAGAATATCAGTTCAGAGAAACCGAAAAGAAATGGCAAGCCTACTGGGAGAAAAACCAGGTTTTTAAAGCTACAGATGATTATACGAAACCGAAATATTATACACTAGACATGTTCCCATATCCATCCGGAGCGGGTTTACATGTTGGTCATCCATTAGGCTACATTGCTTCAGATATTGTTGCCCGCTACAAAAAGCAACAAGGTTTTAACGTACTGCATCCGATGGGTTTTGATTCATTCGGACTTCCTGCTGAGCAATATGCAATTCAAACCGGACAACATCCGGCTATCACTACAGAGCAAAACATCAATCGCTATATAGAGCAAATGAAAAATATCGGCTTTGCTTATGATTGGGAAAGAGAAGTGCGTACCAGTGATCCATCATTTTATAAATGGACACAGTGGATTTTCATGCAATTATTCAACAGCTGGTATGATTTAGTGGATGACAGAGCCAGACATATTGTAGTATTAGAAGAGCATTTTGAAAAAACAGGAAATCAGTTGGTGAAAGCTGCCTGTGATGAAGATATTGAGCCTTTTTCTGCTGAAGAATGGTTTAATTTTACTGAAGAAGAAAAGCAAAGTATTTTATTAAAATACCGAATAGCCTATTTATCTGAAGCGGTTGTGAATTGGTGTCCGGCATTGGGCACTGTACTGTCCAATGATGAAGTAAAGGACGGATATAGCGAAAGAGGTGGCCATCCTGTGGAGCGTAAAAAAATGATGCAGTGGAGCATGAGGATTTCTGCTTTTGCTGATCGCTTGTTAAGAGGCTTGGAAAATTTGGATTGGCCAGAGCCGATTAAAGAAATGCAGCGCAATTGGATTGGAAAATCAGTTGGGGCTCAATTGGGTTTTCGTGTTGAGAGCCCCTCCCTTAATCCCTCCCCTTCGGAGAGGGAAATAGATGGTTTTAAAATTGAAGTTTTCACTACCCGTATTGACACTATTTACGGTGCAACTTTTATGGTACTCGCACCTGAGCATGAGTTAGTAGAAAAAATCACTACCGAAGAGCAGAAGAAAGAAGTAGAAGATTATGTAAAAGTCGCAAAAAATCGTTCTGAGCGTGAAAGAATGACGGAAGTAAAACGCGTTTCGGGAGTTTTTACCGGAGCTTATGCCATTCATCCTTTCACAGAAGAAAAAATACCCGTTTGGATTGGTGATTATGTTTTGGCAGGTTATGGAACTGGTGCTGTGATGGCAGTTCCTTCCGATGACGACAGAGATAAAGCCTTTGCTGAGCATTTTGATTTACCAATAGTAGAAGTGGTTGATAACGATAAAATCATCAATTCAGATTTCCTTACTGGCTTAAGCATTAAGGATGCCCAAATGAAAGCCATTGACTTTATGAAAGATAAAGGCATAGGCTATGCTAAAATCAATTACAGAATGCGTGATGCCATTTTCAGTCGTCAGCGTTACTGGGGAGAGCCAGTTCCGGTTTATTTCAAAAACGGAATTCCATATTTAATGGAGGAAGATCAATTGCCATTGGAATTGCCTGAGGTAGACAAATATTTACCAACGGAAGATGGAGAACCACCATTGGCCAGGGCTAAAGAATGGAAAACTGAGGATGGTTATGAATTAGAAAAAAGTACCATGCCGGGCTGGGCAGGTTCGAGCTGGTATATGTTCCGCTATATGGATGCACAGAATAAGGATGCTTTTTTAGATGAAGAAAAGCAACAGTATTGGCAAAATGTTGATTTATATATAGGTGGATCTGAACACGCAACTGGACACTTACTATATTCAAGATTCTGGACTAAATTTCTTTATGACTTAGGTTATATCAGCGTAGATGAACCATTCCAAAAGATGATTAATCAGGGGATGATTCAGGGAAGAAGTAATTTTGTATACAGAATTGAAGGAGAGAATAAATTTGTATCTCATGGATTAAAAGATCAATATAAAACACAAAGTCTTCATGTTGATGTCAATATTGTGAAAAATGACATCTTAGATTTGGAAGCCTTTAAAAGATGGAGGCCAGAACATGCAGATGCAGAATTCATTTTAGAAGATGGAAAATACATTTGCGGAGCAGAAGTAGAGAAAATGTCCAAGTCCAAGTACAATGTGGTGAATCCTGATGATGTGATTGAAAAATATGGAGCGGATACATTGCGATTGTATGAAATGTTTTTGGGTCCTTTGGAGCAATTCAAGCCTTGGAATACCAATGGAATTGATGGAACTGCAAAATTCTTAAAGAAATTATGGAGATTATTCCATGATGCGGATGAAAACTTCAAAGTAGAAGAAGGCGAACCGGATAAAAAAGCTTTAAAAGCATTGCATCAGGCTATCCAAAAAGCAGAATATGATATTGAACATTTCTCCTTTAATACATCGGTTTCCACTTTCATGATTTGCGTGAATACCTTAACTGATCTAAAGTGCAACAACAAAGCCGTTTTAAGTGATTTAGTGAGAATTATAGCACCTTATGCGCCTCATATTTGTGAGGAATTATGGTCGAAATTAGGTAATGAAGGCAGTATTTCAGAAGCTGGTTGGCCAATATTCAACCCTGATTTTGTGAAAGAAGATGAGCATACCTATCCTGTTTCCGTAAATGGAAAGCACAGGGATAATATGACTTTTGCATTGGATGCCTCAAAAGAGGAAATAGAAAAGGCCGTCTTAGAAAATCCAAAAGTACAGAAATGGATTGAAGATAAGCCGATTAAGAAAATGATTATTGTGCCTAAGAAAATTGTGAATATAGTGGTGTAAAAATAGCTTTACCACGGTCTGACGCATTACGCGTCTGACCGATATTGGTCGATAGTTGGCGCACTTGTGTGCATTTACAATATAAATCAGTTCAATTTTTATAAAACAGAATATGAAAAGCAGCGCAGTAGTCCACGAATATTTCAAAAGAGTTTTTGATGATTATATTGTTTTGGTGCAAGTCAATCCAATTGACTTCAGTGGACTAGAGTTAATAGTCCATCCCGATAAAAAACTAGAAAAGACCAAAATGCAGTTTGATGAAGAAATCAAAGAAGATTTGGAAGTGGATGAATTCAAACCAATTACAGCTTTAGAATTTAATTTGTATTTGAAGGGTTTGGTTTAATTTATAACAACTGTAAATATCAATTATTGAAAGATAGTTTTATCAAATTGCAACTTAATTAAATTTCAATTAGTTTTATTAAAGTAATTTGAATGTTATTTTCAAAATCATGAAAGAGCTATTAAAAAGAATTACAATCGATCAAGAAATTTGTCACGGAAAGCCTTGTATTAGAGGAATGAGATGGCCCGTAGAGGTTATTATAGATATGCTTGGATCTGGAATGACAAATGAAGAGATATTGGAAGATCATCCTGAGCTAGAGAAAGAAGATATTCTGGCTAGCTTAAATTTTTGAAAGTAATTCCTTTCATTTCGAACTATATAACTTAATTTCATCTGGCAATCAACACCCCTATGATCCCCTCAAGGGGATAGCTCGCACAGATTTACATCAACTGTTTACAATAAGTTTTACCAATACTTCGCTGACAAGAATCTCGCTTGTGCCCTTGATAAAAAGTTAAAGCTGGAAATAAAAAAGTCAAATACTTAATACACAAAACAATCCTCATCTGATTCTCATAGTTAGCGCACGCGTGTCGCATGTGCTTTGGTAACATTGAGAGTTAAATTCTTATAATCCAATCACAACCCCCACCTGATTCGAACCTATTTGCACATGACTTAAAAAATCAGAAATTTGACTGCTTTGTTTGCTGTGGATAGTATGCAGAATGACATCAAAAACAAAGAGAAAGCTGCCTTGCAAAATCACGGATTTACCATAACCTTTTAATCTTTCGGGCTTATTAGTGGTGTTTTTGGCTCTTTCCATCAAGTAAAAACCACCGGCTATATAAGCCAAATCCAAGCCCGCATTAAATAGTAAAGTTTTTTGAAAGCTAACTTGATCATTTAATAATTCTGAAGAGTTTTCAGGCATTTCTCCTGTAGCAGTAAAATAATATCCAGCTCCAGCTATTCCTAAATTCACCACATTCCAAATTAGGTTCATCTCATGGAAATAAGCATTTTGACCTGTTGCTTGGCTTCTGCCAATTGCACCAGTAATCATATTTCCCACAGCCCAAGTTCCTAAAATAGCCATACCTGTTTTTCTTATTTTCACATCCTGTTTATAGGCTTCGGCAATGGATGAGTCTTGAGAAAAAGCATCAAAACTGAAAACAAAGAAAGATAAGACCAAAGTGAGGAAAATTTTCTGCATGGCTTTCAAATTTTAAATCAGATTAATCAAAACCTGTCAGGTTTATAAAAAATTACAGGTGTATATTTTAAACTCGTAGTACCTCTATAAATCAGAAAACCTGACAGGTTTAAGTCATTAATAATGTTCAATGGCATGATAAAACAGCCTGAATGAAAATAATATAAGTGCTATACCCACTATTTTGTTCATAATGTTTAGCCTCTTAGGAGTCACCCAAGTTCTCAATCGGTGGGAAAGGGCTACTTTTGAAAAATCAGTAATCAATAAAGTACCGATTATTGCGGAGAAAAACATAATCACTTCATTTTGATTATATACATAACTTTTTGTCACTAAAGTCATTACCCCTAACCAATAAAGCAATACAAAAGGGTTTATTCCATTTAATATAAATCCTTTTGCAAACTGTTTAAGGAAATTCGACTTTTGTGTATTTACATTTTGCTCTTCCTGTCTTATACTCTTTTTCCTCAGACTCAATATTCCAGTGACTAAAATAATCAGCCCACCTAAAGTTCCCATCCAAACAGAAACGGTATCATTATTTTCGAAAAGCCTTACGCTGAAATACATCAGGAAAATATAAGCGGTATCGGCTACCGCAATTCCTAAAACCATATACATACCCGCTTTGAAACCTTTTATTATACTATTTTGAATCAGTGCGAAAAATACCGGCCCTAACATTACGGCCAGCAACAAACCAAATAATACACCTTTGGTGATAACTGCAATCATACGTTATTTAATACCTTTTTCAGCCAGATAATCTAACCAAGCCTTTTGTTTATCCCCTTTTAAAACTCTTGGAAATTTATTTTGTCCGCCTACCTTACCATTTCGCTCCATGAATTCAATAAACACCTCATTAGGCAGGGCTTTTACCGAAATATCCTTTAAAGCTGCAATTCTTTCCACTTTATAATCATCATTCAATTCTTTTAAACGAGCATCTAACTTTTCTTTCAAGATGGAATCATCTACATCCGAATTATCCGTTCCTACAAACCAATCATGACCAAATAAAGAACCATGCTTTACACCCAAAACCGTGAACTCCTTCAAATCAAAACCCATATCATTTGAAACATCCAATAATGCATGATTCATATTATCCACGGAAAGGTGCTCACCGCATAAACTTAAGAAATGTTTTGTCCTACCGGTAATTACAATTTCAGATTCGGCCTTGGAAACAAATTTAATAGTATCACCAATTAAATAACGCCATGCCCCCGAGCAAGTGGAAATTAATAATGCATACTCTACATTTTCCTCTACTTCATCTATCATTAAAGTTTTAGGATTTCCCAACATATTTCCATCTTCGTCAAAATTTTCATCAGGGAACGGAATAAATTCATAAAAAATACCATTGTTAAGCACCAATTTCATGCTATCAACTCCTTGATTAGCCTGAAAGGCAATGAATCCTTCCGAAGCTAAATAAGTTTCGATGTAGTTGATATCTCTACCAAGCAATTTTTGAAAGCCCTTCTTATAGGGTTCAAAAGCTACTCCACCATGTACATAAATTTCAAAATTCGGCCATAATTCATGAATATTCTTAAGATTATAATGTTTTATTATTTTCTCTATTAAGATAGTAATCCATGCAGGCACCCCAGCAATAATCGTGATATTCCAATCCTTAGCTTTAAGTGTCATTTGCTCCAACTTATCTTCCCAATCTTTTCTCCTAGAAATAGCCTTACCTGGTTTATAAAATCGTTGAAACCAAAAAGGAATTCGTGAAGTAGTGATTCCACTCAAATCACCCTCTGCATAATTTCCATTATCCTGTAAATCAGTGCTCCCTCCTACCATTAGAGTTCCTCCTTCAAAAACAGAAGATGGTAATCCTTCATAGCGAGAAAGAGATAATATTTGGCGCACACTGGTTTTTTGAATGGCTTTTACCATTTCCAGCGAGACAGGGATATGTTTTGAAGAAGCACCTGACGTACCAGAACTTAAGGCAAAATATTTAATAGCGCCATGCCAGGTGACATCTTTTTCGCCTTCCAAACATTTATGCCACCAATTCTCATACATTTTATTGTAATCATGAACGGGAACTTGTGCTTTAAATTCTTCATAAAAACTGTTGTTATTATGTTTTTTTAAAGAATGCAGTATTCCGGAGAAATTATAAGCTTTACCAAATTGCGTATTGCGTGCAGAAATAATCAATTTACGAAATTCAGTTTTTTGCAATTCAAAAGGGGGCGTAAAATCCTGATCCAAACTCTCTCGAATCCGTATTCCTTGTTTAATAAGGTTTCCTAAAAGTGTCATTTATATTGTGGTTGATACTTAAAAGTTGAAAATTTAATCAATGTAAAAACTTAAACTTTTACCTTTGAAATTAATTATTAAAAAATAGTCCAATAGACAAATATATAACATTCAAAATACATAAAAATAACTTTAGCATAAAGTCAGTATAATTATTTATTGATTTAACATCATAAAAGGAATTCGATGAGTATAGCGGAAAATTTATCAGCAGTAAAAGAATCTTTAGGAAAATGTCATTTGGTGGCAGTTAGTAAGACCAAACCGAATGAAGATTTGATGGAAGCTTATGAAGTTGGACAGAGGGCATTGGGCGAAAATAAAGTGCAGGAATTAACCGATAAAGCTGAGGCATTACCTAAGGATATTGAATGGCATATGATTGGTCATTTGCAAAGAAATAAGGTGAAATATATTGCGCCTTTTGTGCATTTAATCCATTCTGTAGATAGTGTACGCTTACTTAAGGAAATCAATAAGCAAGGCAAAAAAATCGATAGAGTGATTCCCGTATTGCTACAAATCCATATTGCTGAGGAAGAAAATAAATACGGATTGGATGAACAGGAACTGCATGAATTATTATCTTCTGAAGCCTTCAAAGAAATGAATCATGTGGAAGTACAAGGCTTGATGGGAATGGCTACTTTTACGGATGATACTGAAAAAATCAGAAGGGAATTTAAAAGCCTGAAAAAACTATTTGATAAAACTGCAGAGCAATACAATGATGAAAAGTTTAACCTAAAGGAATTGTCCATGGGCATGAGTGGAGATTATGAAATAGCCATAGAAGAAGGCAGTACGATGGTTCGAATTGGTAGTAAGATTTTTGGAGAACGGAGCTCCTAGCCCGCCAGCTCCTAATATCCGCAAGTAACTCTGTTTCGATTATTTTTCGTGCATTCCTCCATTTAGTTTTGGAGATTTGAGGAAAAATCAGACTTTAATTTTTTCTTGTGTCTAACTTTTTATTTTTTTACTGACTAGATTTACCGATTTAATAAAATTTTGAAAAGTAGGGACAGACTTATCCATCGCTTTTTATGGTTTGACAAGGTATTTTTAATTGTTAACTTTTCTTGAATGTCTTAGGTAAAACCAAAGGACGGATTATACACTTTTAGCTTCATTTGCCTGCTTTGTCTTATCCATTTTGCAGGAAGAATTATAAATCGAAAAATAAATTTTTTAATTCGATAGGTGGGATTTAGACTTTTACATTTAGCTGAAAAATATTCAATCACATTTTTGTATAGGTTCCTGCAAATCGCTGAAAAATAGAGAAATACGGAGTTTTTGTTTAAGGAAGAAAAAGGGAGGTATTGCCAACCAAAATCATTCTTCAAGATGTCGAACTGTCTTTCCATGAATAACGGGAATTATGTTTTAATTCTGGTAAGGATTCAGTGACTATATCACTAATATTCAGCCTGTTAAGGTGTTCGAAAACAAAATTTATTCCTCCGAATGCTGAGATTGAATTAGATTTTATTACTTTCATTCATCGATTGTTTGTGCAACACCAAAATAGGTGAAATAATCGAAACTGCAAAGCCTTAATAATTAAGGCTTTGTAGTACTTTTCAACATCTATATGCGGATATTAGGATATCGTAGATGATTGGTGGTGCGTAACCGTCACTACCTCCGGGGGGGGGGTATTCCCACACTACTTGCACCTATGAAAGTTCCTATATGTATTGTGAAGAGCCACAGGAAATAGCACCTCCATCTCCAGGCGGTGGTGGTGGATCTACAGATCTATCAGGCTCTGACGGTTTATGCGAGCACCCCTTTATTGGAGGTTTTATTGCGAACGAAAATGTTAAAAAAATTAACAGCGCTCCAAATTTAAACTTTTGAATTTTGAATTTTGAATTTTGAATTTTGAAAAATATTTGGAATTTTTGTAAAATCAACTCGGTTAAAACTTATTAAATTAATTAAGGTGTCTCCGATTATAATTTAGTTCCAAGGCTATGTTATAACAAACCTACAAAGTGAAATTATTTTTGGCTTGATTCAATTCTTAGTTGATTCAATACCACTCATAATCTCAATCTATTTAAAAAGTTTTTAATTGTTTTGGCAGAACTAACTATTAATCTTAAATATTTTGATAATGAATCGACTGATTATTTACTGCCTAGTGTTTATTGCCACTATTTCAGCTTGTCAGCAAGACAAAAGTTTTGAGGAATCAAACCAAAAAGATATTACCATTGAAGAGGTACAAACTGTTTTCAAGGAAAAACAATCCAAAAACATCCACTCAAGAACCAACAACAACCCTATGGATATTATATGGGACAGAGCTGTCTATAAAGAACTTAATATTGGCGATGGGCTGTTCTTTCCTGTGAATACTAATACAAATGGAGAAGGTAAACTATTTATGAGTATGCCTGACTCTGATAAAAAGTTTTTAGCGGATTATGCTTCCTATAGCATGGCCTATAAAGATGAAGATGGGGAGGTTGTTTTAGAGCATATTATTCCGGTTTCAACTGCTGATACAGAAAAATTTACAGGATTTTTGCTGGTAAGTGAATGGCAAGGAGATGCAAAAAGAAAAGTATATTATGAAAACGGAGAAATTATTGATGTTGCAGCTTTAAGTAAACAATACATCGATAAGGAAGACATAGATGGTCAGCGAATGAGCACCTGCTATATCGTAGATGATTGGTGGTGCGTAACCGCCACTACCTCCGCAGGAAATTCTTACACTACTTGTACCTATGAAGGTTCATACATATATTGTGAAGAGCCACAGGAAATAGCACCTCCATCTCCAGATCCAGATTCAGGCGGTGGTGGTGGATCTACAGGTCCATCAGGCCCTGACGGTTTATGCGAGCACCCCTTTATTGATGGAATGTATGTGGATTGTAATGAAGTGATTTGCAGTGAGGGTTATATTGTTAATGAAAATGATGAATGTGTGATTGATTGTGGAGATGACATGATACCCGATGGTGAAGGAGGATGTAAAACACCAGGCTTTAAAATTTGTAATAGATATATTCCATTTGATGAAATTCCAAATGATGATGAGGAAAGCAGTTTTACAGGAGAAGTTTTAAATGTAAATGTACCAGCTATTCATTCTGAAACAGGAGACCAAGTTAGTGCATATTGGGGAGCATGGTGTGTTACATTTGGGAGTAGTGCATTAAATGTGAATAGTTCAACTCAGGCTTCAAATATATTTAAACAGGCATGGGAAATATCAACTCAAGAAGCAGAGATATGGTTAAACTTACAGAATACCAAACCTACTGATATAGAATTTTCAAATTATTTTAAGAGTATTTTTGAATCTAATCTAGCGAATTTAGCTAATGGGACAGTTTTTCTAACAACAGGAGGTGGTTGTATTAGTACATCATCTACATGGTTAATCTATTGTAATTAAATTATTATGAATGAGTATCTTCAAAACTACAATCCAAAATTCTTTGGGAAATTATATAAAACTATTAAAGAGTATTATCCATTGAACAAAGAAAATTCAAACCTTAGTGATATTACTGAAACTTCTGAATATAAAAAGAGAATTAATTTAATTACTCATAAATTACATGATAGAAATGAATATAAATTCTGGGTAAATTTCATTAAGCAGTTAAATGAATTAATAAATAAAGAGGTAAAAAACATCAATCTAAAACAACAGCCTTCGTTTAATGGAGAAATTAATATTGAGACTTCAAAATATGATAATATAGAAACCAAAATTTCTTTAATTTTTAGCATTAGCCTACTTGGTCCATATTATTCGATTATGGGAGTTGAAAACTTAAGAATAAATAGAGAACAATCAGGCGAAGAATATAACACGTCTTTGAATGACCAAATAATGGCTTTTGCCTCACCTACAAAACTATTAAATCCTCACTTTGAGATTTTAAGAACTAAAATTAAAGAGGAATTTCCAGAATATAAGCAAGTGCCCTATAATATTTTGAAACTAAAAATAAAGGGCTTGAATTCTTCTGATGAATCTGTTTATAAAGCTTTGTTCAATGGCACTTTTTCTTTTCCTAAAATTGTAAGAGGGGATAAATATTATCCAATAAATGATTGGAGAAATGATTCAAATACCAAGGGCTGGCAGGTTAATCCACCAGTTTAATATTTTTAATTTTCTGGAAAAATGTACCAATTTACAAATCTTTCAGTATGTAGTAGGTGAAGAAAAGAAATTTTGCTTCAAGGTAGATTCATCAATTGATAGCCCGGGGCAATTTAACTACTCTAATTCCACTATATCTTTTAAAAGTACTAAAAATATTAACTTGGTTACTTTTGGTGAAGAATTTTTCCGCGGATATCAAGATTTATTTTACAATGGATTAGGGCAATATTCTAATACAGGAAGGTCAAATATAGAGTTTGAGGCAAAACTCTACTATGATTTAACCCATGATGGATTGTGTTGTGAAAACTTTAATGGTGAAACTCAAATTGAATATTTATTGTGGTTAGAAAATATAAGTAATGGTTTTACACATATTCCCAGTTGGTCAGAAATGTCAGACAAATATTTTTATTTTATGGAAAAATTTATTGAAGAAAAATCTGCATATAATTTTCCAATAGATTATAACCTGTTACCAAACGCATTGCTAAATATTAATAATTGCTAATATGAAAAATTTAATAATATTAATCATCTGTTTTTCAGCATTTAAATGTAATGGTCAAACAAACAATACCATTATTAAAGATCCATATGAAAAAGCTGAAATTATTGGGGGAATAGATAGCTTAAAAAAGGAAATTAAAAATATTACAATCTTAGAAAATTGTAATATAGGGAAAGTTTATATCCAAGTATCAATTGATGAAAATGGTAATTTCACTAGTTCAGAAATTGCTAAAGGATTATGTCATAAAGCAGACTCAATTGCTAAAGAGATTGTGAAAAACATAAAATATAGACCTGCTAAAAAAAACGGAACACCTTATAAATCAAATTTAATAATACCGATTGAATTTACAAAAAAATAACTTTTCGAGGGAGAATAATGTAATTTATAAAATCGAAATGGTCTTACATTTTAATATGAAAAGTTTATTTCTAGTAGCACTTGTATTTATAACACTTTATGATGCACAATGTCAAGATAAAAAATTTATAATTAACGGATTTTTTTGTGATTAATATGAAACCGAATTTACTGAACCAATTAGCCTTATTATAAAATCAGGTTACCAATAAATATATTGAAAATAAAGTCTAATGATAGGATTTGAATTAAATATTAACGGAATTAAAAAACAAGCTATATTAGAAAATGGGATCACATCCATCATAATTGACAGAATTATTACAAAAGAAAAAAACGAAATTAATTTATCTTTCACAGGTTTCAATCATAGGACAAATGAAAGCCTTATTTTTCATGAATCTTCATTAAAAATTGGTAATGAAATTAATATATTAATAAAAGAAGTATCCTCAAATTCAAAACCTCAAACTGTTAAAAAAATTGAACCTAATGAATCTATAATTGAAGGAAAACTTAAAGCATATAAAAATTTAAAGGCAGAACTCACAAAAGAGGGATTGATTTAACCCCTCTTTTGTTAAGATTTATCTAACTATAAAATTACACATAAATTGAAATAAGAACTAAAACTTATATTTCCCGTCTTCAATCAACTTTTGAGCTACTCTTCTTCTGACATCTTTCACATTAAAAGCTTCCATTTTAGTAAAACGTTTTAAAGCCATTTGCATCATTTTTAATTCATCGCCTTCAGAAAATGACCATAATGCTTCTTCCGCTGAATTTTTGATCTCTTTTACAGCATCTAACATAAATAATTGACAGAGATCAAGTTGAGCAGCACTAGCTTCTTCACCTAGTGTATCCTTAATCCTTTTGGTTTTAACTATTACTGATTCCAGCATATAAATCTGAATCAACATATCGGCTACATTCATTAAAATCTCTTGCTCATCTTTCAGCTTCATCATTAGCTTTTGGGCTGCTGAACCAGCTATGATTAAAGTGATTTTCTTAAGATTTTCTAAGACCTGAGTTGCCTGTTCTAAGGTATCGGTATTTTCACTAGCTGAAAAATCAGGGACACTGGTTAATTCCTTTTGAACAGCTGTGGCAGCATTCATTAAATCCAACTCACCATTCATCGCTTTTTTCAGAAGCATATCCACTATCAACATGCGGTTGATTTCATTGGTGCCTTCGAAGATTCTACTGATTCTTGAATCACGATACAATCTTGCCATAGGAGCTTCTTCGGAAAAACCCATGCCTCCATAAATTTGCAAACCTTCATCTACTGTAAAATCTTGAGCCTCTGTACCAAAAACTTTAATGATAGCACATTCAATTCCATAAGCAGTAACCGCTTTTGGTTTTGCTTCCTCCATTGACATTCCTGATTTCAGGTATTCCTCTTCTTTTTGGTCAATTAGTTCACCTGTTCGGTAAGCAGCCGCTTGTAGTGCATAAGTTTTGACCACCATTTTAGCCAACTTTTGTTGTATAGCACCAAATGAACTAATGGATTGACCAAATTGCTTACGATTTATGGCATATTCAACTGCATAATCAATCGCCTTTTTTGAAACGCCTAAGCCTCCGATACCAAGTTTAATTCTGCCCGTGCTCAAAACATTTAGAGCCATTTTAAAGCCATCTCCTCTTTTCCCTAAAAGGTTTTCTTCAGGCACTTTCACATCATTCAAAAACACTTGTCTGGTGGAAGAAGCTCTAATTCCCATTTTATCTTCCTCTTCGCCTAGAGTCAAACCTTTGTATCCTTTTTCCACTATAAAGGCTGATAAATTCTTATCATCTTCAACTTTGGCGAAAACAGTAAATACATCTGCTATTCCCGCATTAGTGATCCACATTTTCTGCCCAGTCAGATAATAAGCTTTTTCAGATTCCTTATAAATCGCTTTGGTTTTTCCAGAATTGGCATCAGAACCAGCATCAGGTTCTGTTAAACAATAGCATCCTTTTGATTTACCAGAAACCATATCAGGGATATATTGAGCCTTCTGCTTTTCGTTTCCATATAATAAAATTGGGGCGATTCCAATACTGGTTTGTACACCAATAGCTGGGGAAAACTCAGTGGTCTTAGCCATTTCCTCAATTACCCTTAGGGTAGTATTAAAACTCACTTCTATACCACCGTATTTTTCAGAAACACCTAAACCTAAAAGTCCCAAATCACCTGCTTTATGCAATAAGTCAATAGTTTGGGATAAATCCTTTTTCTTTTCTAATTCATCTGCTAGTGGTAAAACTTCCTGCTCTACAAACTCTTTTGCAGAAGCTACCATCATATTCTGTTCTTCTGAAAAATCCGATTCTATAAAAATACTTTCTGGGATCATATTGATTAAAAATGAACCACCAGTCTGTGAAGGGATTTGCTTTTCTTTAGTTTCCATAGTTTTTATTTAATGTGTAATAGGTTTCTTTCTGAAATTTGAGATTTTAAATGAGGGTAATTTTTAATCAATTCGCCTATGAAAAATTCGTAAGGGATATCTTCAAAATGACCGTACTGATGCAAATACTCCATGAATAAGCCTCCATTTTGGTCATATTGCTGAAAAACAGAATCGCCATTAGGATTAAATTCCAAAGGAGTTACATTTAATTTTTCACAAAGCTCTTTGTTGAATACAGGCGTTACTTTAATCCATTTTCCATTGAGATATATCTCCGCATATCCATGAAAAACCAAGACATCTGTTTGAAGTACGGCTTCCAATTTGGCAGTACCAATGTGGTTTCTGACATTGGCAAACCCAAGTCTGGAAGGAACTCCAATCACTCTGCAAGCAGTAGCGAAAAGACAGCTTTTTTCTATGCAATAGCCATAGTCCCTTTTCAGCAAACTGCTTGCCTTCATGGCTTCTTTAGAAAAATCCAATCTGTAGGGATCATAGCGGAATCCATCACGAACAGCATAATACAAGCGTTTTACTTTATCAATTTCATCTTTAGCTCCTAAAATTGTTTTCCGTACAAAATCCTGAACTGCTTGATGGTCAGCATTTATAAATTGTGTAGATTTTAAATATATAGCTAGATTTTCGTTCTTCATTATTAAACATTAGGCATCTATGCCTAACAAATGTACTAAAGAAAATTAAGAAATAGGCAATATTGCCTAATATTTAATTTAGGAATTAAAAATGCTGTAACTCACCTATCAAATGAACAGAAATGATGTTTCCATCTGTGCAAGTCCTATTCCTTATTTTTATTAAGGAAATCAAGAAAAAGCCAAATACAATTCGTGCTCATAAAATCATTAAATCTAAACTTATTTAGCACTCACGCCCTCTTTTGGGTGTTTTACCCAAAATTAAGCATTGAACCTCATATGAAATCTCACAGAAACCTGAAGGTGAAAACACCTTCAAGTGGGGTGTATTTGTACGAGAAATGGTGAGGGATTAAATTATATATGTAGCTGAATAGTTACAAAATGCTTAATATTGCAGTAGATTTCCATTCAGATGAAGACGAAAGAAAAGATATTAGAAACCGCTCGAATACTGTTTAATACTCATGGAATTTCCGCTATTTCAAGCAAATCTATAGCTGAGGAAATGGGGATCAGTTATGGGAATTTGTGTTATCACTTTCCTAAAAAAGATGATATTATTTTACAATTGTACCTCAACATGCAAAAGAATGTGGAGCAACAGTTCAAAAACATCAAAGAGGAAGTCATCAACTTGGAATTTATGTTAAGCAGACTGAAAATTCTATTTGAGGAAATCTACAAGTACAAATTCATCTATTTAGGAATCACCAAAGTAGTCCGGCATTTCGACCACATCAAAAAACATGCACAAGACCAATTTGACCAAAGGTGGAATATTTTGGATACCATTTCAGGCTTCTTGATTGCTAATGGCTATATGAAAGCTTTTAAAGATGAACGTCAAAAAGATATGCTAATTCATGCTTTATTAATGGTAAGCAATTCTTGGATTTCCGATGCCGAAGTTTTCTATAAGGGGAAAGATGCTGACAAAATTGATTATTATATGCAAGTCTTTTTTAATCTAGTAAGACCGACTTTAACAGAAAAGGGACTGGAAGGATTTAAGACAGTTTATGAGAAAAGTTTATAGTGAAACTTAATACATCTTGTTAGGATTTGCAGACTCTTTAGGAATCTGCTGAATACTATCCCAATGCTCCACAATTTTTCCGTTGTCATCAAAACGAAAGAAATCCATGGTTACATATTCAGCATCACCTTGCCAAATTTGATGAGTATGGAGCGCTACTAAATTATTTTCAGCAACTGCCCGTACAAATTCAACACTTTTATTGGGATACTCTTTTTGCATCCTTTCAAAATACTCAATGAAGCCTGCTGTACCATTAGCTACCGCAGGATTATGTTGAGTATACAGCTCTCCTACAAATAACTCTACAGCTTTAGAAGGATTGCCCTCAAAAGCTGTTTTGTAAAATTCTATAGCATTTTCTTTATTTTGCTCTGGAGGATTCATTCAAATTATTTTTTATAACCCATTAAACCCGCTTCAATTTTAGCTCTATTTGGTTCCTGCCAATCCGGTAACTTCAATGAGCTTCCCAACTCTTCATTACTTTCATCCACCATAAAACCTGGACCTTCAGTTGCTACTTCAAAAAGAACGCCTCCAGGAATTCGAAAATAGATTGATTCAAAGTATTTTCTATCTTTAACTTCCGTTACTTTTAATCCTAACTTATTCACTAAATATTCTCTGATTTTTAATGAATCTTCCAGTTTTTCAACCCTGTGGGCAACATGATGAACTGTTCCAATTCCATTTTTCCCTTTCGGTAAATCATCTGCATCCATTACAACTAGTGAATTACCTGCTCCACCAATGCTGCTATTCAATTGAACAAAATCGCCTTCTCTGGCAGTTTCTTCATAACCAAATACCTCAAGAAATTTCAATGTCTCTTGAACCTCAGCAATGGCTAAGACTACATGATGGATACCCATGATATTTTCTTTCTTAGAAATTTCTTTTGTTTTCCAGGCAGGACTTCTTTTGTCATCAGCATCTTCAATGATGGCAATATTTAAACCTGAAGGGTCTTTAAATTGAAGCTTATCCTTTCCGAAATTTTGAACTTTGGAAAAGTTTATTCCATTACTTTTCAATCGTTCTTCCCAAAAAGACAAGCTGTTTTCAGGCACAGAAAAAACGGTTTCAAAAACCTGACCAGAACCGATTATTCCATCCCTCACACCCTGACCCTTATAAGGAAAAGTAGTGAAAACAGTGGAAGGAGCTCCAATTTCATTTCCATAATAAAAATGATATACATTTTCATTATCAAAATTTACGGTTTCCTTAATTAAGCGCTGACCCAATAATTTGGTATAAAAATCATAATCCTCCTGTGCATCATTAACTGTTGCGGTAATATGATGTAGTCCTTTTATTATTCCTTTAAAGTTCATAGTGTTAAAATTTTAAATGATGTCAGCATTTCATTCACTTTCTGAATTTCATCCTCATTGATTATGTGATCCATTTCAGGATAAATTCTTTTTTCCACTTTAGCACCCATAGGAATCACCACTTCTTCTGATTCATGTAATCTCTTTTCTGGGATATGATGGTCGATATTACTACAACCAATAAATATTTCTGTCCCTGCAAAATCTCCGCTATAGTTGCTTTTCTTTATATAAGGGCCAATCAAACCTCCACTTAAAATAGCTATCCCAGCATATTTTTGCGCATTTCGTGTTGCATATTCTAAAGTAAGACAAGCTCCCTGAGAAAATCCTAAAAGAAATATTTTATCATTGGAAATACTTTTTTCATTTAGATGCTTATTGATGGTTCCCAAATTTTCCAGAGCTGAGTCCAACCACGGTTGATTTTCGATCCAATCTTCCATAAATCCTTTTGGATACCATGTATTATTTGTGGCGATAGGATAAATTATAGCCACATCATCAAGCAAGTTCAAGTTTTGTGCTAAATCCTGCATTTTTGAAGCATCATCTCCCCTGCCATGCATCATGATGATAGCACTTTTGGCTTGTTCTAAAGGTGCGCCATTAAAAATAGTATTTTCAAAAAGGTGTAATTTCTCAGACATTATTCATATTTAATACAATGACAATATATGTATATACAACTAATTTTACAAGGGAAGGTTCTGGAAATTGTAATGCGTTGAATATGAGACTTGGTGATTTAAGATGATATACTGAAAGAGGAAATGAAATCTTAGAAGAAAATAAAATTAATCAACATGTTTTTCTACCAATTTAATTAAATCAGTAACAGGCTGAAAATATGGTATCGCTTTTTCTTCTGTAAAATCATATAAATCCGAATAATCTCCCTATTGTCTCCATGTAAATAATTGAGAATATATTCTTCCAGTTTCTGTTGTGAATAGTCCAGTTTTAATAAAATATTCAGAAAACTTACTCTTCGCTCCATTATGTGTAGTAGAATAATGATTATCGTTTAACAATAGAGCTACAACTGCATAATAAGCTGAATAATAAAGTCTATTAATTGCGGAATTCCATCGATTATTTTCAGCTAATAGTTTAGCATCCTCAAGAGTTTCCTTAGCACGTTCCAAGCGATACTTTATCAAATCTTGTTTTGAGCTACTCATTTTATTCGGATACCTTCTTTTAAAATATTGTTGTAGAGTGGTGTGATTTTATATTTATTTTCCCATTCTTTTTTAGAATAAATTAAGGGAGAAATAATTTCCCCAGTTTCCAATTCAATATCATAGAATTCATCCATCATTTTCGTCTCAGTTGAAAAAGGTATTTTATCAGAATTCATCAAAACTAACAAATCCCAATCTGAAGAAATCAATGAATCTCCCCTTGCTTGCGAGCCAAATAAATAAATTTCTGCATCAGGATATTTCTCATCTGAAAGACTTTGAATCTTATCGATTATATTTTCTTTCGTAGTCATATTACAATATACGATTTTTTCAGAATTGTATTCAAAATTTTCAACGTACTACCAACCAAAAAAAAGAGAAATTCAATCATAAATATTTGATAATATTATTTATCAGTTCGTATTTGGTTTAAATCACCTTCCCACTTCAATTTTCCTCTAAATGATTTTATTTTTTCCTGTTCTTTCAGACGAATCAATAATTCTATTGCAGCTTCAACTGTAGATTTTTTTGTACTACAGCCCGATAATTTCATTGCTCGCTGCATTAATTCATCATCTACTACAATATTTGTGCTCATAATGTGTATTTTATATTTAAATACACACATAATATTTGAATTTAGTTTGGAATAAACTATAATAATTTACCAATAAATTGAAAATCAGTGCTTATTAATCTGACCAATGCCAAAATACCTACTTCAATTTCTCATTATCCTTATGCCTATCCTTATCTCGTTTAGTCTTCTTTTCAATATTTTTCTGCAAAGCTACTGTAAGGTCAACTCCCGTTTGATTGGCTAGGCAAATCAATACCCAAAGCACATCCGCCATTTCATCTCCCAAGTCGGCATTTTTATCACTTTCTTTGAAAGATTGTTCTCCATATTTTCGAGCCATAATTCGAGCCAACTCACCCACTTCTTCAGTCAGTATGGTCATATTGGTCAGTTCATTAAAATATCGAACGCCTATGGTTTTAATCCACTCATCTACTTGTTCTTGCGCTTCCGCTATG
Source organism: Bacteroidota bacterium (assembly GCA_051747245.1). GTDB lineage: Bacteria > Bacteroidota > Bacteroidia > Cytophagales > Cyclobacteriaceae > Marivirga. The sequence continues at coordinate 83,051 of JBNJFX010000010.1, forward strand.
GTAATATCTTTTTTCATGTGTATGTAATTGTTTCAAAATTGCCACATGGAATTCACGATAAATATACATCAGGCGGTTAGCATAAATTCGCCCTCGAATATTTATGCTCATTTCATCACTTCAATTCATATACTTTCTCTCCACCGGAATGAGTCTGAATAACCTTGGTTTCTCTCAATTCCTCATGCGGGACTTCCATAATATCTCTATCCAAAATCACAAAATCAGCTGTTTTACCTTTTGCAATACTACCCTTCTCTTTTTCCTCAAATTGCCCAAAAGCTGCCCATATAGTCATTCCTTTTAAGGCGTCTTCTCTACTCAATGAGTTTTCGGGCTGGAAACCGCCTTCCGGTAAATTATCATCATCCTGACGGGCTACAGCTGAATGAAATCCATAAATAGGATTAATATCCTCTACAGGGAAATCAGAACCTAAAATCAATTTCCCGTTTTGTTTCAGCAATTCCTGATAAGCATAAGCATTTTTGACCCTTTCCTCTCCTAGTCGTTCATGTGCCCAATCCATATCAGAAGTGGCATGGGTCGGCTGAACGGAAGGTAAAATATTATAATTTCCAAATTTGCTAAAATCATTTTCAGCCAGCACTTGGGCATGTTCAATTCTCCATCTTCTGTCGTTCTTTCCTTTCAAATATTTCGCATAAATATTGGTGATGGCTCTATTGGCAGAATCACCAATGCAATGCGTATTCATTTGAAAATCCTTAGCGAAAATCACTTTTGCCAGGCTGTCAAAAACTTCAGGTTCACTTCTTAAGAAACCATAATTATCTTCATCATCAGAATAAGGTTCAATTAAACAAGCACCTCTTGAGCCTAAAGCACCATCACCATAAATTTTAAAAGAGCGAACATTTAAATAATCAGTTTTGTAATGACCATTGCTGAAATAGTATTCCATATTATCAGCTGTTGGGTTGATCATGGCATAAATACGCATTTTCAAAAGGCTATCCTTCTGCATTTTATCCAATAAATCAATTTGAGATTTTTCCAATCCAGCTTCTGCTAAGGAAGTAATGCCAACTTCAAAGCAATTAGCCTCAGCTTGTTGAATTAATTCTTTCTTTTGCGTTTCACTCATTTCAGGCAATTTATCGCTGAGTAAGTTCATGGCATTATCGATCAACACTCCAGTTGGCTTCCCATTTTTTAATAGTATTTCACCTCCCGAAATTTTAGTGTTTGAATTTATTCCAGCCAGATCCAATCCTTTTTGGTTGGTTAAAACAGCATGGGCATCTATTCTTCGTAACATCACTACCTTATCCGGAAATAAAATATCCAAGGTATCTTTAGTGGGGAATTCTTTGCCTTCCCAGTTATTTTGATCCCAGCCTTGCCCTAGCAAAACGGGCTCATCAGGATATTGCTCAGCATGCTTTTGCAATCTTTGAATTAATTCCTCAAAAGAAGAAGTGCCAAATAAATCAACATCACCCAAATCCTTGGCATAGCGCACAAAATGAGCGTGTCCATCAATAAAGCCAGGATATACGGGAGCTTCCATCAAATCAATCTCTTCTTCCGCTTGGTATTGATTTCGAATGTCTTTCGAGCTTCCAACATCTACAAACTTCCCATCTTTTATGGCAAAAGCTTCTGCCTTATCAAAATTTGCATTTACTGTGTAAACTGAGCCGTTGAAATAGATTGAATCTACTTTTTCTCTGCTAGTGCAAGAAGAAATTAGTATGATGAGTGTTAAACTGAGTAAGAGTTTGTTCATTTTTGATATTGGAATTTTAAATACTAACAGCTTGATCTAACTTATATACTGGGTCGGTGTGCCACCGACTAAAGAAAGCAATCTTCATGGGTGGTGGCACAACTAACATGGGGTAACACCCCTATAATCCCCTCAAGGGGATAATTTTCACAGATTAAAATAAGCAAAATCAAATAATTTTTATCAATTTTTTGTCAACAATTAAGCAAATGTAATTCGGTGCTCCAAGCCCTTTGAGGGGGCAGGGGACTAGCTGCTTAAAATGAATTTTAAAAAATAATTATTAATCCTGATCGAACAGTGTTTCAGTGAATTTCAAATGTTTAACTGATTCTCCTGAATTTTTCAATTCAATTAATGAATCAATACCAATTTTAAGATGGTAATTCACATAACTACCCGTCACTTTTTGGTCGCTTTGCGCTGTTTTAACTCCTTCCGGGGTCATTGGATTATCAGAAACCAATAACAATGCTCCTCTTGGAATGCTGTTGACAAAACCTACGGAAAATATAGTAGCGGTTTCCATATCAACAGCCATAGCCCTGATTCTTCTCAAATAATCTTTGAAATCATCATCATGCTCCCAAACTCTTCGATTGGTTGTAAAAACTGTTCCTGTATAATAATCCATTTCATGCTTTTTAATCATGGACGATACAGCTCTTTGCAAACGAAATGATGGTAAAGCTGGAACTTCAGGTGGCATATAGTCATTACTAGTTCCTTCTCCTCTTATTCCTGCCAAAGGCAAAATCAAATCACCGATTTTTGATTTCTTTTTAATTCCTCCACATTTCCCTAAAAACAAAACTGCTTTAGGCATAATAGAGGAAAGTAAATCCATAACAGTAGCGGCAACGGAGCTTCCCATTCCAAAATTTATAATGGTGATTCCTTCAGCAGTAGCAGTCTGCATAGGCTTATCTCTGCCCTTAATTTCTACATCATATTGTTGAGCAAACATTTCCACATAATTAATGAAATTAGTCAATAAAATATAGTCACCAAATTCATCTAAAGCTGTTCCAGTATAACGAGGCAACCAATTGTCTACGATTTCTTTTTTTGTCTTCATTTATGAATTTTATTTAATGAAAAACCTGTCAGGTTTACGATTATAAAATTGTGAGTTTTCGATTTATTATTTCACTTACTGATGAAAAACCTGACAGGTTAAGTTAAACTTTATTTTTTGTCTATAATTAAATCTAAATTGCCACAAATTAAGCGAAACGCATGCAAAAATTAAACCTTCCGCCTTATGATGTGAACTTGCGTAAAATGGATGGCAAGATACATATTTTTGACCCCATCAGGAAGAAGTTTTTGGTTTTAACGCCTGAAGAATGGGTTCGCCAGCATTTTATTCAGTTTTTGATTCACTATAAAAATTATCCAGCCAGCCTTATTAAATTAGAATCCGGCTTAAAATATCATGAAAGAAAAAAACGAACGGATGTAACGGTTTTCAATAGAAAGATGGAACCGCTTCTTTTGATAGAATGCAAAGCACCTGAAGTAAAAATTTCAAATAATACGTTTTCACAAATCGCAAATTACTATAGTCAATTTCAAGCAAAATACATGATTATCACCAATGGAATGGAGCATTATTGTTTTAGACCTGATGCCAAAGAATTGGTTTTTGAAAAAGAGATTCCTGAGTTTACGGATTTATAATCTACCACCTCCTGTTTTCCACTGTAATATTAAAATATTGTATTTTATTGTTTTATAGTGTCCCAGAAGGCAGAAATAAGCATTAAATTACCAATTTTTGTATTTTAAGCTAGCTTAATGCTTCATACTTTTTCCATTGATGAAAAAGTATGCAAAAAATCTAGGTAATCAGCCAGTGGTCGGACAAGAAATGATGCTACTACCCGCAAATGCCAACGCCTGCCCGCCATTTTACCCTCCAGCCCGCTTTTTCGCTTTAGGCGAAATTGGGGGAGTTAGTCATTAATCAACTCATCAAATAAATTCAACTTTATCAAACCTTAATTAGACCCTATTCACCTAGTTTCTAGATACTTTTAAATTATTTTTACTTTAATTAACTAGAGTGTCCTAGCGAGGAAAGCAGGAAAGAATTGGTTTTTGAGAAGGAAATTCCTGAATTTACGGATTTATAATTTACCACCTAAAAATCTCCTCAAACAACTTCAATCCTTCTGTGCAATCCCCCATTTTTGTCGTATAAATTTTCTGAATACAATTTACACCCGCTACATTAATTGTGAAGATGGATAATTTATCTGAAATTAATTCTTCAGGCAACCAGAGCACCTCTTTTATTTCCAGATCAAATTGCTTTGCATTTTTAAATAAATACCTTCTGCTCACTCCATTTATGCATCCGGTTTGCAAGGATGGCGTATAGATTGTACGGCTGCTTAAATCCAGAAAATAAAGATTGGATGAAGAAGCCTCTGCTACATAATTATCTTGATCTAATAAGATAATTTCTTCCAGCTCCCGAACTTTCTTTTCAATACCAGCCATCACATAAGGCAAAGCCGAAATCGTTTTTAAATGACTAAAAGCGGTTTTTTGTAAGAAAATTGAATTCGCCAAGCCTACTTTATCAAATTTTTGAATTTTCTTTCTTTGAGCCTGATCAGCAGTCAACAAAAACTCAGCATCAAAATGATCGGGAGCATATAAACCGCCAGCTTTTCTCCAGATATAGAGCTTTATTCTTGCAGACTGTCCCACTAATCCGTTCACTTCTAATAATTCCAAAAGTGTATTCTGAAAATCCTTCTTTGTAAAAGGAAAATTTAATTTCAAATCGTTTACACTTTCTGAAATCCTCTCCCAATGCTCATTTAAAAACATTATTTCTTTTTTTCGAAAAATAATAGTTTCAAAAATACCATCTCCATATTGAAATCCTCTATTTGAAACTTCCAAACTAGCTGATCCAGAGGGCGTTAAGTTACCATTGTAGTTAATCATACTTATTTCGCTTTTAAAACTTCCATTATCCACTCATCAATAATACTTTTGCCACAGCAAATAATTGTCTAATATTGGGTTTTATTTTGAATAATGGCAGAAAGAAGTAGCATTTTTGATATGATTGGTCCCGTAATGATAGGTCCTTCGAGTTCACATACCGCAGGAGTAGTAAGAATTGCCCGTGCAGCTGTTAAGGTTTTGGGTGGAATTCCTGATGAAGCTATCATCACTTTTTATAATTCATTCGCCAGAACTTATGAAGGTCATGGTAGTGATAAAGCTATTGTTGCAGGATTGTTAAATTATAAAACTGACGACATTAGGATAAAACAAGCTTTTGAATTAGCCGAAGAAGCTGGTTTACAGTATGCCTTCAAGTCAATTGGTAGCGCAGGGACTTACCACCCCAACACTATTAAATTAAATTTAACCAAAGGTGACAGAAAAGTTGAAGTAATAGGCGAAAGTTTAGGAGGTGGAGTAATCAATATTTCAAAGGTAAATGGATTTACCGCCAATATTTCTGCAGCATTACACACTTTAATTATCACAGCTGAAGATACCCAAGGAAGTATAGCTTTTATTTCCAATATCATCAGTAACGATAAGGCTAATATCGCCACTATGAGCGTTTCCCGAAAAGGAAAACATGATGTAGCTTGTTTGGCAATTGAAATGGATACAGGACTAAAAACAATTTCACTTGAATACCTTAAAAATCTAGATTGGGTAATAGATGTTATCTACATCCCGGATATTGACATGTAAACTATTAATTAAAATTATGCTTAGAATTTTTATTGTGATTATATTCTTATCCATAGGATTCAATTCCTTTGGGCAAGATAAATGGTCATTACAGAAATGTATTGATTATGCTTTGGAAAACAACCTCCAAGTGAAACAATCAGGATTGGATGTTGAAAGTGCTGAAATCAATCTTTTTGGCTCTAAAATGAATAATTTGCCAAATGTAAATGGAAGCTTAGGATTAAACACCTCAACTGGTCGTTCCATTGACCCTTTTACTAACACTATAATTGACAGGGGAATCAACTCTCAAAATGCAGGTCTAAATGCAAGTGTACCCTTATTTGATGGTGGACAAAGGTATAACAGTATTAAAAGGGACCAATTTGGAGAGCTAGCTTCTGAAAAAGATTTAGAAAGTGTAAAAAATGATGCCACCTTAAACGTTGTAACATTTTACACTAATATTCTATTTAATAAAGAATTATTAGAAACAGCCAAACTTAGACTTGAAACTACTGAAAGCCAGGAAAACAGAGTAGAAAAGCAAGTTGAAATAGGCGCATTGGCTCAAGCTGATTTATTACAAATCAAACAACAAAAAGCTAATGATGAGCTGGAAGTGGTAAGGGCAGAAAATAATTTGGATATATCCTATTTACAGTTAAAACAAGCTTTACAGATTCCAGCGGATCAACCATTTGATATTGAAATTCCTGAATTACCTGAACCAAATGAAGGAGAATTAATGGAATCTTCCTCTAATGTTTATCAATATGCTTTGCAAAACCAACCCGTTATAAAAGCTGCAGAATACAGAAATGAAAGTGCTTATAGAGGAATTGGGGTTGCCAGAAGTGGTTATTATCCTTCTTTAAGTTTGAGTGCTGGTATTTCAACCAACTATTCAGATGCAGCACCAGAGCAATTTCCTGTTCTAGGCTCTGAAAACACGACCGTTACCCGACCTATTGGAGTTGTAGAAAACACAGGTGATCTAGTGGTTACCCAGCAAGAAGTTCCTTCTGAATATACTGAAAACACCTTTTGGAATCAATTAGATTTCAATCAAAGACGATTTGTTGGCTTAAGCTTAAATATTCCAATTTTTAATAAATTTCAAGTTAAAAACAGCGTACAGCAAGCTATTATAAGCCACAAAAGGAGTGAGTATCAATTGACTTCAGCAAAGAACCAATTACAACAAACCATCGAACAGGCATATTTGGATGTGAAAGCTGCTGCCAAATCTTATGAAGCATTGAAAAATAGTTTTGAGGCTTCTGAACTCAGCTTTAAAAATGCAGAACAAAGATTGGAATTAGGAGCTACTGATGCTGTTGAATTCACCCAAATAAAAAATGATTTCGAAAGAGTAAAATCCGATCTCATTCGAGCAAAATACGACTATATATTTAAACTTAAAGTACTGGACTTTTATCAAGGGAAACCTTTAAACTTTTAACCATGGCTAAGAAAAAATCATCTAAAAAACCATTATATATCCTGATAGGAATTGTTATTGTCTTAATAATTGCCGCAATTATTGGTAAAAAATCAGGCGTAATAGGTCAACCTCCTTCTACTCCGGTTGAAGTAGAGGAAGTAAAGAAAAGAACCATTATTGAAAAAGTTAACGCTAGCGGAACCGTACAACCTGTAGTTGAGGTGAAATTAAGCCCTGATGTAGCAGGTGAAATTACTGAGCTTGCTGTGGAAGAAGGTGATCCTGTGAAGAAGGATGACCTTTTGGTCAAAATCAGACCTGATAATTTTCAAAGTGCATTGGAAAGAGCTAGGGCTAATTTAAATCAGCAAAAAGCATCTTTAGCGCAAGCTGAGGCTTCTCTAGAAAGAGCTAAGGCTCAATTAACTCAAGCGAAGCAAACTTTTGAACGCCAGAAGAAATTATATGAGCAAAAAGTGATTTCAACGGCCGATTATGAAACAGCTTTAGCAAATTATCAAGTGGCTCAGAATGATAAAGTTGCTTCAGAAAAAAATGTATTAGCAGCAAGATATACCGTAAAAAGTAGTCAGGCTACTGTAGATGAATCAAGTGAAAACTTAAGAAGAACCACAATCTATTCACCTGTGGATGGTACTGTTTCAAAATTAAGTGTTGAACTTGGTGAGCGAGTTGTTGGAACTCAGCAAATGGCGGGAACTGAAATGATGCGAATTGCCAATTTAAACAACATGGAAGTTCGTGTGGATGTAAACGAAAATGACATCATTAGAATCAATATTGGTGATACTGCTAACATTGAAGTAGATTCTTATACCTATATGGAAAAGGAATTTAAGGGAGTTGTTACTGCTATTGCAAATACAGCTAATGAGAAATCATCTCAGGATGCAGTGACTGAATTTGAAGTGAAGGTAAAAATCTTGAATTCTTCTTATGAGGATTTAATTAAAGAAGATGGAGATTCCCCATTTAGACCAGGAATGACAGCCAGCGTGGAAATTATGACGGAAACAAAAGAAGATATTTTAACTGTTCCACTGTCATCTGTTACCTTAAGATCTCCTGAAATAAAACAAGATTCAACTGCTAAGGAAGTGGAAGAAGACAGAGAGCCCAAGAAAGATAAAGAAGTTGTATTTGTGATGCAGGATGATAAAACTGTTAAAATAAGAGAAGTCAAAACAGGCATTAGTGATTTTGAATATATTCACATAAAGGAAGGCTTGTCTGCAGGAGAAACTATAGTGAAAGGACCATTCTTAGCTATCTCAAAAACCTTGGAAGATGGTGATTTAGTGGAAATTAAGGAGAAGGAAAAAAATAGAAAAAAAGAGTAAGAGACAAGAAAATATAAAGGAATGAGATATTAAAATGGCAGTTTTAGACTGCCATTTTTTATTGTAGCCCTATCACCAGCCCGGGAAAGAAATTCCCCATTGTTAATAAGGATGGTTCTTGATTTTCTACTGTAGTTAATTGGTAATTTAAAGCCAATCCAATTTCTAAGTCTCTCAACTTAGTGAGTTCAAAGCCATAAATAAGTTCTGATCTTAGTATTTTAGACCCTTTAAAAAATTTAATATTTCTTGCTTTTTGTTGCCAAAGGCTTGCACTAATTTGTAGAAACTTTGTTTTTTCAGGATTGCTCCACTCCTTTTCCAAACCATAAGCCATTCCCCAAATTGGTAAGCCATTGATTGAAAAATTATATCCAAACTGAAGTAAATTACCAAAAAACCTGCTTCCTGTGCCTAAGGCAACATTAGATAAAAACATATCAGTTGACCTGAAACTCAAATGCCCATGACTTGCATCAACATTTAGTATGCCTAATGGCACTCCCTTATTGTTACCGCTGATATTAATCAATCCAATTTGATTTCCATTATTAACTTTGCTGAAATTGATTAAACCAATCTGCCATGTATCATTGAATAGACTGCTGAACTCATGACCAAAACCAGCAGTTCTTGCATAATTAAATAACCCCAATTGTAGGCCATTGGTCTGCCCATCCGAATAATTAAATAAGGGTGCAATCTGAAAACCGACCATCCCGATCTTAGATGAATTGATTAAACCTGCTATTTGAGCACCCTCTAAATATCTCGATTTGTTAGTCAAAAAGCCTAACTGAAAGCCTGTGAAACCTGAGACTGCCGTATTAAAAGTAGAAATTTGAACCCCTGCCCCATTTCCAAAAGTTTTGTTCGCTATTGCGGCAAATTGAAAGCCCTTAAATGTATCTTCTAATTTTTCCTTTGGATTAATTTTATTATGTGCGCCCGATATATTAGCAAACCCTGCAAACTGAATACCCTGAAATTTTTCATAATTATAATTGGAAATCAAACCTAATTCAATACCACTTACACTTCCTGTTACTCCCGATGTTAGATTCAAGGAAAATTTATAATGATTGGATATTTCATCTACAGTATGATTACTAAAACCAGGAAATGCGGATATATGGATCTTGGATTGTCTGGAATAGGATTGGGGGAATAGCTTTAAGGGTATTGTTAAAAATAATAGCAGGTAAACAATTCCAGTAAAATTTTTCAAAGTATTAAGGTTTTATTTTTAGAATTAATTAACGCTTTAATTTAATTATATTTTGAATATAGAATTTTAATTAGGAATAATTATATTAATTAAGTCGTCAATAAAATATAATATCGACAAATACATCTATATGTATTATTATCGATAAAAATATCGATATTTGTATTTATCGACAATAATAACGATATTCATATCAGATATTAAACATTCTAATGATAGCAGTAATAACAGGAGATATTATTAACTCAACTGAGAAGGCATCTATTGATTGGTTAAAAGAACTTAAATCAGTTTTAAATCAATATGGAAGTAGTCCAAAAAAATGGGAAATCTATAGAGGGGATAGTTTCCAATTGAAACTTCCAGTTGAAAAAGCCATTTTAATGGCATTCCACATCAAAGCCACCATCAAACAAATTAAAAACAAAGATGTCAGAATGGGGATTGGGATAGGCATGGAGGAGTACGCTTCCGAAAAATTATCAGAATCAAACGGTACTGCCTATCAAAATTCAGGTTTATGCTTTGAGTCTCTTAAAAAGAGTAATCTGGCTATTAAATCAAATGATGCTGACTGGGATGAGCCTTTAAATATAATGCTGGAATTAGTGCTTTTTATTGCAGACAAATGGACAACAAGCCAAGCTGAAGTTATAAAAGCAAACATAGAGAATCCTGATAAAAACCAAAATCAACTTGCAGAACTTTTAGATAAAACTCAAAGTACCATCAGTGCATCCCTTGATAGAAGTGGATATGACAGCCTACAAAAAATAGTTGACTATTATAAGAAACAAACCCAATTGTTATGATTTCATTTCTTCTCAAAACCTTAATAGCTCATATACTGGGTGATTTTGTATTTCAACCAGACCTTTGGATCAAAGACAAACACCTAAAAAAAGGAAAATCAAAATTTCTCTATCTCCATATTGCTATTCATGCAGGTTTATTGTTATTACTGTTTCAATTTCATATTGAGTTTTGGTTAGCATTTTTGATTATTCCAGTAAGTCATTACTTAATAGACATCCTTAAAATTTACCTAGAAAATAAAATCAACACTCGATATCTATTTACATTCGATCAACTTGCTCACATAGCAGTTATTTTGGGAATGGGATGGTATTATTATCCTCAAGAATTGAACTTTAATATTCAACTTTCCAATGCCGTATTGCTATTAATGCTAAGTATTATATTGCTTACTTATGGCGTTTCAGTTTTCATAAAAGTCATCATGTCGAAATGGGATTTACCGGAAGACTCGGACAAAGATTCTCTATCGAAAGCAGGAAAATACATTGGGATTTTGGAACGGCTGTTTGTTTTCTCATTTGTTGTTATGCAAGAATGGCAAGCCATAGGATTTTTAATCGCTGCCAAATCAGTATTTCGATTTGGAGATTTGTCCCGTGCAAAAGACCGAAAACTAACAGAATATATTCTAATTGGAACATTGCTTAGTTTTGGCTTTGCTATATTAATCGGCTTGATTTATAAAAATATTAGTAATCAGCTTTAGTCAAGTCATCACAGTCTTATAAACTGAACTTCAAGGAAGATAATAATAAGTTCCCTTTGCGAAAACTTTGCGTCTCTGCGGCTCCCGACTAAAGTACGGGACAGGTATTGCGAGACATTTTTCGCATCAAAGACGCCTGCGGTCAATCTTGTTGTATAGTAGTAAATAATAAAAATGAGCACTAAAGGAAAATGAATGTGTTTCCATTCCCCTTTAGTACAAAGAAAATTTCTGAGAGAATCAATTCAACTCCCCTCTCAGCTCATAAGCTTTTCGCATTTTATTCACCATCGCTGTACTCTCTGCAAAATATAAAGATTGTTGACCATCGCTCATGGCTTTTTCAGGGTCAGGGTGCAATTCATAAATCACTCCATCTGCTCCTGCCATAATTCCAGCTAAAGCCACTGGCTCAACATGTTTTCGAATTCCTATTCCATGAGAAGGATCAACCACAACTGGTAAATGGGTTCGGTCTTTCAAAACAGGGATCGCATTGATATCCAAGGTATTTCGGGTCATGTTTTCAAAGGTTCTGATTCCTCTTTCGCATAAAATCAAATCTTCATTGCCTCCACTAAAAACATACTCAGCAGAATATAATAATTCTTCAATAGTGCCGCTCACTCCTCTTTTAATCATCACTGGTTTATCTACTTTCCCCAATTCATCCAGTAAATTGAAATTTTGAGTATTTCGGGCACCAACCTGATAGATATCAATGAAATCATACATTTCCTCCACCTGCGAAACTTGCATTACTTCAGTGATGATTTTTATTCCAGCCGCTTTCGCTTTATCATGCCACATTTTTAAGCCATCCATGCCCAAACCACGGAATGAATAAGGTGAGCTTCTAGGCTTATAGACCCCTCCACGCATGATTTTTACATTATTCTCCACCAAATGAGCAATTACTGCATCCACCTGATCTTCATTTTCAATACTGCACGGACCAGCCATAATATTGAAATGGTTTTGCGAAAGAATATCGCCATCACGTAATTTGATTTCAGCTGGATTTACCTTCCATTTCTTGGAAACCAGTTGATAATTATCGGAAACCACATGTACATCTTTCACACCTGCAATATGTCCGATTTCACGGATATCAATGTCTCCCTTTTCTAAAGCCACCAAGTAAAAGCCTTTTTGGGTTTGTACCTCACTCACTGATTTTGTGAATTTCCCCAAAGAAGAAATTAAATCTTCCTTTTGAGTGTTGTTTATGTTTTTTTCTAATTGTAGTATCATATTTTAGATTTTTAGAGTCTATAATCTTGAGCCAAGACTTTAGGTGGTGCTTCCAGATTTTAGATTGTTAATGTCTTATATTTTTATTTTTTATTAGTTATCTTATGTTTTAGATATAAGTTTCAAGTAAATGGTATTAAATACAAAGTTTAGGGAAAGCTAGTCCAGTACTACTGCCCCATTTCCCCCCGTTGGGGGTTAGAGGGCTTTATCTTTTCTAAAAACCCTTCAATACTACCCTCCAAATAATCCCCATCCAAAGCCTTAATAAATGCGCTTCCAATTATGCCCCCATCTGCATATTCATTTACCATACTTAAGGCTTCATGATCACTGATACCGAATCCTACCATTCTAGGTGTTTTCAAATTCATGGCTTGAATTCTTTTCAAATAATCCAATCTTTCAGGACTTTCTCCCCAGCTGCCACCAGTTGTACTTGAACTGCTCACCATGTAAATAAATCCACCTTCCTGTGCATCAACTTCCCGAATTCGCTCTTCAGAGGTTTTAGGAGTTATCAGAAATACATTCTTCAAATTATGCTTTTCAAAAATAGGCTTAAACTGCAATTTGAATTCATGCATCGGCATATCGGGCAAAATCAATCCATCCACTCCTACTTCAGCACATTTTTGGCAAAACTTTTCAGTGCCGTATTTCAAAACATTATTGCAATAGCCCATAATGAAAACTGGCTTATCCGTGATTTTTCTCAAATCAGCCAGTTGCTCAAAAAGGGTGTTCAGATTCATTCCATTATCCAATGCCTTCATACTACTTTGCTGGATGATAGGTCCATCTGCCAAAGGATCGGAATAAGGCATGCCTATTTCAATTACATCTACATCCGCTTTATTCAATGCTTTTATAATAGTTTTAGTATCGTTCAGTTTAGGATAACCTGCCGTAAAATAAATCGTCAGCTTTTCTTTATCCTTTTGCTGAAATATATGTTCAATTCTATTGGTCATTATGTTAGAGTCAAGATTAAAGAATCTAGAATTAAGACTAAAGCGGAGAGCCATGCTTAATTATTAATTCCTAATTACTAATTATTAATTAAGTTTTAGTAGTTTCCAAAGTTGATATAAGTCTGCAAATCTTTATCCCCTCTTCCTGATAAATTAATCACGACAATATCATCTTTTTTAAATTCAAACTGATCCAAAGCTGCCAAGGCATGCGCTGTTTCCACGGCCGGAATAATACCTTCCAATTTACTTAGCTCAACCCCAGCATCCATAGCCTCTTTATCGGTTACATATTTAAATATTCCTCTCTTGCTTGCATATAGATGGGCATGTAATGGCCCAATTCCAGGATAATCCAATCCAGCTGAAATGGAATAAGGCTCTGTAACCTGACCATCTTCTGATTGCATCAGTAAGGTTTTAAAACCATGCAAAACTCCTGCACTGCCTCTGGCTGTTGTCGCAGCTGTTTCTCCGCTATTTAATCCATGACCAGCTGCTTCCACCGCTACTAATTTCACTTTTTCATTATTCAAATAATGGTAAAATGCTCCTGCCGCATTACTTCCCCCACCTACGCAAGCTACCACATAATCGGGTGCATTAGTGCCTTCCTGCTCTTGCAATTGTGCCATCATTTCCTCACTAATCACCGATTGAAAACGAGTCACCATATCTGGAAATGGATGTGGCCCTACTACCGAGCCAATAATGTAATGCGTATCATCCGGATTATTGATCCAGTAGCGCATTGCTTCATTTGTGGCATCTTTCAAAGTTCTGGAACCAGAGGTAGCCGGAATCACCTCAGCGCCCAAAATTTTCATACGTTCCACATTCGGCTTTTGCCTTTCCATATCTACCTCACCCATAAATACCTTGCAAGGTAAATCCAATAAAGCACAAGCTGTAGCAGTAGCCACACCATGCTGTCCTGCACCCGTTTCGGCTATGATTTTCTTTTTTCCCAACCGCTTTGCCAATAAAGCTTGTCCAATAGCATTATTGATTTTATGAGCTCCTGTATGGTTCAAATCTTCCCTTTTCAGATAGATTTTAGCACCGTGTTTTTCAGAGAGTCTTTTTGCTAAATATAAAGGCGTTGGTCTGCCTACGTAATCCTTCAGCAAAGCCTTAAATTCCTCTATAAACTCAGGATCTTCTGAGATTTTAAGGTAATTGTTTTTCAGCTCTTCGATATTCGGATGCAAAAGCTCTGGAATATAAGCCCCGCCAAACTCTCCGTAATATCCGTTTTTATCTATTTTTATTTCCATATTGACTAGTATTGAGTAGTGAGTATCTGGTATCTAGTACTGAGATAATCACTTTATATTTCTAATTATTTCAATATTATTATCTATTTATATCTATTCTCTGTCATCCCACGCTCTAAGCTATTTCTTAGGAGAAATTTCCTTTTTGGGAGATTAGAGAGCTTCCGGTCTGACCTTCGGTACTGACCTAAACACCCTGCACCCATCATTCTACCTATTTCAACCATATTTCTATTTATTTCTTATCGAATATGATTTTCAATTAGCTTTTTAACTTTGCTTAAATTCTTAAGTCCAGGTTCATCTTCCAGCTTACTATTAAAATCCAGTGCATAAAGATTTTTAGACTTAAAAGTTTTTAACATTTCCATATCCTCTACTCCTAAACCACCGCTGAGGAAAAATGGCTTTTTAATTTTACTATTTTCCAACACATCCCAATTAAATTTTACTCCATTTCCGCCTGGTAACTTTCCTTTTGTATCGAATAAAAAGTAATCTGCTTCAGCATATTTATTTAAAATCTTGGTATCAAAATCATCATCCACTGAAAACACTTTAATTACTTCTAAACCTTCTTCTTTTAATGCTTTAATTACTTCGGGAGATTCATTTCCATGCAGCTGAACAATATCAAAAAAGCCTTTATCCGCATAGCTTAAAATATTCTCAACACTTTCATTCACAAAAACGCCTACTCTTTCTGTTTCGCCAAAATTCAATTTAATGATCTCCTTCATTTGACTTTCTGAAACATATCTAACAGATTTCTCAAAAAAGATAAAGCCTAAGTAATCCGGTTCAAATTCCAAAATCTGCTGGATATTCTCCTTATCCCGCATTCCGCAAATCTTTATTTTGAAGTCTTGTCCTTGCATATTTATAAGGTTTTGATTTAAGTATTATACTTTTTGTTTTACTGCTTCTATAGCCAACAAATTTTTCACTTGCTGAGAAAAACGCTGACAGGCTTTGCCTGGCTCACTGCTTTTCATAAATGAAGTCCCAATTAAAAAGCCATCAAATCCTGCTTTTTTCATTGCCACTACATCCTCTGGAGTTTTCAAACCACTTTCCGCTATTTTGGGAACATCCGCTGGAAGCTGAATGGCTAATGCTTCTGCCACTTTCAAATCAGTATCAAAGCTTTTCAAATCACGACTGTTAATTCCCACCAAATCAGCATAATTGTCATAATGTGAATCCAGTTCTTCCTGACTATGAACTTCCAATAATACCTCCATTCCCAATTCATGGGCTAAAGAAGCTAATTCCTGACATAAGGTTTTATCAATCATAGCCGCAATCAATAAAATCGCATCGGCTCCATGCGCTTTAGCTTCATAAACCTGATAAGGATCCAGCATAAAATCTTTCCTGAGAATTGGACAATAGTTGAATTTACGAGCTATTTCCAAATCTTTTAAGCTTCCTCCAAAAGAAGGCTCATCTGTCAAAACAGACAAAGCACTTGCTCCACTTTGCATATAACCTATTGAAACTTCCTCCACCGAAATATGCGAATTAATCTTCCCTTCTGAAGGTGATTTTCTCTTGATCTCTGCAATAATCCCCGTTTTGCTTTCATCCATTACATAAGATTTTAAACTAACTGGCTTTGATTTAAAATACAGTTTCTGCTTCAAAAATTCCACCGGGAATAACTTTTGATGCTCTGCTACTTCTGCTTTCTTATATCCTGCTATTTCTTGTAGTATATTCATTTCTTTTTTAAGTATTAAGTTTTAGGTTTTAAGTAGTAAGTACAGGGAACTGAGTACAAGGTACAGTGATAACTTACCTCTATCTTCCCACTTCCAACTACTTATTTCAACTTTATTTCCAATTATTTCAATTTAATCCTACTTCCGAATTCACCCTTTGGGGGCTAGGGGGCTAACTTTTTAAACACCCCATAAGCCTTGCCTGATTCAACTGCTTCTTGAGCTGCTTCAGTTGCTTCTAATAAATCATTATATTTCCCTGCTGCTTGTAATGCTAACGCACTATTGGCATAAACCACTGAATTTTGAGCTTTTGTTCCTTCTCCTTTTAAAATATCAGTGAAGATTTTAGCGGCTTCTTCTATTGTTTCTCCACCATGAATCTCTTCAGCTTTAATTTGTTCCAATCCAAAATCAGTTGGCTTTAATATTTGTTCTCCTTTAGATGAAAACACTTTTGTTTCTCCTGTAAGCGAACATTCATCATATCCTTCTAAATCATAAACCACACTATATTGTGTATCCGATTCCTGAAATAAATAGGAATAAATTCTTGCCAACTCATGACTAAAAACTCCAGCCAATTGTTTTTTCGGCAAAGCTGGATTCACTAGTGGCCCTAACATATTGAAAAAGGTTTTTACTCCCAATTCTTTACGAATAGGCCCAACAAACCGCATAGCAGGGTGGAATTTCGGTGCGTGTAAAAAGCAAATCCCACTTTCCTCCAACTGCTTTTCCAAACCAACTTGCTCATTGGTAAATTCATAGCCAAAGTGCTCTAGCAAATTGGAACTTCCACATTTAGAAGAAACTCCATAATTACCGTGCTTCACTACATTTTGTCCGCAAGCTGCCACTACAAAAGCAGACATGGTGCTGATGTTGAAAGTGTTTTTACCATCACCACCAGTTCCGCATAAATCCATGCCGTCATAAGCTGATAAATCTATTGGCACTCTCAATTCCATCAATCCATCACGGAAACCACTCAATTCCTCCACCGTCACAGGACGAATCATAAAAAGAGTCATAAAAGCCGCTAACTCTGAATTGTTAAACTCTCCCTGACCAATCCGCAAGAAAATAGCCTTCGCTTCTTCTTTTGTTAGCGTATTATATTGTGATAATCTATTTATTAGTTCTTTCATTAATTTAGATTTTTAGATTCTAGAATCTAGATATAAGACTATTCTTTTGTCTCAGATATCTCTATTCTATTTCCATTTATTTCAATCTTATTTCCAATTACTTCAATTTCTTCACCATCATTAAACATCCATCACCCCTCTTCCTACTTCCCACTTCAATCTTCTAACTACTTAATTCAACCTTATTTCCAATTAAAGCTAACTCCGGTCTGACCTTCGGTACTGACCTATTCACCCATCATCCAACATCCTGCTTCCCACTTCTAACTTCCAACTCCCCCAATCCAATTCCTCAATATCCTTCCGCCTTCAGGCGTCATAACCGACTCTGGGTGAAACTGCAAACCGCAGACATCAAACTCTTTATGCTGCACTGCCATGATTTGTCCATCATCTGATCGGGCTAATATTTCTAAATCTGATGGAAAATCTACCTCGTCTATCACCCAAGAATGATATCTACCTATGCTGATTTCCTTATTTACTCCTTCAAATAAATAATGTGAATCTAGTTTAGCTTTACTTTGAATACCATGCATAACAGGCTGTATGTTCAAAAGTTTACCGCCAAAAGCTTGTCCTATGGCTTGATGACCAAGGCAAATTCCTAAAATTGGCTTTTCAGCAGCATATCTTTTTATCAAGTCCAGCATAATACCTGCATTTTCAGGAACGCTGGGGCCTGGGGAAAGCAAAATCTTGTCATATTTAGCTACCTCCTCAACTGTGATTTTATCATTCCTGATCACATCAATTTCCACCTCAAGATTTTGCTGTCGGATCACTTCCACCAAATTGTAAGTGAAGGAATCGTAATTATCGAGTAATAATATCTTCATTTCCTTTGCTTAGTTTTGGTGCTGGTCAAATAAATTCTCTGCTTTTTCCATAGCCTTTCGCAAAGCAAAAAGTTTGTTATGTACTTCTTGCAATTCGCTTTCAGGATTAGATAAAGCTACAATCCCTGCTCCTGCCCTGTAATTCAATTTATTATTCTTGCTGACAAACGAGCGGATCACAATGGCATGATTTAAGTTTCCGTTCAAACCAATTAAGCCAACTGCTCCACCATACAAACCTCTGCCAGTCGGCTCATATTTATTGATTAATTCTAAGGCTTTGTATTTTGGTGCCCCACTTAAGGTTCCTGCAGGAAAAGTATCTGCCAATAATTTCACCGCTGATTTTTCAGGAACATCAGCTGTTACTTTACTCACCAAATGAATAACATGAGAATAGAATTGGATTTCTTTATATACCTCTACTTTTACGTTCTCACCATGCTTTGACAAATCATTTCGACCTAAATCGACCAACATCGTATGCTCAGCATTTTCTTTTTCGTCATTCAGTAATTCTTCAGCCAGTTTTGCATCAGCCTGATCATCTCCGCTCCTTCTATAAGTTCCTGCTATCGGATTCACATAAGCTTTATTTCCTTTCACTCCTACTTGCGCTTCTGGTGAGGAACCAAATAATTTATAATCGCCATAATCGAAATAAAATAAATAAGGAGATGGATTTAAAGATCGTAAAGCACGATAGACTGTAAATTCATCCCCTTTAAATTCCTGAGAAAAGGCACGGGAAAGCACCATTTGAAATACATCCCCAAGTTGAGCATGTTCAATTCCTTTATTGATGATTTCTAAGAATTCCTCATCCGTCATATTGGTTACTTCCTCACCCACTTTCTTGAACTTAAATTGAGGAACCGAACGATTTAAAATCACCTGCACCAAATCATTGCGGTCAAAATCATAAGTTTTTCCAAGCTGATGTTCAAAAACATGCAACTCATCTTTAAAATGATCGAAAACTAGTACAAATCTGTAGAAATGATAGCGGAGAAATGGAATATCTTCCTGCACTTTTTCAAAATGGATATCTTCAAAATATTGAACGCCATCAAAACCTGTTGCTCCGAAAAAACCACTTTCTTCAAAATCATCTTGAGGGAAAAATTCATCTGCCTCAAATTGATTTATAAAGGATTGTAGTTTATTAGGCAAATCCAATTTGTTATCCAGCTTTTCGGTTTTGCTAACTCCTTCAATCTCAGTATAAAATGTATCCTCTGTGGCTTTTACTTCGGCAATAGACTGAACCCCGATATAAGAAAAACTATTTCTTCTAGTGTGATAATCAGAGCTTTCCATCAGAAAAGTATGAGGAAATTGATCCCTCAATCTGAGGTAAAGTGCTACCGGAGTAAATGAATCAGCCGGAAGTGTGATGTGCGATTTTCTTACTTTCATTTAATTATATGTTAGATCGATTTAAATTTATTCACAGTCTGTATTTCAAAAAAGTTTTGGTGAAAAACACCAAAACGGGGAACAGTTGTTTTACTTCTCTTTTCAATTCTCTCCCCCCCTTGCAGGTGTTTTCACCTGCAAGACAATTAATTAAGTAAACCTGTCAGGTTTCCCCTAAACAGATATAATGCTAACTTTCTAAATTTTTCCAAGTAAACCTGACAGGTTTAGTCAGAAAATAACTCATAAAAAAAGGCTTACCGAATGATCGGTAAGCCTTTTTGTTCACAATTGAGCATGGCATATCCTTTCATCCGGTTTCAGATGTTTTCTTGTGCCACCACCATGCGTTATTTAATTTATTGATCATTTTTATTAATTCTTAGTCATAAAAAAAACCTCACTTGACAGCGAGGTTTTGAATATTTTATATACCAATGCTGTCCTCTAAATATTAGAAGTCCACCACCAGTTGATATTTGTATTTCTGTTTTGCATTTGCACAAATGTAAACGGCAAATTCAAATAAGCAAAATTATTTGTCAGCTTTTTCAGTTTTTTTCTTAGCTGTTGTTTTTTTAGCTGTTGTAGTTTTCTTTGTAGTACTTGCTTTTTTAGCAGTATCAGCCTTTTTTTCAGCCTTTGGTTTGGGCGTAGCTGTAGTTGTTTTATCATTATTAGCATTTGGTCTTGGTCTTGTATTTCCAAAACTTCCCATCCAAATTTTACCTTTTTTCGTTTTTCTATCTCCTTTTCCCATAATAATTATATGTTTTAATTTATTTAATTTCCGAATTCTAAAATAAGAATAATTAAACTATTTTGATAAAATTTTATAATTCTTGTTTTTCAATAGAAATACTTATGTTAACTTGATGAGCAAACATATAATATTTCGATTTGGAACTATTACTTGATACGGCATTAATAATTTTAGGATTTATATTATTGATAAAAGGAGCTGACTTTATGGTCAGCGGTGCATCTTCCTTTGCAAAAAGATTTAATGTTTCTGAAATAGCAATTGGTTTAACAATAGTTGCCATGGGTACTTCGGCACCTGAATTGGTGGTCAATTTAGTTTCCGGTTCCCAAGGCTTGGATGATGCTGTTTTCGGAAATTTGATAGGAAGTAATATTTTTAATTTATTTTTAATATTAGGAATTGCTGGCACTATTCGTCCATTAGTAGTCCAATCTGAAACAGTCTGGAGGGAAATCCCATTCAGCATGGGCTTGGTAATCATTCTGTTTATTTTAGTAAATGACACTTTTTTCTTCGGAAGCGAGCAAAACAGCTCAGGATTTGTAGATGGCTTTATCCTATTATTGCTTTTTGTTGCTTTTATTTATTACGTTTTCTACAATGTCAAAAAGAATAATCACATAATTGATGTACCAGATGAAATTCCAGTTCATAATCATTGGGTAACCTTGGCAATGATTTTAGGAGGGGTTACGGGCTTGGTTTTAGGTGGGAAACTAGTAGTAGACAATGCCGTGGATATTGCTAGAAGTTTTGATTTAAGTGAAAAATTAATCGGCTTAACCATTTTAGCTGCTGGTACTTCTTTACCGGAATTAGCCACTAGTGCAGTTGCGGCTTATCGAAACAGGGCGGATATAGCAATTGGTAATGTTATAGGTTCAAATATCTTTAATTTAAGCTTTATTTTGGGAATTAACTCCGTGGTAAAACCTCTGAATTTCAATACTGAAATGAATTTTGATTTCTATGTGTTAATAGGTGGTTCCATTATGCTATTTATCTTCATGTTTACGCTTAAAAGCAAAAAACTGGATAGATGGGAAGCCATTCTTTATTTGATAACATTCATTGCTTATATGACCTATATATTTATTAGAAAATAACTGTCTTAAAACACTGTTTATCAACTTTTTAAATTTCATATAGAAATAATTTAAAAATATTTTTATTAATAGAAACTAAACTCAAAATCCAGCGTTATCGATTCAGTTTTGAACTACTAAATTGAAAAATAACACACTCCGACTGGATATTTCCAGACAACCCAATGACAGCACTTGTGGGCCCACGAGTTTGCATGCTGTTTACAATTATTTTAATGAAGAAATAAGCCTAGAGGAAGTCATCGATTCCATTGAATATTTGGAAAGTGGCGGAACACTGGCAGTAATGTTAGGAATTGACGCTTTAAAAAAAGGCTTTCAAGCTGAGATTATAACATTCAATTTGAAAGTATTTGATCCTAGTTGGTTTCAAGATGACAATATTAACTTAATCGTAAAGTTAAAAGAACAGCTGAAGTTTAAAAAGACTCCTAAATTCAAGCAAGCCTCGCTAGCATATATTCAATTTTTGGAAAAGGGTGGAAAAATTACCTATAAAACCTTAAACAAAAATTTATTGCAGTCTTATTTGATTCAAGACATCCCAATATTAACAGGATTAAGTGCCACTTATCTCTATAATGAGAAAAGGGAATTTGGGGAAGAACCTGTACTTTATAATGACATCAAAGGTCAGCCATCCGGTCATTTTGTAGTGTTGAGTGGCATTAATTATGAAAATAGCAGTGTTCAAGTAGCTGATCCATTACACGGAAATCCATTTGATTCACAATTATACTCAGTAGATATAGATCACCTTATTTGCGCCATACTTTTAGGAGTAATCACCTATGATGCCAATTTATTAATTATAAATAAATGAAGATAATTATAACCGTCACTAGCCTGAAAGATTGGGATTTTGACATACAAGACGTAGAAGTGGTCACGGGAAAGCAATACCTGACCAATCCTGTTTATTCCAAATTAAAAAACGCCAGGGTTTTTAATCTTTGCAGAGATTACAAATATCAAAACACAGGTTATTATGTGTCCTTATTAGCTGCTGCCAGAAAGCATAAAGCCATACCGAGTATTAACACCATTCAGGAAATGAAAACCTTATCTGTTGTGAAAATATTATCAACAGAATTGGATTCTTTAATCCAAAAGTCACTAAAAGATATTAAGTCTGAAAAATTTATTTTAAGTATCTATTTTGGAAAAAACCTTTCCAAGAAATATGATGCCTTAAGTGTACAATTGTTTAACCTATTTCAGTCTCCTTTTATACGAGCCCATTTTTCCTTAAGAGATGGCAAATGGGCAATTCAGAATATATCACCAATTGCATCTGGTGACATACCTGAAGATCACCAAGCTTTTGTGCAGGATGCAACCAAAAAATACTTTGAAGCAAAGAAATTCAGCGTACCTGAACGCACAACTGCTGCTTACTCCATGGCTATTTTATGGGATCCATTAGAGAAAACCGCACCCAGTTCAGAAAAGACTTTACAAAAATTCATAAAAGCTGCTAATCAAAAAGGGATTCAGGCAAACTTAATCACTAAAGATGATTACAGTACGCTTTCTTCTTATGATGCCTTATTCATTAGGGAAACAACAGCAGTAAACCATCATACTTTCCGCTTTGCCCAACGTGCAAAAGCTGAAGGATTAGTGGTGGTAGATGATCCGGAAAGCATTATTAAATGTAGCAATAAAGTCTATTTGGCTGAACTGCTAAAAATGCACCAAATTGATGCGCCTGAAACCTTAATTATCCATAAGGAAAACATCAATACCGCTCCTGATATTCTAGGTTTCCCGATCATTCTTAAACAACCTGACAGTGCTTTTAGCCAAGGCGTAAGCAAAGCTGAAAATATGGAAGAATACAAAAAGAAGGTAGCCGATTTACTAGATAAATCTGATCTTATTGTTGGGCAACAGTTTTTACAAACCGATTTTGATTGGAGGGTCGGAGTTTTCAATGGAGAAGCCATTTATGCTTGTAAATATTATATGAGTAAAGAGCATTGGCAAATTGTCAATTGGAATAAAAACGGTCAATACGGAAAGGTAGAAACCATGCCTGTAGAATTAGCATCACCTGCTTTAATTAAAACAGCCGAAAAGCTTTCCAAATTAATTGGTGAAAGTCTGTATGGTGTGGATATCAAACAGAAAGGCAATAAGTTTTATGTGATTGAGATCAATGACAATCCAAATATAGATACAGGCGTAGAAGATGCCGTTCTGAAGGATAAATTATATAATAAAATGATGGATGTGTTTTTAAACCGCATCCAAAAATCTAAACAAGTAGTACTAAATTAAGATGACTGGCATAATTTAAAAGCGGAACAGAAATTTTGGAATAGTAAAAATAGTGGCAAACTTTCTATATTCTTCTTCAATAAATCTGTGAGGCTGTCCCTTTGAGGGGACTACAGGGGTGTCGGCTGGAGAGCATGAATATTGTAACTTAACAGTAAACCCAACTTACAATCAGTAACTATTATCAGTATAAACAAATTTCATAAAATAACATGGAAGCAATAAAACCAACCAAAACCAATTCCCTTTTTGAATGCATCGGCATAGAGCTAGAATATATGATTGTGAATCGCAAAACATTAATGCCTGCTCCTATTTCAGATCAATTGATATTAAAAAAATTAGGATACATAATCGATGAATTGGAAAATGGCACTATCAGCTGGTCCAATGAATTGGTATTGCACGTATTGGAATTGAAAACCACTAATCCTATGCCCGGTATGGAAGGATTATCGCATGATTTTCATCAAAATATATTGGAAATCAATAAAATTTTGGAGCCGTTGGATGCACAATTAATGCCAACTGCCATGCATCCATTATTTAATCCAATAAAGGATGTAAAACTTTGGCCGCACGAGCGGAATGAGATTTACAGCAGATACAATCATATATTCGATTGCAAAGGTCACGGCTGGGGAAATTTGCAAAGTATGCATATTAACTTGCCTTTTGCCAATGATGAAGAATTCTATTTGCTTCATGAAGCTATCCGGCATATCATGCCTTTAATTCCAGCTTTAACAGCCTCCTCTCCTATTTTTGATGGACAGAAATCAGAGATTTTGGATAATAGATTGGCTTTCTATGAGCAAAACCAAAAGAAAATTCCTTCTATCACAGGAAAAGTAATTCCTGAATCTGTGGCAAACAAAGCAGAATATGAAGCAGTAATTTTCAAAAGAATATTTCAGGATATTGCCCCTTATGATAAGGACAAAAGTTTGCATCATGAATGGTTAAATTCCAGAGGTGCGATTGCCCGATTTGACCGAAATGCCATAGAAATAAGAATAATTGATTTGCAGGAATGTCCAGCAGCAGATCTTGCCATAGCTGAATTTGTTGTACAGGCTTTAAAATTCATCATTCCACACATTAAAGATCATCACCCGATTGATGAATATGAACTCTATGATATTTATAGATTGGCTCTGGAAAAAGGTGGAAAAAGCATGATTTCCAATGAAGAATATCTTCGAATTTTTGATATGGACAAAGAGGGAAAAGTGAGCATAGAAGATGTATGGAGACATATTTTTAAACATGTTTACTTATCAGAAAATAAAAGAGCCATAATAGAATACATTCTTAATAATGGTAACTTATCCCAACGGATTCTAGCTAACTTAAAAGACAGAGAGTGGTCTGATGATAACATCAAAAAGGAATATGCAATTTTGGTGGATTGTTTGAAAGATAATAAGCTTTATGAGCTAAGATAATGACTAAGTTTATCTTCAGTTGTGAGCATGGGGGCTATGAAATCCCCGTGCTTTATCAATCCTATTTTACTGGACAAAAAGCAATATTACAAAGCCATAGAGGCTGGGATAAAGGTGCATTGGAAATTGCGAAATACATAAGCCGTAGAGCTGATAGTAAACTCATTGAAAATTCAGTAAGCCGATTATTGATTGAATGCAACCGGACTTTACAGCATGAAGATTTATTCTCTGAATTTTCTAAAATTATACCGGAAGAAATCAAAAAAAGGTTAATTGAAAAATATTATTTACCCTATAGAAATAAAATTGAAAGAAAAATAGAGCAGCATTTTCATCATAATCATCAAGTGATTCATCTCTCTTTTCATAGTTTCACCCCCATTTTAAATGGTGAAACCAGAAAAACGGAAATCGGAATTCTTCTTGACCCAGAAAATAAGCTAGAGCAAGAATTTGCTGAAGCTTGGAAAGCAAGTATAGATGAAAAAATGGATAGCTGGAGAGTAAAATTCAATTATCCGTACAAAGGAACAGATGATGGCTTGACCACTTATTTTAGAGAAAAATACAAAGAAAACTATGCCGGCTTGGAACTGGAAATCAATAGTAAATTGATGGATTGCTACCCCATGCACCAAATCAGCAACTGGGTCTTCCCACCTATTTCTTACCGCAAAGATAAGAAAGATTCCAGTAGAACAGATTGGGGAATCCAGCGGTAAAGGACATAATGTCTCATTTGCAGTCCTAGACCCCCTTTCCCCTCTTCAAACCGTACGTGCGGTTTTCCCGCATACTACTTTCTCTATTAACATTTATTATCAAGCATTTATAGCTCTATAGCCAGAGGTCTTATAAGGTTGATTAAACCAAATACTTTGATTAAAACATCAAAGACTTGTTGACGATACAAGCTTGATTTTCTTGGTAGCTCTTCTCTTGCTTGGCTTTATGATGTAGTTTTAGTTGTAATAGTTGCCCTCATACTTGCTGAACCCTAGCTCGATTACTTTCTTGTTTTACCAATTTAGTAGTTGTGCTACTTTTATCTAAAACAATATTTAAAAGTAATATCCCTTCCCTGCTTCCAGCAAATGTTGTCCTAGAGATCATTCGTTTTAAGAACATCTCCGCCACCCTCAATGGGGTCTTCCAATGCTGTTAGGGCTTCCCTGGTTTATGCGCAAGACTTTATTTATCGTCAAGCCGTAACCGCTGCTGGTACTGGTTGTATGGCTGCTTTAGACTAAATAACAAATTGATCTGTGCAATCCTTTCATATTGATGGGTTTTTAATTTATTAATACACACGCTTTTCAAGTCATTCCTAAGCCGCAAATTTTTCGTGAAGAGAAATTTTCAATATAATGTTTAAAGTTCAATTTAAAAGACTACCAGGACTTAACAAATTAAAACTAATCCCAAATAACAAAAATATCCAATAAATTAAATTTAAAACAGTGTTCAAAATCGTACATTTTTCATAATTTATTGACCTCTCACGTACAAATTTCATTCTTATGAATTAATAACCACTTGTTATCAAAAAAATATAAAACCATTATTAAGATTATTTAAATGCACTTTTTGCAAATGAAATCCAGACCTAGTAGCATTCAATCATTTAAATGGTACACATCTTGGCATAGAATGATAAGAATTGGCATATAAGCCAAAATTAATCATCAATAAAGGATAATTTTATGATAGCAGAAAAGATAAAAGCACAATTGCGGACCGGGGTTCTGGAATATTGTGTGTTGCAGATTTTGAGAAGAGGTGAAGTTTATGCCTCTGACATTATTGACGAACTTTTGGAAGAAGACCTTATCACAGTGGAAGGTATTATCTACCCTCTATTGATGAGGTTGAAACAAGAGAATTTGGTTCAATATGAATGGAGTGAAGCGCAAAACGGACTGCCTAAAAAACACTATCAATTAACTGAAAGTGGGCAGAATACCATTAAGGCATTGGATGAAACTTGGGTTGAAATTAATAAATCAGCCAAAAAAATCAAGAAAAAAACTGATGAACAATTAAAATCAACTAAGGTACCTAAAGAGGAAAATTAATTGACAGATAATTTCTCATTAACATTAACCTAAAAAATCTTAATTTTAAAGCAATGAAAAAGAATATAAGTATAAATATAGGAGGCATAATATTCCATATAGAGGAAGATGGCTTTGACAAGCTAAAAAACTATTTGGATGCCATCAACCGTTATTTTTCTGATTTTAAGGACAGCCAAGAAATCATTAATGATATCGAAAACCGCATAGCTGAAATTTTCCTGTCCAAGCTAAAAGACGATAAACAAGTCATTGGATTGGAAGATGTAAATGCACTTATGGTCACTTTAGGTAGTATAGAGGACTTTAAGAAAGCAGAAGAAACTGATGAAGCTTTTGAGGAAAAAACATCGGAATCCTACGAAAGCCAAGAACCAACTGGCACGAAGAAATTATATCGTGATACCAAAAGATACATTTTTGGTGGTGTAGCAGCCGGTATTGCTCACTATTTCAATATAGATGTTCTGTGGATCAGATTGTTATTCATACTCGGGTTTTTAGGGCTTTTCCCTTTTCATCCGACCTCAGCAATCATTCTAATAGCATATATTGTAATGTGGATATTCTTACCTGCCAATCCTGATTTGAAGGAAGATGAAAAGGTAAAGAAACTCTACCGTAGCCAGGATAATAAAGTGATTGGTGGTGTGGCTCGTGGTTTAGCCGCCTATTTCGGAACCGATGTAGCCGTTATAAGAATTCTATTCGTATTGCTATTGATTCCTGGAGGTGCTGGTTTAATCATATACTTAGTATTATGGTTTATTACCCCGACTGCCAAAACTGTTACGGAAAAAATGCAAATGGAAGGAACCCCCATTACGCTAAGCAATATTGAGAAAAATATAAAAACTAGCTTAAAAGTAGAAAATGGTGAAGAAACAACCTTAGTGAAAATTTTATTGTTCCCTTTTAGATTAGTAGCTATCATTTTAAGTGGATTAGCGAAAGCTTTAGGGCCAGTATTGAATTTTATAGTAGAAGCTGCAAGAATAATTTTAGGACTCATATTGAGTTTATTTGGATTAGGACTAGGCGTGAGTATTATTATTCTACTTTTTGTTTCGCAAGGAATATGGTTTGAATCAGCTAATATCAACTTCTTTGATATACCGAATGAATTAATTGCCAATACCTTTTCATTGGAATTAGTACTGATCAGCTTCTTATTTTTGATCATTCCAGCTCTTTTCATTATGATTTCAGGAATTAGCGTAATGGCTCGTAAGTGGTTAATGAACAGAACCGTAGCCTTTTCCCTTTTAGCCGTATGGTTTATGAGTTTGATCGGTGCTGCCATCCTTATTCCTACTACAGCCATGAAATTCAGAAATGATGGAGAAGTTTTTGAAACCTATGAATATGATGTGCAAGATAAAGTAGCCGTTCTCAAGCTAAAAGAAGTTGGTTTTGAAGATTATGACGTTACAAATCTAAAGATCAGAGGATATGAAGGCGATAAATTAAAACTAGAGAAAAGATATAAAGCTCAAGGGAGTAGCAGAATTGATGCTGAGGAAAATGCAAAAATGACCTATCATAATGTGAAAGTGAAAAATGACAGCATTTTATGGTTTGATTCCAATATTCAGTTCTTGGAAGATGCTGCTTTCAGGGCTCAAAGCTTAAATATGATTTTGTATGTACCTTATGGGCAAGAATTTGAGATGAGCAGAAAAATGCGTCATATTTTACGCAACACTATCTATATCAATGGCTATACGGTAGGACAGATTCATAGCAATCGATGGGTTTTTGAAGAAAACGATGGTTTGAATTGTTTGACTTGTTCAGAAGAAAAATCAATAAGTAGTGGTTATAGCCGAATGGATTCCGACAAATTTTTCTCCACACCCTTCGACTTTTCAAGTGACGCCTATGTGCGAACTCATGACATTGCTGAT
>JBNJFX010000011.1:0-111356 GCA_051747245.1 Bacteroidota bacterium
AAATAAGGTATCCCCAGTTGCTACAAATTGATTGATTTTGATATTTTTTTCTACAATTCTACCTGTGGTACCTGACACTATTTTAGTCTGCAATTTTTTGGATTGAACCACACCTGCTCCATTAAGATTTACATCTACTTTTATAATAGGCAAGAGTGCACAAGCAGTGATAAGGGCAAGTAAAATGATTTGATAAATAATTAGGCTCTGTTTAGAGTGCTTGTTTAACAATGCTTCCACACTAAAGCCTATTACTTCCTTGGGGAAGATGGTCTTAGGGCTATTGGGCATATTTTAAGATTGATAATTGGTTCTGACGCAAAAATAAAGAGCGAATATTTTGATTGCAAATCTCAAATGAGGGTATTTTGAACTAAAAAGGGGGTGATCTTTATACCCATTTGGGGGTGTGTCATACCCTCCAAATGGATATGTTTAATCTAAAATATTAGAATAATACAAAATAAATTGATTTAACTAAAGGTGTTTAATGAAAAATTATGAGAAGAATGAGAACAAGATATTAAAATATAGTTTAATGAATTTCAGGAAATGCAAATAAAGCTTCCTGATCTTCAATATGAAGGTCAACTTTGATCCCATGAACCAAAGCCACATTAACCTCCCCATGCCCAAAAGGAAAATTAAACCCAATCGGGAAATCATAGTCTTTACAATGATCTAAAATAATTTCTTCTACTGACTGACCATAAATAGATTTATCTTCAGATAGATTCGTAAATCGGCCAACTACCAATCCAGCTAAATCTTTCAATTTACCTGCTCTTTTTAACTGTAATAGCATGCGGTCGATATGATAAAGAGGCTCTGCTACTTCTTCAATGAAAAGAATTTTGCCAGCATAATCTAATTCAGTTTGTGTTCCAATTTGATGAACCAATAAGGATAAGTTCCCGCCTATTAACTGCCCATTTGCTTTTCCCTGTTTATGAAAAGTGCTTTCTGCCTTTAAACCACTAATATTACCAGATAAAGATTCAATTAATTTGTTCTGATATTCTCCTGACAGATTTGGCAATCCTTGTAGTACACTGGCATGTAAAGAGGAAAATCCATTTTGAAATGCGGCATGTAAAAGTGCTGTAATATCACTAAAACCAATTATCCATTTTGGAATTTCCTTAAACTGTGTCCAGTCCAAGGCATCTATGATGTGAGTAATTCCGAAACCACCTCTTGCACAATATATGGCTTTTGCTTTTGGGTGGTCTAAAGCAAACTGTAAATCAGAAAGCCTTTCTTGGTGTTTGGCACCAAATTTAAAATGAGCATTAAAGGTATTGGGGGCAAATTCAACTTGAAAACCTGCATCTTTTAAAATATTAGCTCCTTCAAGTACCGAATCCTTGTCCACTACTCCTGACGGGCTAATTACCAGAATCAAATCTTTTTTAGAAAGGAATGGTGGATTTTGAATCATAGAATTAATATATCTTAGCGAAAATTTTTCGAAAGTTTTAAACTTTGGAAAAATTTAAAAAAAAAGCCCCGAATAAATTCGAGGCTAATTTCAATAAATTTCTTTTAAATAGAAATTTTATATCTCCAATAGTGATTATTCATCAGTTGCAGAAGCATCCGGTGCTTCAACTCCCAATTTATTTAATACTAATTCTGAAATATCACCCGCATCCTCATCAGCAATATATAATAAAGCCTCAGCTCTTAAAACATGAGTATACCCATTCTCCTCTGCAACTTTATCAATTGCTCCTTGAATCTTCTCGTATAATGGTTGATAAAGTTCTTGCTGCTTTCTAGAAATAGATTGCTCCGCATCTTGCTGAAATTTTTGTAAAGACTGCTGTAACCCTTGCAATTCTTGCTCTTTTTCAGCTCTTACTTGCTCAGTCATAGAAGGTGCATTTTGCTGATACTCAGCTACTTGATCCTGAAAATCTTGATACTTTTGCTGAATAGAATTTGAAAATTGCTTTTCATAAGCTTCTACTTGAGATTGTACCTCCTTAGATTCAGGCATAAGGCTCAAAACATAATCAGCATTTGTGAATCCTATCTTGGTCTCTTGGGCATTTGCTGTATAAAATAAGCCCAAAGCTAAAATTAATATTAATCCCTTTTTCATCTGTTTATTTTTACTTTATTAATTTTTATTTAAATCGTTTTCGTCTATTAATCCTAATTCTTCTAAAACCAAATCCGTATAATCATGTATAGGATCGGTATAAATCATGATAAGCTCTCCAGCTTTATCAAATACAATTTGTAATCTTTCTTTTTTTGCCACTACCTCCACGGCATCAAAAACTTTATCTTGAACCGGTTTTACCAATTCTTTCTTTTTTAAAAAGAGCAATCCATCAAAACCAAAAACCTTGTTCTGATATTCTTCCACTTCCTTTTCTTTCTTTTCAATTTCAGCTAATCGCTCCTCTTTTAATTCTTTTGTCAAAAGGACTTCCTCTGCCTTTAATTCCGCATACATTGATTCAATTTCCTTTCGCATTCCTTTGATTTCATTTTGCCATGCAGAGGTCAGTGCATCAATTTCTTGCTTAGCCTCTTTGTACTCTGGCATTTTACTTAGAATGAATTTCGAATCAACATAACCAAATTTTTGTGCACTTGCAATTTGCGAACTCAGACTTAAAATTACAATTGTTATTATGACATTAACAAATCTCATACCAATTTATCTTTGTTGATTACCAATTGTAAAGTGAATTTGGCCTCCACTTGGTCTATTTGTACCTGGTGCATTGTCAAATCCATACCCCCAATCTATCCCAATCGTACCAAATGCCGGCATAAAAATTCTGGCCCCAATACCGGCAGAACGTTTTAAATCGTAAGGATTATATTTATCAAATGCTGTCCAAGTATTACCTGCTTCTCCAAAACCTAATACAAATATAGTAGCAGAAGGATTTAAAGAAATAGGATATCTCATCTCCATTACGAATTTATTGTAAATAGTACCACCCGATATTTGCCTAGTATTAACTTCTCCTCGTTCAAAACTATTCACTAGTTCAGTAGGTCTAAGAGAATTATCTTCATAACCTCTAAGTGCTATAATATCACTACCTAAAATAAACCCTTGGCCACCTGCTAATCCAGATCCTCCAAGAATAAACCTTTCAAAAGGTCCAACACCTACTTTATCACCATAGCTTGAAATAATACCGAAATTAGCTCTAGTATTGATTACTAAATCACCCACTACCTGATTAAAAAACGATGCATCAAACATCCATTTATTAAATTCTAAGAATTTGATGCTTTGTTCAAATGACAGTTTATCATAATTTTTATTATTTAATAAACTGTACGGAGGTGTTAATGAAACAGCCAAACTTATTTTCGAACCGCCCCTTGGATAAATTGGGTTATCTATACTATTACGGGCAAATGTAGTCTTAAAGTTAAAATTATTGGCTTCACAATCTGAACAACCAATCTGTTGCCCAAACCTTCTGGAATTATTTAATGTATATCTAGAATATTCTAATGAATTAGATAAAGTAAAATAATTATCGGGCCATTTCAACCTTCTCGATAAACTTACAAACCCTCTGAAAATTTTGAAAGACCCAGCGATTCCTGATCTAGGATTTCTAAAATCCACAAACTCCCCTTGATTAGAAAAACTACCTCCAATTGTAAGGGCATTTGGTTTTTTACCACCTAACCAAGGCTCTGTAAAGGAAACATTATAACTCTGATATTGCCTTCCATTGGCTTGGAATTGTAGCGAAAGCTGCTGTCCGTCTCCTACAGGAAGTGGGTCCCAATTTCCAAAATCAAAGAAGTTGTTGATGGAAAAATTATTGAAAGTAACACCTAAGCTACCGACAAAACCAATAAAACCACCCCAACCACCTGAGAGTTGAATCTGATCATTTGAAACTTCTTCTAATTCCCAATTAATATCCACGGTTCCATCACTTGGATTAGGAACCGGGGTAGGATTAACTGTTTCTGGGTTGAAATAACCTAATTGTGATAATTCTCTTTGGGTTCTGATTAACTTGTCACGGCTAAACTTCTCTCCAGGAATAGTCCTTAGTTCTCTTAACACCACATGATCGTTAGTTCTAGTATTTCCTGAAATGTTAATTTTATTGATGGTAGCTTGCGCCCCTTCATAAACTCTTAATTCTAAATCAATGGAATCTTGTTCTACATTTACTTCAACCGGGGTCACATTAAAGAATAGGTAACCATTATCCATGTAAATAGAGCTAATATCATTTCCAGAAGGGTCATAATTAAGCTTCCTGTTAATTTTTTCTAAATTATACACATCCCCTTTGTCGATATTAAGGACTGAGCTTAATACTTCATCACCGTATTTAAAATTACCTGTCCAATTAATGTCTCTGAAGTAATACTTTTTACCTTCATGCACACCAATTTCTATAGAGATATCATCCCCTTCATTAAAAATACTATCATAAGTGATTTCAGCATCACGATATCCCTTGCTATTGTAGAAATCGATAATTGATCTTTTGTCCTCCTCATAATCGGCCTGCACAAGTTTTGATGATTTAAAGAAATTCAAACTAACATGTTCTCCAAAGTAATCTAATGCCCTAGATAAGCCAATTGAATCTTGTTTAGCAAAAAATCTAAACCAATGTTTCGGCTTAGAATGTATAGCTCTACTAAATATATCCTCAAACAAAGTAAAACGTAATTTTTCCCTCGTATTCTTGAGCTTGCCTTTTATTCTTCTATCCCCAAATTCTGAATTTCCAACAATGTATAAGTCCTCAATTTTAACCTTTTCTTTTTTGTCAATTTTGAAAACAAGTTTTACCCCATTGGATACAACACCATCAGTTTTCTGTTCAGATTCAACTTCTACGTTCAAATAACCTTTCTCTTTAAAATACTTCTTAATATTAAGCTCAGCATTTTTAATGGAAGCATCAGTTAATATCCTTCCTTTTACTAAAGTCAGTTCATCCGAAATTTCAGATTCTTTTGATTTTTTGATGCCATCAAAGCTAAACCTGGTTAGTCTTGGTCTTTCTGTCAATTCAAAAATCAGTTTGACTTTGCCTTCAGAAACGATTTCATATTTCACCTCTATATCAGCAAAAAGGCCTTGTCTCCACATTTTTTTTATTGCAAAAGCTATATCATCGCCTGGAATATCTATTCTATCCCCTATTCTGATTCCGGTTATAGCAATAACTGCACCCTCATCCAAGTATTCGAGTCCATTAGTCACCACTTCGGTAACTTCATACTTTCTAGGTTTACTATAATCAAGAGATGGGTTGATTTGCGCCACCATTACCTGCGATAACAGCAGTAAATTCAATAACATTAATAAATTTCGTATCATTCACTTATTACTTTTCCGAATCTTCTTTCTCTAGTTTGGTAGTTGCGCAATGCATTTATTAAATGTTCCTTTCTGAAATCCGGCCAAAGGACTTCGGTAATGTAAATTTCAGTATAAGCCAATTGCCATAACATAAAATTACTAATCCTGAATTCCCCACTAGTGCGAATTAACAATTCAGGATCAGGTATATCAGCTGTTGATAAAAAGCTTTCAAATATTGAATCTGTTAAATCTGCTTCCGTCAAACCTTCATTTTGACAAGCATTCAAAGCCTTTTTACAAGCTTGGGTGATATCCCACTTACCGCTATAATTTAATGCTAAAATTAAATTTAAGCCCTTATTTTGAGCTGTTTGCTCTTTGGCAATTTTTAATTCGTTAGAACATTTGTTTGGCAATTTTTCAATATCACCAATGGAAGATAATCTCACATCATTTTCCATCAAAGTTTTCATTTCACTTTTAATGGTAGAAACCAACAGCTGCATTAAGGCATCTACTTCTCTTTTTGGTCTACCCCAGTTCTCAGTAGAGAATGCATAAAGGCTTAAATGAGAAATGCCTAATTCTGCACAGCCTTCTACTGTATCGCGAACTGCTTTAATGGCATTTTTATGACCGAACACCCTAGCTGCTCCCTGTTTTTTTGCCCATCGCCCATTACCGTCCATGATAACGGACACATGCTTTGGTAAATTGTTTTTATCCAAATTTTTTTCCATCTACAATCAGCTGCTCGAAATAAGAGCGCAAGGTACAAAAATCCTTGTTATTACTAAACCTATGAGAAAAATCAAGTGTTATTTTTTTAAAGGAACCGGGCAATCTACCCCCCAAAATGTGTAGCTCAATGTCAGTCCCGTAAAATAATACCAGTCATTGTCATTCCAGTCTCCGAATTGGAAATCAGAATTTCTTTTATCGGTCACTTCCTGATGAGAGATATTATCTAAATAATCAAAAAATAATTTTCTGGCAGAAAACTCAAAATTAATGGTCCAAAGTGGGCTAACACTATATTTAATCCCAGCCCCAAAAGGAATCATTAATTGAATATCACTATAGTTAGCATTTTTTTCAGCTCTATTGATCAAAAAGAAACCAGCTCCTACTGTTAGATAGGGCGTGAAATCCACCAAAGCTTTATCTGATCTAAAATCTAGAAATTCATAATTTGCCTGACCTGAAATTTCTGTTATAAAATCCTGAAATGTTGCGTTCCTAACTCTTGCTTGCGGATCAATAGGGTTTTGATCACTTCCTTTTATTCTGCCAGCTGCAAAATTTAATTTAGCACTCCACCCATCCTTGAAATTTCTCACATAATATAAATTCCCGGCTATTGATTGATTTGAAACAGAATAGGTGCGTATAAGATCGCCCGTATAGTTAAAACTCGCAATGCCCCCTCCAAACTCTTTTGACTGAGAAAAAACATCTTGTCCAAAACTGAAGAGTATTATAAATAAAAAAGGAAAGCTAAAATGCTTTCCTTTATGGAAAAACATTCTCATCATAAATTATCTAAACTTTGCTCCTTTAACGAGTCCACCGCCCAAAATGTATGTGACAGAGATATTTGTTACAATATAAATATCATTATCATTTTGGTTTCCCCTATTATTTCTTCTATCATCATCATTACCTATCCCCGCAGCCTTACCATAACCTGCCGCACGACTCCAAGTAAAATCGGGGTTTAAGGCATTATTATAGGTATTAATTCGCTGTGTATTTAAAGCCGGCAATATATTCTCATTGAATGTTTGACCGTCAAATTGATTTGATTTATCTGACATGGCCATAGCCAATGCAACATTTGGATCTGCAAGAGGATCTTCAAAAGCGGAAAGGTCTACATATTCTCCACTTACATCATCAAGATAATCTGTAAAAGTATGTCTATAGCCAATATCCAAGGAAATATCTAAATTATTGGTCATTTTGTATCTAGCTCCAATCCCCACTGGTATTACAATTTGGAATCTACTATAGGGCTTTGGTAAATCTTTTTTATATAAATCTTTGTATTGTTCTCTGGTATCACTATCAAATGTTTGACCTTCTGTACCTAAATCACGTAAACTTACCCATTCACCAGCTTGCCTTAATTCAATATAGCGATCTGGAAAATTTATTGGATCACCATCTGTCAAGAATGGATCAGTAGTGAAATATTCAGGAACTTTCCCTTTAGGATCATGATAGATAATGCCTACTCCAAAAAAAGCATAAATATTCAATGGTTGCCTAGAGGAATATCTTCCGCCATGTTTAAATAAATCTATCTGACCTTGAAAAGACAATTCATAAATGTCATTCCTGAAATCTAAATTCCTTAAATAACGATTGGCGTTTTCAGAATTAAAATTGTCAGTACCAATGGTTTCTGTATCAGAAGCTTGAAGCCTTCCCCACATAACATTTACTTTCCAGCTATAGCGATCTCCAAATTTCTGCTTTAAAAACAGATTTATACCTGGGCGAGTAAAAGAAACATCCGTGCTCAAGGTAGTAGGCCTAGGTGCAATTTCTCCAAAATAATTTAAAGCATTAATTCCTCCACCAAAAGCAAAGTAAGAAATCTCAGGATTAAATAATCTTTTGGAACCTGAGAAAGACCCTATCTTTCGATTACTTTTTCTTCTTTTATTTTTACCGCCAAATATTTGGGCATCAACAGATTCAGGCAATATCATCATTGCTGACATTATAATAGAAAAGGCAAGTATTAGTTTTTTCATATATACTCTGGTTCTATACTTAAAGAGCAAAAATAAGTTAAATATTTTAAATATATGGCAATCAATTCCTTAAATCTAATCCCCAATTTAATTTTTGCCTAAGCGTATCAAAATAATTCAACTGGTCAAACGTAATCAATTTGGCTTTAAATTCCCCTTTTCGAACTGACATTTTGATAGAAGAATCGACAGAATGGGATTTTGAATCGAGGGACACCAAAAATTTGTTGCTGCGCCCTTCAATTTTAAAGGAAATCACACTTTGGTCTGAAACAATTAAAGGCCTGACATTCAGATTATGTGCACTTACGGGAGTAATAACGAAATTATTAGAATGGGGTAAGATTATTGGCCCTCCACAACTTAATGAATACCCTGTAGAACCAGTAGGAGTAGCCACAATCAATCCATCTGCCCAATAAGAATTTAAATATTCCCCGTCCACATAGGTATGTACAGTAATCATGGAAGAGGAATCTGTTTTTAAAATGGCAAATTCATTTAATGCAAATGGTTTTTCACCAAAAACTTTTGAGTCGGCTTCCAAATAAATTAAGGCCCTGCTATCTATTTTATAATTTTTATTTAACAAATCCGATAGAGCCTTATCAATTTTATCTTTAGGAGTAGTGGCCAAAAAGCCTAAACGACCAGTATTAATTCCTAAAATTGGGGTTTCCAATTCCCCAACATAATTTACTGCTTCAAGCAATGTTCCGTCTCCGCCTAAACTAATGAGGTAATCCACATTGTCAGCAGCATGCAGTTTTTCGAACTGGTCGAAATTGGCATATTGCGGAAATGCTTCTGTGAACTTTTCGGCAAAAAGCTGTGAAACAATAAGCTCAGCATTGGATGCTTTTAAATAATCTACAACTTTTTTAATATGTGGCTTCACTTCATCATTAAAGACTTTGCCATGAAGTGCAATTTTAACTGAATTAGGCATCTAAATATCTCATTAGCATATCCAACCGCTCCTTTTCGTTAGATACTGATTTTACTTCTTGATATTTGGCTATCACTTTATAACCAAATCGTTCTAAAGTGGCAATAATATGAGTTAAATCAACTTTATTGATTTTAAGGGTCAATCTAAATTTAGTGGGTTCATTTTTATCAATATTCAAACTAGAGCCCATTATTTGAGCTTCATTAGATTCAATTAAACGGCTAATTTCGCTTAATGAATAATCGGCTTGGTTCATTGACAATACGATTACACCACCTTCACTTTGAATAGATGCGGATTGTGAAAATATTGATAAAGCATCTGACAGTACCACAACACCTAAATACTCATTATCTTCATTGAGTACTACAACGCATTCAAAATCAAAATCTGTAGCCTTTTTAACAGCTTCATAAGTGTGCTGAAAATCATAAACGAAACAATCCTCTCCTTTCAGCAAGAGGTCACCTGCTTTTGCCCCTACATCATTTTGATCAATAATCATTTCTTCCGTTAAAAATCCTAGGAATGTTTTATCCTTAATAACGGGCAATGCATGAAGCCTCAACTCTTCCATCCATACCAGCGCTTTGGCTGCATCATCAGTCACCTTTAAAGGTGGGATCATATCGTTTATTAAATCTATCGTCATGCTGTAGTTACAAGTTCAGTATTTTTCAACCAATCATCCAAATAATTGTTAAAAATCTCCGGATGCTCCATCATTGGGGCATGGCAACATTTATCAATAAATCTCAATGTGGTATTGGGAATTAATTTATCAAATTCATGAGCAACCATAGGCGGGGTAATAGTGTCATTTAATCCCCACACTAATAAAGTTGGTGCAGTAATTTTCTTTATTTCTTCCCGCATATTATGCCTTTGAGCTGATTTGGCTATGGCAACAATCCGCATACATTTAGGAATACTTTTAGTGGTTTCAAAAACCTCATCCACAAGCTCCTTTGTTGCTGTTTTTGGATCGTAGAAGGTATAAGCTACTCTTTCCTGAATATAATCGTAACTTCCTCTTTTTGGGAAAGAGCCTCCCATTGTGTTTTCAAAAAGCCCCGAACTACCCGTAAGTACTAAGCGACTAATCTGATCAGGATGTCTTAATGTATAAATCAAAGCGACATGGCCACCAAGCGAATTTCCAATTAAGGTCATTTGCTCTAAGCCCTGTTGTTCTACAAAGCCTTCCACAAAATCTGTTAAAGCACCTAAGCCTGCTTGTTTGATTGGCATTTCATAAATAGGTAATAAAGGAATCAAAACACGGTATTCTTGAGAAAATTTATTTACTACACCTTCCCAATTACTTAATGCCCCGAATAATCCGTGCAAAAGAACCAATGGTTCACCTGAACCTTCATCTATATAACTATATTCTCCTTCTTTATGTATTTTCATAATTTATTTAAATCACTGTAATCAAGCAATCATCCAGATTGCATCTTATATATTTAAAATTAAAAGAAAATCTCACTTTTATTTAACGCTGTAAAACTCTACAGGGTTAAATATATCAAATTCCTTTAAACTACTACAATTTATTCGGTATTGCTTCCTTATTTCTATTTACTGTCATTTTCCAATTTGTCAAAATCTGCAATCCAAATTTTGTAAGAGCAGCTTCAGGATGATATTGAATCCCATAAATTGGGAGAAATTGATGCTTGAAAATCATATTTTCATTTTCCTCTGTTTTAGCCAAAGGCTTAAGCAAAGTATTTTCTAAATTTTCGACCACCAAAGAGTGATATCTCACTACTTCAAAATCATTTTCTATGCCTTCAAATATCTCATCTTTATGCAGGAGTTGAATATTTGATATTTTCCCATGCATAGGTTTTATGGCTTTTACTATAGCCCCACCAAAATATTTGGCAATAGCCTGATGCCCAAGACATATACCTAAAATAGGTAATTTGTTTTCAAATGCATGAATATAGTCCATCAAAAACCCTGCTTCATCTGGTTTTCCGGGCCCAGGAGACAAAACCAAAGCTGAATATTTATTTTTTTCCAGTTTTTCAGGATTAATATTATTACGGACAACCTCACATTCTTCTCCCAACTGATTGAAATAATCAACCAGATTATAGGTAAAAGAATCGAAATTATCCACAATTAAAATCATGACAATTTAATTAAGAAATTGAGCTTTTAATTGGTCGAAAACATCCTGAATAAAGGGCATATAAGCAGAAATTAATTCCACAACAAATGGAGCAATTGAAGCCACAATCGGATAAATATATGTTCCTTCTGCCATTTCTGCAGAAACACTAATTTCAATTGATTCCCCCAGCCATAACACCAAACTCACACCAAAAGCCCATTTCAATAATCCAATCACTGCTCCGGCAAAATTATCCAGACCACCTAAAAGGGTCATGTCCAAAATCTTTTTGACAATCTTTCCAATCAGGTTCACTATTAACAAAATTGCTATAAAAAGTAAAATGAAGGAAATAATAGGCAAAGCTTGTTCCCAATTTTCAAAATAGGGCTGCAATATTTCCATGCCAAAATCCAAAAGTTTAAAGGCACCAATTATGGCTAGAACAAAAGCTACCAAAGAAACTATCTCTAGTAGCAATCCTTTTTTAAATCCTAAAAAGGCACCAAAAAACAATGGTATCAGCAAAATGATATCAAGGACTTTCATTTAATTAGACTTAATTTATTATGGACAAAGCTAGTCCCTTCGCAGGGATGCCCCAAAAGAAAGCTAATGAGGAATATCTCTATTGATTTCAAGAAGTTAGAATTTGTTTTACTAATTGAGAAATCATTTTACCGTCTGCCTTTCCGGCCAATTCCTTTGTGGCAACTCCCATTACTTTACCCATATCTTGCGGGCCGGAAGCTCCTACTGTGGAAATAATTTCCTGCAATTTTGTCTTCAATTCCTCCTCCGACATTTGTTTCGGCAAATATCTCTCAATCACTTCTAATTCCAAAAATTCCGCATCAGCTAATTCGTCTCTGCCATTTTCTTTATAAGTTTCAGCAGACTCTTTCCTTTGCTTGGCAGCCTTCATTAATAATTTCATCTCTGCATCTTGTGAAAGGCTTTCATCCGCTCCTTTTTCAGATTCCGCCAATAAAATCATAGATTTAATAGAACGCAATGCTTTAAGCTCATCTTTATTTTTAGCTCTCATTGCATTTTTAATATCCGTATCGATTTGTTGTTTTAAGCTCATAGTAAATTTTTTAAAATCATTAACTTGCCGACAAAGTTACCATATAAATATAAAATTATGACACGCTTAAGCGTCAATATCAATAAGATTGCCACTTTGCGTAATGCAAGAGGTGGAGAAAACCCT
Source organism: Bacteroidota bacterium (assembly GCA_051747245.1). Taxonomy (GTDB): domain Bacteria; phylum Bacteroidota; class Bacteroidia; order Cytophagales; family Cyclobacteriaceae; genus Marivirga. The sequence continues at coordinate 12,385 of JBNJFX010000011.1, forward strand.
AATGTAGTGAATGTTGCCAAGGATTGCGAACGTTTTGGCGCCCAAGGAATTACTATACATCCCCGCCCGGATGAACGGCATATCACCACAAAAGATGTTTTCGATTTAGCTCCTATTGTTACTACTGAATTTAATATTGAAGGCTATCCAGATGCCAGATTTTTAGAATTAGTAGAAAAAAACAATCCAACTCAGGCTACTTTAGTACCAGACCCTCCCGGTGTGCTTACTTCAAATGCAGGTTGGGACACCATAAAACATCAGGATTTTTTGATCGATGTTATCTCGCAATTAAAAAATATGGGGGTTAGAACTTCTATTTTTATAGAAACAGATCCAAAACTAATTGAAGCAGCTGCTAAAATCGGCACTGATAGAATTGAACTTTATACAGAACCTTATGCTGCCAATTACACAAAAGATAGAGAAAATGCCGTAAAGCCATTTACAGTTGCTGCTAAAACAGCCCAAGAGGCAGGCTTAGGAATTAATGCTGGGCACGATTTGAGCTTGGAAAACTTAAGGTTTTTAAAAGAAAAAATTCCTTTTCTGGATGAAGTCAGTATTGGACATGCTCTAATCTGTGACGCCCTTTATTACGGGATGGAAAATACTATTCAGCTTTATTTGAGAGAGTTGAGGGAGGAGTAGAGTTAGAAGTTGGGAGTTGGAAGTAGGGAGTTGGATGAGTGTCCTGAACTTCCCAGATTAGAGTTGACCGTATTAAATGTACTTTGTTCAATTTTTATGCAGATATAGCATTTTGAAAAGCTTTCACCATTTCATTTTCTGACCTGAATAAAATACTCTCATTAAAGGCTAAGCGAATTGTACCATTCTCATCTGGCGAATTCAACCAAATTTGATGTTTACTATCAAGGTAATCTATGAATTTTCTCCCATTAATGGACGAATCCAAATTCAATTTGTAAATATTTGTCCCATTTGGAATGGAAGAAATTTGTAATCCATCTAATTGATTCAGTCTATTCACAATTTTTTTAGATGAATTTGCTACTCTTTTAAACCTATCACTAATATTATCCAAATAATGCAATGCAACTGCTGTATTCATCCAACTTTGATACATTGTTCCCCCATAAATTTTGATTTGATGATTGAGACTATCTATTAAAGCTGCATCTCCACACAATACAGCTCCCCCGTTAGCATTTAAATATTTATAAAGAGATATATAAACTGTATCGAAAGGTTCGGCATAATCTTTTAAAGACGTTCCATGAAAAGCTTCTGCCAAATGTATTCTAGCAGCATCTAAATGCATTTTATATCCATTCTTCTTGCAATATTCTGCAATTTCATGAATATTTTCAATCGGAATGGCAGTTCCATTAGCTCTTCTGACGGGATTTTCTATAACTACTGTTCCTATTCCACTTTTAAAGACTTCATTCCCCTGAATATCTTGAATTGTTTTATTTATGTCAGTTGATGTAAAATATGCTTTTCCATTTTGGATGGGTACTAATCTTTTACCATGTACACTTTGGGCTGCATCTGCTTCATCACGATAAACATGGGAATTTTCTGGCACAATAACTTTTGTATTATCACCATTCAAAAGCTTTATGGCCAATTGATTTGCCATGGTTCCCGTTGGCAGGTAAATAGCTTTCTCTTTCCCAGTCATCTCAGCTAATTTTTCTTCTAGCTTTTTAGTTGTACCACCATGTCCATAGATATCTGGAGCTATTGAATTCTGCTCATTGATTTCACTTAATTTTTTGATGTATTCCTCTGGTTCAAGAAACAATCCATCATATATAAGATTTATTGATTTTTTTTCAGCTTTCTTTCTCACCTCTGAGATTGCTTCTGAATATGATACACCAGGAATCAAAAAAGGTAAACTGCTTAATCCTACCTTTTTTAAAAAGTCCCTTCTATTGTTTTTTAAAAGATTAGATTCCATCGGTTTCATTTCAATGCCACTATATAACAGGACTCCACATTTTCCATCCGACACCCCTATAATCCCCTCTAGGGGATAATTCTCACAGATTTATACCAGCAGAAAACAATTAGATTACCACATCTTTCTACTGTAGCAAAAATCCTGTTTTCTCTTTTGAAGTTCAGTTCAAAGACTGTGAGGACTTGATTTTAAATCAATATAGCTACTGTAAAAATAGAATAATAGATATTTTTAATAAAAAACCCAACCTGAAAACAGATTAGGCTTTGAACATCATTGAATAAAACTACTTATCTAGTCAACTTCTTATACTTTATTCTTTTAGGGATTGCATCGTCTCCAAGTCTTTTCCTGCGGTTCTCTTCATAATCGGTGAAATTACCTTCAAACCAATAGACTTGAGAATCGCCTTCAAATGCTAGAATATGGGTACAAATTCTATCCAAGAACCATCTATCGTGACTGATGATTACGGCACAACCTGCAAAATTCTCCAATCCTTCCTCTAAAGCTCTAAGGGTGTTTACATCCAAATCATTGGTAGGCTCATCGAGCAACAATAAGTTAGCTTCTTGCTTGATGGACATAGCCAAATGCACTCTGTTTCTTTCCCCGCCTGACAATACGCCCACTTTCTTTTCTTGATCTGCTCCGGCAAAATTAAATTTGCTCACATAAGCTCTGGAATTGATTTTATTGTTCCCAAGTTGAATCCATTCATTACCTTCCGAAATGTTTTCCCAAACTGATTTATTTGGATCCAAATTATCATGTGCTTGATCGACATAAGAAATCTTAACGGTTTCCCCTACTTCGAAATTACCAGCATCAGGTTCTTCCTGACCCGTTATTAATTTGAACAAAGTAGTTTTACCAGCACCGTTTGGTCCGATAATTCCCACAATTCCACCCTGAGGCAAAGAAAAATTAAGATCTTCGTATAAAAGTTTGTCGCCATAAGCTTTGGCTACTCCATTTGCCTCAATCACTTTACTTCCCAAACGTGGTCCTGGCGGTATAAACAACTCTAATTTTTGTTCCTTATCCTTGCCTTCTTCATCCAGCATCTTTTCATAAGAGCTTAAACGAGCTTTTGATTTCGCTTGACGGGCTTTAGGTGCCATTCTCACCCATTCCAACTCCCGCTGCAATGTTTTCTGTCTTTTGGATTCAGATTTTTCCTCTTGGGCCAATCGTTTTTGCTTTTGATCCAACCAGCTAGAGTAGTTTCCTTTCCATGGAATACCTTCTCCTCTATCTAACTCCAAAATCCAGCCTGCTACATTATCCAAGAAATAACGATCGTGGGTTACGGCTATCACAGTGCCTTTATATTGTTGTAAGTGATGCTCTAGCCAATGCACAGACTCCGCATCCAAGTGGTTGGTAGGCTCATCTAAAAGCAATACATCGGGCTCTTGCAATAGCAATCTACATAAAGCCACTCTACGCTTTTCTCCACCCGAGAGATTTTTCACAGGTGAATCAGCCGGTGGTGTGCGTAATGCATCCATCGCTTGCTCTAGCCTACTATCTAGTTCCCAAGCATTAGCATGATCTAATTTTTCCTGAACCTTTCCTTGCTGTTCAATCAAATCATTCATTTTGTCAGGATTGTCCAAAACTTCAGGATCAGCAAATTTCTCATTAATCTCTTCAAATTCTTTTAAGAGATTAACCGTTTCCGCAACACCTTCCTCTACAACCTGCTTCACTGTTTTATCGGGATCCAATTCAGGTTCCTGCTCTAGCATCCCAACGGAATATTCTTTAGAGGCTACTACTTCTCCTTGATAATCCTTATCGATTCCAGCTATAATCCTTAACAATGAAGATTTACCTGAACCATTCAGACCTAACACACCAATTTTGGCTCCATAATAAAAGGATAAATAAATATCTTTTAATACAGTTTTTTTGGGAGGATATATCTTGGAAACCCCCGCCATTGAAAAAATTATTTTTTCGTCACTCATATCTGTTTTTTTGCTAATATTTTTCTTTTATCTTCAATTGAATTTCAAATTACGTGATATCATCAGTAATAACACAAGAGCCGTATGGCTTTATTGCAAATTAAATTTAATTTTGCACCAAATTTTACAAAAACCAAATTATAATATTTTGACTGATTTACAGCAAGAATTGGCTTTCATTGAAGGCGGAAAAGTGATTTTAAAGGAACAAGATGGTTTTCCGCAGAGAGAAATAGGAGAAGTAAAGGAAGATGAGGCAACTGCAATGCAGTTTTTTAAGGGCCGATTCGAATCTCTTAAGGAAAAAGTAGATAAAGTTCAACATCAGATAGAAACAGAGGATAATAAAGGTTCCTTTTTGATGAAAGTTCTGAATTTGAAGGAATCTCTATCCTCTTTTGATGGAATAGGCGATTTTGTTGCGCTTAAAAAGCGATTAGAGATGTTGGAAAAGATGTTGGAAGACTACATCAGTCAAAATAGAAGGCGCAACCTAGAGGTTAAATCCACATTAATTGAAGAGGCTAAAAGCTATGCCGCTAATCCCGATTGGAGAGAAGCTACCGAAAAATTGAAAGAACTTCGCCAAAGATGGATTCGTGTAGGCGCAGTGGAAGAAGACAAAAAAGAGGAAGTAGAAAGTGCTTTTCAATCTATTTATGATGAATTTTATGAAAAGAAAAAGGCTTTTCATGAGGCTAAAAAAGAAATGATGGCCGCTCGGGAAAAGCAATATGAGCTACTTATAGAAAAAGCGAAAAAACTACAAGATGATAAATCAGAACCTGAAGAATTAGCTCAGAAGAGTAATTCTTTAGTAGAAGAATGGAAGTCCTTGGAAAATATTCCTAAGGAAAAGTACGCTAGCCTTTTAAAAGAATTCAAGAAATATACTCAGAAAGGCAGAAAATCCGGAAATCCTAAAAACCCTAAATTTCAACCTAAGGAAAACAATGACCAAGAAAAATTGGCGTTGATTGAGGAATTAAAGGAAGCTCAAAAAGTGAATCCTTCTGAGGCAGTTGAAAAGGCAAAAGCAATACAACAAAAATGGAAGAACTCAGGAAAAACATTTAACAAATCATTAAATGAAGAATATTTCACTTTAAATGATTATATTTTTGAAAAGAGCTTTTTAGAAAATTTATTTGAGCGAAAAGCAAAAAAAGGCTTAGAAGAAAAAGATGCCATTAAACTAAAAATGAATATTTTGAGGGATTTGATTGCAAGAGATCAAAGAGAACTCAATGTATTTGAAGAAAATTTAGAAAAATTTAATTTAGGAACTCAAAAGTTGGATAAAATGGTAGGCTTTAAACACGAAAAACAAAAAAGAAAGCTTGCCGTAAAGCAACAAATCATGGAAGAACTCCGTGATTTGAACAAAAATTTAAAATAATTTGAACTTTGTGCATATTATTTTAGTATGCATGTAAAGTCATAAGCAATTAAAGCTTTGATTTATAATTTTTTATCATACTTTTGCGCATCAAAAAAATACGGTAGAATATGTATTGGACATTAGAATTAGCTTCATACTTAGAAGATGCTCCGTGGCCAGCCACAAAAGACGAATTAATTGATTTTGGAATTCGATCAGGAGCGCCATTGGAGGTAGTAGAAAACTTACAAGAATTAGAAGATGATGGACAGCCCTATGAGAACATAGAGGAAATCTGGCCTGATTATCCTTCAAAAGAAGACTTCTTCTTTAACGAAGATGAATATTAGCAAGGTAAGCTCAAAAGCTTACCTTGCCTTTAATAAAGCTTCTGCAACAATTAAATCTTCAGGAGTTGTGATTTTGATGTTTTGGTATTCCCCATCAAATAAGGTGATTTTATGCCCGTAAGCTTCTACAACAGAAGCATCATCTGTAAAAAAAGGTTTATAAGGTGTGCTATAGGCAGATTTCAATAGCTTGACATCAAAAGTTTGAGGGGTTTGAACCATTCTTAGAGAACTCCTGTCTATATTTTCACTATTGCCATTCTCATCTACTTGCCGTACAGAATCTTTCATTAAAACGGCCGCAACCACTGCTTTTTTCTCTATGGCCAATTCAAAAGATTGGTTTATGGTATTAGCTGAAACAAATGGTCGCACACCATCATGGATCGCAACCAACCCTTCTTCAATATGCTCTAATGCATTTTTTACGGAATGGAAGCGTGTTTCACCTCCTGCTACTACCTTATGCTCTATATAATTCTGATGCCAAATATTCAGCTCATCCCAAAACTGGATTTCTTCTTGGGGAAGTGTTAAAATCAACTCTATTTCAGGATCGGCTGCTTGAAAAGCCTGTAAAGTATGAATCAAAATAGGAGTTCCACCTAGCTTAAGAAATTGCTTAGGAAGGGCTTCTCCCATTCTTTTGCCAGTTCCACCAGCCACTATGATCGCATACTTTTTCATTAAACTCTTGAATCAAATTTCATAAATAAAAAAGGGATGATGAACATCCCCAATTTATCTAAAATATTTTCTTTTACTCTAAATATATGAAATACAAAAAGTTTTATTCTTTTACAATAAACTCTACCCTTCTGTTGATCTCTCTTCCCATCACTTCATCATCATTACTTACTATCGGTCTTTCCTCTCCGTAACCTTTAGCATCAAGTCTTCTTCTATCAATACCTTTACCTGTTAGATAATCCACTACTTTATTAGCACGCTGCTGAGAAAGCTTTTTGTTAACGGCTTCAGAACCTACATTATCAGTATGCCCAGCAATTTCAACATTAACTTGTGGATTAGCCTCCATAAAGCTTACCATTTTATTTAACTCTTCGTAAGATTCGGAAGTGAAAGTAGCCTTGCCAAATTCAAAGAATATATTTCGTAAGGTTTTGGAAGTTCCTACATCAGGCTTACTCAAGCTAAGCGTTTGTCTTATTGTTTGTTCTTCACCTTTTGAAGCTGGAACAGTGATTTTCTTATTTGCGAAAATATAACCTGACTTTTCTGCCGACAACATGAAATCAGTTTCCTCTTCCCTAACAATCACATAAGTATATATACCATTTTCCTTACTTTCAGAAGGGACAGTAATATTATCTTTTTGCCCTTTCAATTTAACCTTTGCATCAATAGTTTGATTACTCTTAGCGTCTACAACTTTCACAAGTAGCTTAACAGGGGCTCCTGTATCTTCCTCATCATCTTTTGATTCAGCAACATCTACACTATCTACCTCTCTGTCAGATTCTTTTTTATCTTCATCTACACTAGCTTTTTTACTAGCCATCTTTTTATCCTCTTGATCTTCACTACCTGCAATTTTCACTCTGTAAATATCTGTAAAACCCATTCCTTCTTCTCGAACAGTGGAATAGTAACCGGTTTTCCCGTCTTTGGTCATTACTAAATAAATATCATCATCAGGAGAATTTAAAGGATAACCTAAATTTTCAGGATTACTCCATTCATTGCTAGCACTGTCGTATACTGACTTGAAAATATCATAACCACCCATTCCGCTGTGTCCATTTGAGCTAAAATAGAGTGTCTTACCATCATACTGAATAAAAGATCCATCTTCATCTCCTTCAGTATTAATTACTTTTCCTAAATTTTTGGATGGGCCCCATTCTCCTTTTTTGTTTTTAGTGGAATAATAAATATCAAAGCCTCCATTTCCTCCAGGACGATTACTTGAAAAAAACAAAGTATTTCCATCAGCAGATTGAGAAACAGATTTTTCATTATATCCACTGGAATTAATATTATCACTTAAGGCAACAGGTTCCGACCAAGTATCTTCAGATAAATTATTGGTGTAATAAATATCTCCATTTCCCTCATCACTATAGATATAAAGTGTTTTGCCATCGGGAGAGAATCCAAAATTAGAATCATGATATTTAGTGTTGACAACAGGGCCAATATTTTCTGCTTGCTGCCATTCCCCGCCAGATTTTTTTGAAATGAAAATATCTTCGTAATGAAAGTTGTCATCAAATACATTTTCATTCAGGTTTCCTTGATCCGGGCCTCTTCTTGAAGTGAAAATCATTACGGTTTCATCGGCATTCACAACAGGAGCAAAATCCCAAGATTCAGAATTGATTGCAGTGCCAACATTAGTAATGGAGTAATTAACAGGATTATCCATTAATTTTTTACCTGTATTACACTCCTCAATTCGTCTTTCAACCTCAGAGATAGGAGTTTTATCAGCCCCATTATATCCAGTATTATCCTCTAATTTTTGCTTGTATTTCTTGTAGTATTCAATTGCATTATCAAACTCATAGCCATATTGATAGCCTTGCCCTATTTTGTACAGCATGTCAAATTTATAATCAGAGTCTAATTGATAGGCACGTAATAAAAACTTAGTGGCTTTCGCTTTTTCAGTGATTTGCAAATAAGTATCCCCTGCTTTATAATTAGCTTCAACATTGTTCGGATCTGATTCAGCAGCTAGCTTGTACATATCCACAGCTTGATTTAAAGCTTTTGTTTCCTTGAGAATCTCTTCAGCTGTTTCCAAATATGTTTGAGCTAATTCTTCTGGACTAGGTTCCTGAGCCTTTACTTGAAAAGCAAATAAAACAGAAATTAAAAAGACAGCAAAGAATCTAAATTTATATATCATCGTATTCTTTAATTCGGTAAATTATAGCGAGTTAGGTCGCTTCACTAAAATAATCACTTAAATTAAACTACTTTTTATGTTATATCAAAAAAAGTTAGCCAAACTTCCTGTTTTTATTTAAAAATATATGCTTAGAAGCGATAAATATATAAAGCTTCACTCATTTTTATGGTGATTTGACCACATTTATTATAATTATCTAATATAAGATAAATTTTAATTTTATTTAAAAAGCTTACACATAAATGATATTTAACACAAAGCCAATAAATCTTTATCCATCTACACTTTCCCTACCATTTAATCACCTTATATTTGCAAAATGAAGAGAATCAAAAATGCAGAATTTATAATCAGCAATACAGATTATCGTAAAAGTCCTGAAACAGACTTGCCAGAATATGCATTCATTGGCAGGTCGAATGTAGGAAAATCCTCTTTAATTAACATGCTGACAGACAGAAAAAATCTGGCTAAAACCTCTTCCAAGCCAGGAAAAACCCAGCTGATCAATCATTTCTTAATGGACGAGAAATGGTATTTGGTGGATTTGCCCGGTTATGGTTATGCAAAAGTAAGCAAAAAAACCAATCAAGGTTGGGGGAAAATGATAAGCGATTATCTAATAAACAGAAAAAATCTAGTTTGTGTCTTTGTTTTGATTGATTCTCGTCTGCCTCCTCAAAAAGCAGATGTTGAGTTCTTGGATTTTATTGGTAAAAATGGATTGCCACTTTCTCTAATCTTTACTAAAGCGGATAAACAATCTAAAAATAAAACGCAGCAAAATGTAGCCGTCTTTAAAAAGAAATTTTTGAGCAGCTGGGAAGATTTCCCGCCATACTTTATCAGTTCTGCCGAAAAACAGACTGGAAAGGAAGAAATTTTAGATATTATCGAGCAAATGAATAATGCTTGGGAAGAGCAGAAGTAAGTTAGGATGCTATAGCACGAGCTAAGAAGCTCGCGCTAGCATTTAGATATGATTTTAGTGTAAGAATAGCAAAAGTAACTTACTTCATAGCTTCTTCCACCATTTTCTTAGAGCCTGTATAAAAAGGGACTCTTTGGTGTAAGGATTCAGGCTGAATATCTAATATCCTCATATTGCCATCTGTAGCCAATCCTCCTGCTTGTTCGCAAATCATAGCCAAAGCATTGCACTCATAATTCAAACGCAGTTTTCCATTTGGAGCTTTTTCAGTGGATGGATAAATGTAAATCCCACCTTTCAGTAAGTTCCTATGAAAATCGGCTACTAAGGAACCGATATAGCGAGCTGTATATTTTTTGTCCTTACAGCTTTCAATATATTGTTGCATTTTAGGCTCCAAACTTCTATAACTACCTTCGTTAATCGAGTATATTTTTCCATCTTCCGGGATTCTCATATCAGCATGTGACAAGAAAAATTCGCCCAATGAAGGGTCGTAGGTAAATCCATTTACCCCTCGACCAGTGGTGTATACCAACATTGTGGAAGAACCATATAATAAATATCCTGCTGCTACTTGTTCCGAACCTTTTTGCAGTACATCTTCCTTAGTCACTTTACTGCCTACAGGAGAAACCCTTCTGAAAATAGAAAAAATTGTTCCAATGGAAACATTTACATCAATATTGGAAGAACCATCCAATGGATCCATAGACACTATATACCTTCCGTCCTGATTATTCAAATCCAAGATTTCATCATCCTCCTCAGAAACAATGGCGCAAACTTCTCCTCCATTTTTCAAAGCTCTGATGAATCGGATATTAGCAATTACATCCAGCTTCTGTTGTTCTTCTCCTTGAATATTTTCAGTCCCATAAGCACCTCCTATATTCAATAAGCCAGCACGATTTACTTCCCTGTGAATAATTTTCCCTGCCAATGCGATGTCTCTCAACAATTGGGAAAGTTCACCCGAAGCAAAGGCAAAATCATTTTGTTTTTTCTTGATAAATCGGTCTAAGGTGATGCCTACAGAATTGGCTAATTTAGTTTGCATGGAATATTTATTTGTATTGATGCTAAATTATGAAAAAATTGCAGCTTATTTTGCCATTCATTACAAAAAGGAACAAATGCAGGTATTTAAATTTGGTGGGGCATCCATAAAAGACGCAGAAGCAGTACGAAATATGTCGGAAATCTTAAAAAGATTTCCAGATGAAAAAATAATTATAGTGGTTTCTGCTATGGGAAAAACCACCAATGCATTAGAAGAAATATTGCATTTGAGGCTTGATGAGCTATCAATTGATACGGCAATACGAAATCTTTTTAACTATCATACTTCCATTGTTTCTAAATTATTTAAAGAAAATGAAGCAAAAATTCTTCTGTTATTAGAACATATTTTTGAAGATTTAAAAATAAAACTTTCTGAGGTCAATAAATCTCGATATGATGAAGCCTATGACAGCATTATTTCTTATGGGGAAATGATTTCTTCGGCTATTTTATTGGAATTTTTAAAAAAAGAAGAGTTCTCCATTTCAAAGATTGATGCAAAAGATTGTATCAGAACTGATGACAGCTATAGAGATGCTTTGGTTGATTGGGAGCAAACCAAAAAATCAATGAAAAAAGTAATTGACCATGAATTCTCTCAAAATCAGTTAGTAATTACTCAAGGATTCTTAGGCGGAACGCAAAACGGCAAAATCACTACTTTGGGAAGAGAAGGATCTGATTTTAGTGCAGCCATTTTTGCTTATTGTACCAATGCCAAAGCAGTCACGATTTGGAAAGATGTGCCAGGCATATTAAATGGAGATCCAAAGAAAATAAAGGATGCTGTTTTATATCAAGAATTATCCTATCAGGAGGCTGCAGAAATGACTTATTACGGTGCATCAGTCATACATCCTAAAACCATTAAACCATTGGCTCTTGCCAAAATCCCAATGCATGTACGTTCTTTCAGTTCTCCTGAAAAGGGCGGCACTATTATCCATGACTGTAAAATAATTCATGAAATTCCCTGCATCATCATTAAAGAAAAGCAAAGCCTGATTACATTCAAATTGACAGATTTCACTTTTATTACTGAAGCATTATTCGGGAAAATATTTGATGCTCTGAATAAGCACCATATCAAAATCAATATGATGCAAAACACAGCCATTTCCTTTTCTATTTGTGTAAATGACGATTTGCACCGATTAGATCAATTAATGAATGAATTAAAAGATGATTTTTCTATTCTCTACAATAAAGGATTGGAATTAATCACCATAAAAAATTGCAATGATAGTTTAATAGAACGCATGAGAGCAGATAAGGAAATTTACATGGAACAAAGAACCCGTAAAAACTATCAGGTTGTGAAAGGGGTTTGAAATAACCTCATCCTTAATCCTTCTCCTATAAGAGAAGGAAATATGTCTTGACTCTAGGTTCTAGAATCTTGCCCCAGTTAGTGGAACACCGATCGGAAGTAGAAAGGTAGTTTTTTAGGAGAGATGATCAGTGTGCCACCGACCAAACAGTTTTATTACCATGCGCCAGAGGCACCAGTAATCATCACCATCCAGAGGATGGCGATAGATAACAGAGTTTTCCTTCCGCTAGCGCTAAGATTCCTATAAAACTACTTCCGCTTTGAAATGAAATTACTTTGGATATTCAGATCTATTTTATTGACAATTAAATTCAATCTTATTTGCCTTGAATGTCTTAGCGAGACGCTAAGACTAGGGTAGTGGAAAATACTACCGCCTCTGGCGGATTTAATTATCTAGCCCCCGGTCGGTGGCACACCGACAGGAAGCAAAAAAGACAGCTATCCAGAAAATGGTCGGTGCACCACCGACCATGGAATCTTTGTGCCAATTGCTTTTTTCTAAAATTCCGATTGGAAATGGAAATCGATTTCAGGGAAATTATCCTCTACCATTTGTAACCAAGATTTGGTTTCAGCCATAAAGACCATTTTTCCGTCTTTATCTCTCGCAATATGACGGTACTTGGATTTTACGAATTCGTCAAGCTTCTTATTGTCATCACTGCTGAACCAACAGGCTTTGTACAAATTCATAGGTGCAAACTCACAAGAAGCTCCATACTCATTTTTCAAACGGTGCTGAATTACCTCAAACTGAAGATTACCCACTACACCTACTACTTTTCGAGCTCCCATTTCGAAAGTAAATAATTGCGCTACCCCTTCATCCATCAACTGGGTTAAACCTTTATCCAATTGCTTGGTTTTCATGGCATCCTTATTAATTACTTCCTTGAAAATCTCAGGAGAGAAGGATGGAATCCCTTTATAAATGCCTTTTTCGCCTTCCGACAAGGTGTCTCCAATTTTAAGATTTCCTGTATCGAACAAACCCACAATATCACCTGGATATGCTTCATCTACAGTTTCCTTATCTTGTGCCATAAAGGCTGTTGCATTCGAAAAACGGAATTTTTTATCATGCCTCACATTCAAATAACTGCTCCCTCTTTGGAATTTTCCAGAGCAAATACGAACGAAAGCAATTCTATTCCTATGTTTAGGATCCATATTGGCATGAATCTTAAATACAAAACCTGAAAATTTGTCTTCATTAGGTTTAACGATTCTATCTTCTGTTGATCGCTCTTTGGGCTGCGGAGAAATATTAATGAAAGTATCCAACATTTCTTTTACTCCAAAACTATTGATAGCTGACCCAAAAAATACTGGCGCCACTTTTCCTGAAAGATACTCTTCCTTATCTAACTCAGGATAAACACCTTCAATCAACTCTACATCTTCCCTTAGCTGGTCAGCCAAAGTATCGCCAACATTCATATTCAAGTTCTCATCGCTTAGGTCTTTTATTTCAATTCCTTCAGCTGTTAGTTGTTGTTTACTCGGTTTGAAAAGCAATAAGTTTTTACTGAATAAATTATAAACCCCTTTAAAAGTTTTGCCCATTCCAATCGGCCAAGTCAGTGGGCGAACTTGGATATCCAATTTTTCTTCTATTTCATCAAGCAAATCATAAGGATCTCTTCCTTCCCTATCAAGTTTATTGATGAAACAAATAACAGGAGTATTTCGCATCCGACAAACTTCCATCAATTTCTCGGTTTGTTGCTCTACCCCTTTCACGCAGTCAATTACCATCACTACGCTATCCACAGCAGTTAAAGTTCGGTAAGTATCCTCAGCAAAATCTTGGTGACCAGGAGTATCCAGCAAGTTGATTTTCAGATCTTTATATTCAAAACCCATAACGGAAGTAGCCACAGAGATACCTCTCTGCTTTTCAATTTCCATCCAATCGGATTTGGTTGCGGTATCAATTTTATTGGACTTAACAGCTCCAGCTTTATTAATAGCTCCTCCGAAAAGTAAAAGCTTTTCCGTTAAGGTGGTTTTACCGGCATCTGGGTGGGCAATAATGCCAAAAGTTCTTCGCTTGCTTATCTCTTGTTCTAACTTATTCATGTGTATATGATAGATTTTTTTGGCCACATGGAATTCGCAAGAAATATTCATCAGGCGATTAGTAAAAATTCGCCCTCGAATATTTATGCTCATTTCATATAGATTCCTCAATCAAGCTGCAAAATTACGAATAATGATTGGCAAAAGGAATTGAAAGTGCAAATCAAAAGAAAAGTTTCAAGAGACTACATTAAAATGTAATATCTTGAAACCAAAATAATATCAAAATTTAAAATTTAAAGAAAAAACATAATTACTACCTGGAGCAGACATTCCAGAACTATAAGGTCTGTATCTTTGGTCAGTAATATTTTCTACTCCAGCATTCAAGCTTAAATCATCCCAAAGCTGATAGCTCATTTTAAAATTTAGGGTGTACCAAGCGGGGGCATAAGTATTTCCATTTTTATCTAAAGCATAAATTTCCGTTTTTCTTCTTTCTTCAACCGCTAATTCTGAATGCGGTCTTTCTGCCTGAAAATTAGCATAAAACTGAACATTCCAATCCCCAGATTTAAAGTTCAAGCGAGTGGTTCCGAATAAAGGTGGTGCATGTCTTGATGGACTTACTGAGCCATCATCCAGTTCTTCTTCACCTATTTGGTAATTTATATCAGATGATAAATTAATTCCTCCAGGAAATTTCATTTCCATTCCCGCCTGAACTCCATAAACATTGGCAATAGCTGCATTTTGAATGGACTGAACTTGACTTCTTTCGCCATCGAAAATGATGCTGTCTTGCCCATTCAATTGAGAATTTCTTCGAACCATGGCATTGTTAAGGATAGTGTAATAAGCGGTAAAATCCACTTTTAAAAAATCATTGAATATTTTAGCTATTCCAATATCCCAATTATATGCATACTCTGCCGTCAAGTTTGGGTTAGGAATCACAACCGCCCCAGGTTCCGAATCAAATATTTTACCCACATCATCTACATTGGGCGCTCTAAAAGCAGTTCCAAAATTAGCATTAACCGACCATGAATCACTTGGGTGATAAACCATTCCCAAACTTCCGGTTAATGCTCCATTGTTGATATTAGCTTGTGTAAAAGGGAATGCATAAAATGTAGTATCAAATTCAGCATCTAATAAAAAGTGATTATATCTTATACCACCTTGAAGTGTGAATTTATCAGATGGTTTAAATTCATAATTCGTATAAACCGCAATTGAACTCCAAGTAGATTGAGGATATCTGGAGGGTGAATTAGCAAAATCTCCCGTTAAGATATTTTCCTGTTTACCATTTGATTCAACATTATTTAAAATATACTCTGTACCATAAAAAACCGTACTACTTTCTCCAAATTTCTTGATAAAATCAATATTGGCTGAATAAGCATCTACCTTTTCTGCTCTTATCCTCCTGATCTCACTTTGAAAATTGCGGTCAATTCTGCTTTCTTCAAATTGCTGATGCGCTAAACGAATTGATAATTGGTCAAAGGCTTTGGTCTCTTTCGAATGTGTTATATTCAAATTATTCATCATCCATTTTTGTGGGCCGTATTTCCATTCTGCATAGCGTGGCTCAGCATTCATTACTCTATTGAGTCGGTCATATCGCCCATAGTCTGAAGTCTCTGAATAATGGAATCCATATTGGAAATCCCAGTTTTCATTAGGTTGAAATCTAACTTTTTGCATCAAATTCTTTTGGGTGTAGGCAGTAGGATTTTGAATTAATGGATCATCTTGTTCTACCACTCTATCCTCTCCCTCAATTCTTTCTACATGATAGGTTTTGAGGTAATCATCAGGCCCATTTTTACCTTGTCTTAAATGGTCATAATCCCAATTGCTAACACTAGTGACAAAAGCCCATTTATTCCAGCCATATTTTAAGTCTGCATGAAGGGTTTTTTCGTTATTCGCAGATGAATATCTGGTATTTACTTTTCCAGAGATTAAAACTTCATCTGAATCAGATAACTCAGGACTTAAGGTTTGAAAACTCATAACCCCTCCAATAGCATCGCTGCCGTAAATGACAGAACCTGGTCCAAATACAACTTCCGTATTCTCAGTAGCAAACGGATCCAAACTGATGACATTTTGAATATTTCCCCCACGGAAAATAGCATTATTCATTCGAACACCATCTACCGTATAAAGCAATCGATTAGTAGCAAAGCCTCTAATCATAGGACTCCCGCCACCTTGCTGGCTTTTTTGAATGTAAACCTTCCCTGATACGCCCAACAAATCAGCCGCTGTTTGAGGATTTTGCAATTCCACTTCCTCAGGTGAAATAGAGCTAACTTTAGACGGAATATCTCCAGTATTCTGCCTCCAGCGAGTTGCAGAAACAATCACCTCATTCAAATTGAAATTATTGGGCTTAAGCTTAATTACAAAATTAGAAGACTTTAACTCTTCATAGCTTAAGGTTTTTAATTGATAACCTAATCTTTGAATCTGTACTGCTTGAGCTCCTGCTAATGCTGAAATATCAGCTTTACCATATTGGTCAGTGCTAATAAATTCCTGCAACTCCTCACTAACAATAGTCACCATTTCAATTGGCTGAGAAGTATTGGCATCTTTAACCGTAACAGTTTGAGAATAGGCAATAGTGGAACTGCCCAAAAACAAACAGAGCAATAAAATATTCCTCATTATAAATTTTTGTTTATTCCTATTTCCCCTTTATTAGCCTGTATCTGTAAACCTGTCAGGTTTACAGGTTTAAACACATACAAATAACAGAATAACATCACCATAATGTTGGACAAAACCTGACAGGTTTCGCCCAAGTATCATGAGGAAATAGGACAGTTATATGTAAAAAAATGAAATGAGTTTACAGGCTATTACTATCATGAAAATTCAAGACGGTTGAAAAAGCCTGCAAATCAAAAAGAAATATTTAAACTACTTTTTGAGGAGGCGGGCTAGGAATAGAATTAATATGAACTTTGGAAATAAATCGGTAATCAGTTGTTGGATTTGACACTTCATAAAATTTTAGTGCTTGCCATTGAAAGATTTTTTCTGAAAATAAAGATTGATAAAATGAAATCAGCTTTTCTTCCTTTTCCTTTTTATCAGGATGATTTCCTATTAAATTATTGACCACTTCAGCCAAATTTTTATTTAATGCTGTTTCTTCATAATCCCACCAGCACCAGTATTTAACGCTATCAGCTGTTTCCTCAAATTCCACCACATCATACATCTCACCTTCAAATTCGAACTCTTTGGAATGTTCCCAATCCAGTTTTTCTTTAGCCTCAGCTTTACTTAATTGAATTAAAACCAGTTCTGATTTATCGATGCCTTCAATGATTTTCCATTTCACCTCACGTTTGACTTGCTTCTTTTGGTGCTTTAGCCATAGATAGGTCACCATAGCTGGAGCTAAGAGGCAAAAAAGAAACGATATGAGAATAAACTGTTTTTTCAAATCGATAAAATGAGGTAATGTAAATTTACAGCTTTTTGACTTATACCTCGATATTTAAAACGTCTCTTCCACAAATGGTCTATAGCTATTATTAGTCATATTATAGCAATGACAGGAAAATGATTTTTTAAGTTCCTTTAAAATCTTTTCCTAAAATTTCATTAACTTATTTAATGAATCAAATAGCTAAAATGAAATGAAAATTAAACCAACTAAAAAAACTTATGAATCTGATGAATTGATGGTGGAATGGCAACCTTCACTATGTATTCACAGTGAAAAATGCTGGAGAGGTCTCCCAGAGGTATTTAGAAAAGATGAAAGACCATGGATAAACACTGATGGAGCTAATGACAAAAGAATTATGGAACAGCTGGAAGCTTGTCCATCAGGAGCACTCTCAGGATATTGGAAAAATCAAAAACAAGAAAACAAGTCTGAGGCTTCATCTACCCAAGTGGAAGTGAGCAAAAATGGTCCTTTAATGGTGAAAGGAAATATTGAAATCAAACATTCAAATGGAGAAACTGAGAATAAAGAAAAGGTAACAGCCTTTTGCAGATGTGGGGCATCAGGAAATAAACCGTTTTGTGATGGTACTCACAATAAAATTGGTTTTGAAGGATAGAATGAAAGCTATTAAAGCTTCCATTCTATATTTATTAACTATCTCAATTGAAAATAAATTGGGATATTCATTCGTACTCTTACAGGCTGACCTCTCTGTCTGCCAGCTTCCCATTCTGGAGCATTTTTGATTACTCTGATAGCTTCTTTGTCGATGCCTTCTGAAACTCCTTTAAGAATCTTAACTTGCGATAAAGAGCCATCTTTTTCAATTACAAAAGACAAAACTACCCTGCCCCCAATATTCCTTTTTTGCTCATAAGAAGGGTATTCAATGGCATTGGCTACATACTCGTAAAAAGCATCCATTCCGCCATTAAATTTCGGGTTTACTTCTAATGCAAAAGGATCATATACATTATTGTCCTCTACTTTTTCCTCTGGTATTGCGAATTCATCTCCTGGATCAATTAAATTATCTATATCAACCTCTTTCTTCTTTTCATCCGTTTTAGTCAATTCTTTTACCTCCACAATGTTGACATCGCCTTTGGGCTCGATTAACTTTTTGGGCTTAGGCTTAGGTGGATGGGAAGTACGGATCACATCTTCACTTAGAAAAACTACAGGTTCTTCATCCGGTAATTCAACTTTCTCTTTTTCCGAAATAAAGACCTTAAATTCGAAAGCGATAAAACAAAGACTAATGGCTGCAACTAATCCAATATTGAAGAATAAAGGACGCTTAGCATACAATTTTCGAGTGGCATTTTTGAAATGTTCCATAGTGAATAATCATTTTGAGTTAGACATGATTATTCATACACCTACTACTATAACGCAAAGAAATTGCATTAGGTATGTGGAAGAATGATTTTTATTTATCTTATCTTAGAATGTGTTGCTTCTTAAGAAAACCTAGGCATCCGTCAATTACCAGACTCTTGTCTTATTAATTCAACTCTTAAACTGTTTAAACCTTAAGGTAGAAGTAATACTTGTACAAAAAAGCTAAAAACCACTCCTTGCATAACTTTAAATCATGCAAGGAGTGGCTATTTAACTACTTAATTACTCTACCTCTTTCCAAAGCACGCTCATAATCTTCATTGGTGAATTCAAATAAAAATACATAGGGTTCTTTTTCGGATTCAATAAGCTCATATTGAGAAATTTTCATTGGATTGCCCTCTACTCTGCCTTTATCATATTGAATAACTAAAGTATCATTGAAATAGACTAAAAGTGAATCATTTGCTCCAAATCTAGTATCGTAAATAGGACCATTATCTTCACCTTCATCAGGACCCCTTTCATATACATATTCTTCTCCTTCCATTAAGGAAAATTCAAAGATATTATCGCCATTAACAAAAGCCTCTAATTGTATTTGATGATCTGAATCATTTCTATAAATATAATTAGTTGCACCACTAAACTCTACATTAACATCACAAGCCAACAATAACATGAACATTAACAATATGCTTAATTTTTTCATCTTATAAATTATTAAAGTAAAAAGCCATATAAGCATCAATCTGGGCATCTGTAACCCCACTCGGCTTGTGTCTTTTGAGCTCACTTCTTAAAGAAGTTAAACCATAAGCATCTTTTAAAACAACATCTTCAATTGTTTGTATCTAAAAACCACTCACTGCATAACTTTAAATCATACAATGAGTGGCTAATTAGCTACTTAATTACTCTGCCTCTTTCCAAAGCACGCTCATAATCTTCGTTAGTGAATTCAAATAAAAATACATAGGGTTCTTTTTCGGATTCAATAAGCTCATATTGAGAAATTTTCATTGGATTGCCCTCTACTCTGCCTTTATCATATTGAATTACTAATGTATCATTGAAATAGACTAAAAGTGAATCATTTGCTCCAAATCTAGTACTAGCCATCGGTCCATTATTTTCACCTTCACGCGCAGGAATGTTAAATATATATTCATCATTTTTACTTAATGGCATTTCAAAAATAATATCCCCTCGCACAAAAGCCTCTAGGCGCACTTGGTGATCAGATCTATTTCTATAAACGTGATTAGTTGCACCACTAAACTCTACATTAGCATCACAAGCCAACAATAACATGAACGTTAACAATATGCTTAATTTTTTCATCCTATAAATTATTAAAGTAAAAAGCCATGTAATCATCTATCTGCGCATCTGTAACCCCACTCGGCATGTGTCTCTTCAACTCATTTCTTAAAGAAGTTAAACCATAGGCATCTTTTAAAACAACATCTTCAATTGTTTGCATCCAAAAACCACTCACTGCATAACTTTAAATCAAGCAATGAGTGGCATATTGCTAATTACTTCTCCTATTTATTTCCATAGCACGTTCATAGTCTTCTTGTGTAAACTCAAAAACGTAACTAACTCTTTCACCATCAGTCTCTATTTCATAGTCATCTTCATGAAATAAATTTTTTATGGGGCTAGAAAAATAAAGATCATCGTATGATCGTAAATGAGTAACACTATCTGTACCGCAATACACTACCAGACAAGAATCAGCATGCGGTTCAAATGGAGGAGGATAAATAGCTCCTGATTGAACAAATGAATTAAATGATTTATAGAAATCTGCATTTTCATCTATCAAATAAGTATCAAGTACTTCACCATTTAAATACCCTGTCACCTCTACAGGGCACGGAGTAGAATTAATTAATGTATATTCGGTGGATGAATCCTCAGGCTCTGGCTCACAAGACAATATAATTAATAGTAATAAAAATATCGGGTTTAGCTTTTTCATTCGTCTAATCTGATAATTCACGCCTAATTTTTGTAGATAAATACAAAAAAGAAAACATCCGGTTAATGCTTATTTGCCAATTGTCCACAAGCTGCATCTATATCTTTCCCTCTACTCCTTCTTACATTTACAATTACCCCTCTATCTTCAAGGAAAGCAGCAAATTTATCGAGCTTATCTTCATCGGTATTCGTGAAATCAGCTTGGTCAATTGGGTTGTATTCGATTAAATTGACCTTGGCAGGAACATATTTGGTGAATTGCCATAGTTCCTTTGCATCTTCCAAACTGTCATTGAAATTATTGAATACGCAATATTCAAATGTTACCCTGTTTTTTGTTTTGGAATGATAATATTCTAAAGCTTCTCTAAGAACGGGAAGGTTATTGCTGTCATTTATTGACATGATTTGGCTTCTCTTTTCATCATTAGCAGCATGAAGAGAAAGTGCCAGATTAAATTTAGCATCATCATCAGCCATCTTTTTAATCATTTTGGAAATACCGGCTGTGGAAACCGTTATCCTTTTCGGAGACATGAACAATCCCTTTTCTGAAGTGATGTGCTCAATGGATTCCATCATGTTTTTATAGTTCAAGAGCGGTTCGCCCATGCCCATATAAACAATATTAGAAAGTGGCATATCATAATGCGTTTCCGCCAATTCTTTGATCATCACCACTTGATCGTAAATTTCAGCTGCTTCCAGATTACGCATTCTTTTCAGATAACCTGTGGCGCAAAATTTACAACTTAAAGAGCAGCCTACTTGGGAGGAAACACAAGCTGTCATTCTGTTTTCGGTAGGAATTAACACGCCCTCGACTTCATTCCCGTCATGCAATCGAAAAGCTACTTTGATGGTTCTGTCTGAACTTAATTGCTTATCTGCAATAGTTATTCTATTGATGCAATAGTTTTCATCTAGCCATTCCCGAAGGTTTTTGGAAAGATTGGTCATTTCCTCAAATGAAGCAGCGGATTTTGCCCAAAGCCATTCATAAATCTGTTTGGCTCTAAAAGCTTTCTCGCCTGATGCGGTTAAATCCTCTGCAATCGCTTCTACGGACATTTTTCGAATATCCTTTTTGCTAAGATTTACCTCTATTACTTCTTTCTGAATATGGACTGCTTTCTCTTGCATGATACAAAATTACGATAATCAGCAGACATAAGCCTTATGATGTGATATTAGTTCAGAGATTATAGGAAATTTATATTTCTAGGCGAATAGATCAATTTCTTTTGCCAAACCTCTTTCATTTACAACGCTTATCTTTTTTCCGTTAAGATCAATTAAACCATCTTTTTTGAAATCAGATAATAATCTAATAAGGGTTTCTGTAGCAGTTCCAACAATTTTGGCTAAATCTTCTCGAGTTAAGGCAATGTCAATCTCTGTGTTTTGGTCACCATCTATTCCATAAGAACTTTTCAGCATCAATAAAGTAGCCGCCAATCTTTGTCTTACGGTTTTATTTGCCATATCCGCCATTTTCTGTTCCATAACGCCCAAATCATGGCAAACAGCTTGCATCAATTTATTTTGGAAACCTTGGTCTTTGGAAATGAGGTCTGTAAAACTACTTTTGGGGATAAAACAAACTTTTGCATTTTCTAATATTGTAGCGGAAGAATTATAATTTTCTCCAGAAAGTAAGGCTCTGTAGCCTAAAAAATCACCTGCTTGAGCTAAACGTACAATTTGCTCTCTACCAGAATCGTCAGTTTTATAAATTTTCACTTTGCCTTCGCTAATGCAAAACAAACCCATAGGTTGGGTTCCTTCAAGAAATAGTACCTGACCTTTATTATGAGCCAAAGTACTTTTATGTTCACTTAATGCACAAAGAGCTTCATTTGGAATTTCATTGAACATGGATTTACGCCTGCTGAGGCATAATTCACAAGGAATATTTTTAACTTTTTTTGACATATCTATTAGGCTTATCGTAAGCTCAAAAATTTAGTTGCGGTCTGTTTACATAAATATAGAATAATTTTTAAGTCTTATATAAATATTGTCCCTAAAATGCTACCTGATAATTCTCTGAATTTTCATTAAATTGCATAAACCAAATTTTTTAAACTATGAAAAAAGGACTTTTAAGCGGAATTATTTTAGTAGCATTAGGAGCATTTGTAATTTATTGGGCAATAGACCATAGCCCCAATGCATCCGTTGGGGAAAAAGTAAATGATTTATTGGATGATGACGCCTATCGAATGAGTGAAGCCTGGTATTACACCTCACTAGTAGCAGGAAGCGTTATCGCATTATTAGGACTAAGAAATTTATTAAAGTCATAAATAAAGATTGTCTCAAAAGTTACTAATAAATTAACTTTTGAGACAAACAATGTCGTTTAGTTAAGTCCTATTTCCTTTCCGCCAGCTGGCAGAAAGGACAAAAGAATGAGGCATTTATAAAATAAACTAAACGACATTGCTTTACATCTTGCCATAAGCCTTTATTACACCCTCTCTTAACTCAGGATGTTGCAAATAATGTGAAATAGTTTCCGCAATTTGCTCAGGTTTTACCCAATCATCGAAATTCATATCCGCCATTGCCTCTCTGTTTGGAGGTGTATCTATAATGCTTGGCACTATCACATGTGCACTGATTTGATGTTCTGAATAATCAGCATTGACAATATCTGCCAAGCTAAAAATTAGTTGTTTAGCCAAACCATAAGAAACCACATTCTTCAATTCATTTGCTGATAAAACAGGTTTTGCTCCAATCAGAAATAGCTGACCTCCATTTGGCAATTTGTCCAATAGTGGTTTTACCAAATTAAAAGCTGTATCAAAATTGAGTTTGATTTGATCATGAATGTCACCTATAGTCACATCTTTTATGCCTCCACCAGCATAACCACCAACAGTCAATACTGCAGCATTAATTTCTCCGAAAGCTTTACTGGCTTCACCAACTGCATCTAGTGCAGCTTGGGGATTAGTCAAATCAACAACTGTTTTCTCAAAATTATCTTCTGATTTATTAGCCTTTTCTTTATCTCCAAAAAGTCCATAAATTTTATG
Organism: Bacteroidota bacterium; assembly: GCA_051747245.1. Taxonomy (GTDB): domain Bacteria; phylum Bacteroidota; class Bacteroidia; order Cytophagales; family Cyclobacteriaceae; genus Marivirga. Next base: position 36,130 of record JBNJFX010000011.1, read on the forward strand.
CCCTTCTGATTTTAATTTATCGACTACCGCACTCCCTAAATTCCCATCTGCTCCGCTTACTAATATATTCATAATTTCAATTATTTTTCAAAGGTTATTGCGTCAGGACTAGCTCCCAACATTTCTAAATGTTTGCTTACATCTTTCACCATGGCATCAGGCCCACAGACGTAGAATTTTTGTGTAAAATTTTCCAGATGTTTTCTCAGAAAATCCATGTCCACGATTTTATTTTCATGCCCTTCAATATTTTGATGGGTAAGAGTAGAAATAAAATTATCCCCTAAAACATCATTAAAATAGGATTCCAGGATTACATCATCTCCCCTTTTGTTGGAAAAAATCAATTTATTTTCTCCAATCTCATTATTCTTCTCCAAATTTCTGAAAATTGCAATAAAGGGGGTGACTCCTGCACCACCAGCAATGAAAGTTCCGGTTCCTTTAAATTCAATAGCGCCCCAAGCATCATCAATGATCAATTCATCTCCTTCCACTAGGCTGTCAATTTCATGTGTAACGCCTTCATGATCGTGGTAAGTTTTAATAACAAATTCTAAATGTTCATCTTCAGGAAGGGAGGTAAAAGTGAAAGGTCTTTTTTCTTCTTTCCATCCTTTTTTATTGATGGCTACTTCTGTGGCTTGACCCGGTGTAAATTGGTAATCTTTAGGTTTTTCGGTTGTTATCTCTTTCACATTGTGCGTTAGGGAAAGCACATTGGTGATTTTTACGGTATATGCCATTTTTATTAAGTTTTAGTTCCTTAATAGAAACGGAATAATTTAATTATGTTTTAAAAAAAGGGCTTCTAATCTTCTAATTTTCGGACAATCTCTTCTAAATCAATGCTTTCCCAATCTTCTAAAATATTAGGTTTTTGCATTACCTCGTCCATAATGACTTGTTGCTTTTTTCCGATTCCATAAGCCTCGGAATACCGCAAATCACTAAAAGTCACCATAGAATATAATGGAATCCATTTCTTTGGAAACAATTCATGCAGTTTTGCTTCTATCTTCTTCTGAACCAAAAATTTTTCATCTGCCACTAAATCCCGCATTTCCACAAAATTATGCAAGGCTAAATCTGCAATGGCATCACCATCTTTCTTCCTTAGTTCTTGATATTCCTCTAATGTCTTTCCCCAATCGTCTGAATGCTTATTTAATAACAAATTGAGCTCGTAGCAATCCTCAAAGCCCGCATTCATTCCCTGTCCGTAAAATGGCACAATGGCATGAGCAGCATCACCAATAAGCACACAATTATTTTTGACCCAAGGCTCACATTTAACAGTCACTAAAGAAGAAGTAGGATTTTGAAAATACTCATCCTGAATATTCTTCAGATGTGGCAAACTATCAGGAAAGGTATTCCTGAAAAAATTTAAGACTTGCTGAGGGGTTTGCAAACTTTCAAAAGACGGCTGACCTTCAAAAGGAAAAAACAAAGTACAGGTGAAACTTTTATCCAGATTTGGCAAAGCAATCAACATATACTGCCCTCTTGGCCAGATGTGTAATGCATTTGGAGCTATGGCAAAATCCCCATCCTCAGTTGGCGGAATTGAAAGTTCCTTATAACCATGCGGAATATAATATTGCTCATAATTGAAGCGGTCGGTCTTCACCATTGCTTGACGCATTTTGGAATATGCCCCATCAGACCCAAAAAGCAAGTCAAATTGCATGGTTTTTTCTGCATTCGGAGTTTTAAAAGTGACACTAGTGCCTTCTAAATCTACCTTTTGACAAGTATATTCAAACTTGATATCAACCCCTTCAGCTTCTGCTTTATTCAGTAATATTTTATTCAATTCTCCTCTTGAAACTGAATTGATATATTGTCCTTCCTTTCCATAAGGCTGAAAAGTAAGTTCTCCGTCTTGGCTATGCATCATCCTACCTTCCATTGGCAGCATAATTTTTTCAACCTCCTCAATTACGCCAATATCTTCTAAAGCCTTAATTCCCCTTCGGCTTAAAGCCAAATTGATGGAGCGGCCCGAATCTGAAGAAGACTTTCGCATATCGTCCCGTTTTTCATAAAGGCTTACTTTATAGCCTCTTTTTCTTAAATAAATACTTAAGAGTGCACCCACTAAACCTGCACCCAAAACTCCGATATGTTTAATTTCTTTCTTCAAAATCAGTTTATTTTACGGCTTCTACTGCTTCTCTAAGCTTTTCTATAAAACGGTATTGTTCTTCAAAAGTATTATACAATGGAACTGGTGCTAAACGGATCACATCCGGTTCACGCCAATCTCCCAAAACACCTTTCCTCATTAATTCATCAAATAAAGGCTTCCCGAATTTTAATAAATATAAGGATAATTGACAACCTCTGTTTTCAGCCTCTTTTGGCGTAAGGATTTCAAATATCTTTTCTTCCTTATTGAATTCATTGATTAAATATTCAAGATAACCAGTCAACAAAATACTTTTCTTCCTTAAGGCTTTCATGCCCACTTCTTTAAAAATTTCTAAAGAGGCATAATGAGCTGCATTTCCAAGCACATTGGTATTGCTTAATTGCCAGCCATCAGCACCTTCCATGGGAATAAAACCTTTCTTCATTTTAAAGCGCTCCGTTTCATCATGTCCCCACCAACCTGCAAAACGAGGTAGGTCCTTTTCTTTGGCAAATCTTTCATTAACATAAATTCCTGAGACATTCCCAGGGCCAGAATTTAAATATTTATAGGTGCACCAAGAAGCAAAATCCACATCCCAATCATGCAGTTTCAATTCAATGTTTCCAGCAGCATGCGCCAAATCAAAACCGGCATAAGCTCCTACTTTATGAGCAGCTTTTGTAATCTTTTCCAAATCGAAAAATTGCCCGGTATAATATTGCAACCCTCCCATCATCACCAAGCAAAGTTCATTTTGATGCTCTTCAATTGTGGCTATTATATCTTCAGTTCTTAAAGTATCTTCTCCTTCTCTTGGAGCAATTTCCACTAAAGCTTCCTCTGGATCAAATAATTTTTGTCCTCCGTGATATGCATGAAAGTTTAATTGTGATTCGAATACATATTGGTCAGATGGAAAAGCGCCTTTTTCTACAATAATTTTAAATTTTTGAGATGTTGGTCTGTAAAAAGAAACGAATAGAAGATGAAGATTAACCGTCAAATTATTCATCGGAACCACTTCAATTGGCTTTGCACCTACAATTTCTGCAAGAGCCTCTTTTCCAAACTCATGATATTTAAACCAAATATTTTCCTTTTTCTTATTGAAATGACCTTCCACTCCAAAAAGCTCCCAATCTTTCAATTCTTTTTCAATAAAAGAGCGAGTTCTTTTGGGTTGGAGCCCCAAGGAATTTCCGGTATAGTAAATCACCTTTTGACCATCTATAACGGGGATATGAAATTCATTTCTATATTTTTTCAAAGGATCCCCTTGATCCATTTTTTGTGCATATTCAAGAGTGTTCTGGTAACTTTCTGCCATTTTATAATTTAATGTGTAATCGTTTCTATCTAATAATTTATTCAAAATGTATTTTATCTCTCTGAAAGTTTTGGTGAAAACACCAAAACGTGGGGGAGATCATTCACTTTTTCTTTCCCACACCACTTTTGTAGGTGTTTTCACCTGCAAAACCTTTTAAATTTACACTAAGCAAACTTAAGTTTAGAAATGCTTAACACAATAAGAGACCCCACTTAAAACAAGCCTAATTGCCTGTTCGATTCCAATTCTATTAAAAACTTCTTGTTTGGCAATCCGCCAATATAGCCTGTTAAATTTCCGTGCATCCCAACAACTCTGTGGCAAGGAATTACTATAGGAACTGGATTTTTGCCTACCGCATTGGCAACTGCTCTAATTTTTTTAACATCTCCTAATTGAGCTGCTAATTTACCATAGCTAATTGTTTTTCCGTAAGGGATTTCAAGCAATTTTTGCCAAACTTCCTTTTGAAAATCCGTTCCGCTTAAAGAAAAATCTATTTGAAAAGTTTTTCTATGCCCATTGAAATATTCCAGTAACTGATTTTCCAAATTGGTCACCACTTTTGGTTTTATCCCTTTAAGGCTATTGTTAGGTTGATTAAATGAAATACGGGCAATTTTATTTTGAGAAACACCTATTAAAAGTTTCCCTATTTTGGTATCAATGAAAATTTCTTGCTCAATGCCCTGCATATTCTTCTTGGTGTAAGCCCAACCATTTTAAAGCATTTTGTCCTAGGAGCTTTGCCTTTAACTCATCTGAGAAATTACTTGTCTCAATGATTTTACCAGGCTCCAGTTCACCCAAAGGAAACGGATAATCGGTTCCCAAAGCAATAAAATCTTCCCCCATAGTTTTAATCAAATATTCTAAAGTAGAAGAATCGTGGACTAGAGAATCTACATAAAACTTCTTCAAATATTTACTTGGGTGATGAGGATTATCTATGGCACATAGATCAGGTCGGACATCAAAGCCATGACCTATTCTTCCAATAGTAGCAGGAAAAGAACCTCCTCCATGTGCAAAAGCCACTTTCAAATCAGGTAATTTTTCGAAAACGCCACCGAAAATCATAGAACAAATTGCTCTTGAAGTTTCTGCAGGCATGCCAACTAACCAAGGCAACCAATATTTAGGCATTTGGTCTTTCCCCATCATATCCCAAGGATGTACAAAAATAGAGGCTCCTAAATCTTGGGCTGCTTCAAAAACTGCGAAAACCTCTGGGGCTTCTAAATTCCAATCATTAATATGGCTACCAATTTGCACACCTGCTAAGCCTAGTTCATTTACGCAACGCTCTAATTCTTTAATGGCCAAATCAGGTGCTTGCATAGGAAGAGTTCCTAAACCGATAAACCTATCAGGATATTTATCGACAATGCCAGCAATATGATCATTCAGCATCATGGATAAATCGAGTGCATCTGCTGGCTTTGCCCAATAACTGAACATTACAGGAACTGTTGATAATACCTGAACATCCACGTTGTGCTGTTCACATTCATGCATTCTTGTTTTAGGATCCCAGCAATTATCTTCCACTTCCCTGAAAAACTTATCGTCCATCATCATGCGGGCACAACAAGGCTTGTGATGCTCCAAACGAATGAAACCCCCATAACCGTATCGCTCACGCAAATCAGGCCAGTTTTTGGGCAAAATATGCGTATGTATATCAACCTTTAATGGTCTTTTTGTTGCTATGTCAGCTACTTTTTCCATCCATGCAAAATCTAATAATGAAAAATATAAATATTAGTTATTTGGTACTCAATATAAATCCCGATAGCTATCGGGATAAAATTAACTCAATTAATTGCCTAATAGGCACTATTTATACAAATCTTGGATCTGTTTCCATTACATGTCCGCAGTTATCACAAGTGCGCAATTCCTCTGAAGCATAAAACTCTTTAAAGCGAGGCAAAAAATCTTTCTCAATATCCACTAAAGGGAAATAGGTCTCGTGTAATTTATGATTACAGTTATCGCAAAACCACAATAAACCGTCTTTCATATCAGTTCCTTTTCGAATTCTTTCCACTACCAAGCCAATAGAACCTTCTTTTCGGATAGGACTGTGAGGCATTTTAGCAGGGCATAAAAACATATCGCCAGGGCCTAAATCCATGGTAACCGCTTTACCATCCTCCTGAACTTTAACGGAAATTTCGCCTTCCAATTGATAGAAAAGCTCTTCAGTTTCATTGTAATGATAATCTTTTCTAGCATTTGGACCTGCTACTATCATCACGATATAATCACCTGCTTCTTTGTATAAGTTCTTATTCCCTACTGGCGGTTTTAACAAATCTCTGTTTTCCTCCACCCACTTAGTTAAGTTAAAAGGTTTTTTTATTGCCATCGTTTCCCAGTTTTATAATCCTTAAAACAGTCTTATCTGTAAATTGATTTTGTTAATCTTCTAAATTTAGTGAAATTAAGACGGAGTTTAAAATCAGTCATATAATAATAACTAATGAGAATATCCCAACTTCGTCATATTTTCATTTTAACATAAACCTGTCAGGTTTTTACATTTTATAGTGATAAAAAACGCACTCATGAGGCAACAATAATTTTTTGAAACCTGACAGGTTTTATTTAGCAAAATTGATCAAAAATGGATATTCATCAATAAAAATAATTAAAATGGATTTAAATTTATCGGGAAAAAGAGTTTTAGTAGGCGGAAGTACGGCAGGAATTGGAAAGGCAATTGCTCATGCTTTTGCTAAAGAAGGTGCTAATGTGACCCTAATTGCGAGGGATAAGTCCAAATTGGAAGGCACACAAAATGAACTAGCAAATAATAATCAAGAACATCATATTTTAGTGGCTGATTACTGTCACCCAGAATCTTTGCGTGAAATTGCATTGGAATATTGTGCTAAACATCAAGTGGATATTTTAATCAACAATACTGGAGGCCCAAGCCCTGGACAAGCTCATGAAGCATTGGGCAAAGATTATATCATTGCATTTCAGCAACATCTTATTTGCAATCAATATTTAGCACAAGCCGTAATCCCAAAAATGAAAAAAGAAGAATATGGAAGGATTATAAATATTATTTCTACTTCTGTCCGACAACCTATTCCTAATTTGGGAATTTCCAATACAGTTAGAGGAGCAGTCGCAAGTTGGTCTAAAACCATTTCCAACGAATTGGGTCCTTTTGGCATTACAGTAAATAACGTGCTGCCCGGTGCAACCATGACTGGAAGACTTGAAGGATTAATTCAAAGCAAAAGCAAATCAAGTGGCAAAAGTTTAGATGAAGTTAGCAAAGATATGCAATCAAAAATCCCTGCCGGCAGATTTGCCGAGCCGCATGAAGTAGCTGATGCTGTATTGTTTTTAGCCTCAGAAAAGGCATCCTATATAAATGGAGTGAACTTAGCTGTTGATGGAGGGCGATTAGACTGTATCTGATATGGAAATGATAGCTAATTACATCAATGGAGAATTATTACCTCCTCATTCATCTGAATTTTTAGATGATATAAATCCCGCAACAGCGGAAGTATTTGCCAAAATTCCACTTTCTGATGAGGAAGATTTAAAATCAGCAATAGATTCTGCGGAAAAAGCATTTCCAACATGGAAAGAATTATCAGCTAAAGAAAGAGCCGATTATTTGATCAAAATTTCCGAACTCATAAAAGATAATTTAGAAGAACTGGCTATAGCAGAAAGTACAGACACAGGTAAACCAGTTCAATTAGCAAAAACTGTTGACATACCAAGAGCCAGTGCAAATATGGAATTTTTTGCCCATGCTATCACTCAATTTAGCAGTGAATCTCATGCAGGAAAAAATTCCATTAATTACACTTTAAGAAAGCCTCTTGGTGTGGTGGCATGTATTTCACCGTGGAATTTACCGCTTTATCTATTTACTTGGAAAATAGCTCCAGCTTTAGCAACGGGAAACTGTGTGATTGCTAAACCATCTGAAATCACTCCTTATACCGCTTACTTGTTCAGTAAAATCTGCATAGAAGCTGGTTTGCCAAAAGGGGTATTAAATATTGTTCATGGAACTGGCCCAGAAATAGGAAATACTATCGTCCAAAACAAGAGAATTAAAGCCATTTCCTTTACAGGCGGAACCGCAACAGGAAGAAAAATCGCAGAGATTTCAGCGCCTATGTTTCGAAAGGTTTCATTGGAATTAGGCGGGAAAAATCCAGCTTTAGTATTTGCTGATTGCGACTTGGACAAAACAGTTGAAGGTTTAGTTCGAGCATCCTTTACCAATCAAGGAGAAATCTGCCTGTGTGCATCTCGTATTTATATCGAAGAGTCCATTTATGAAGATTTTAAAACCAGATTTATTGAAAAAGTTAAAGTTTTAAAAGTCGGTAATCCATCAAATCAAAGCAGTAATTTGGGAGCTCTGGTTTCAGCTCAGCATTTAGAAAAAGTGAAAAACTATATTGCTTTAGCTAAAGAAGAAGGCGGAAAGCTACTTTGTGGAGATGAAAATATTGATTTGGAGGAACAGACTAGGAATGGATATTTTTTAAGGCCACATGTTTTTGAAAACTTACCTAATCACTGTAGAACGAACCAAGAAGAAATATTCGGTCCAGTAGTAAGTTTAAATAGGTTCAAAGATGAAAAAGAAGCTATTGCTCTTGCTAATAAAAGTGAATATGGCTTAGCTTCAACAATTTGGACTAATGATTTATCGAGAGCTCATAAAGTTGGAGAGCAAATTGCAACAGGAATTGTCTGGATTAATTGCTGGATGAATCGTGATTTAAGGACTCCTTTTGGTGGAATGAAAAATAGCGGTCTAGGGAGAGAAGGAGGTTTGGAAGCCTTGAGGTTTTTTACAGAGCCAAAGAATATCTGTATTCAATATTAAATAGCGAAAAAAAGAAAAGCCAATCAGGTGATCTGATTGGCTTTAATATTATGTAGTATATTATTCTTAAGCTGAAGCTGAAGAAGAACTATCAGAAGTTGAAGTTTCTTCACTAGGCTCTTTCAATTTCGCAATATGGAAAGTTTTTCTAGCCTTATGCCCACAATAAGAACATTTAAAATATTTCATCAATTCACCGTCTTCAGTAACTGTAGGAGATTTTATAATCTCTTCTTTAACTACTTTAAGAGTTTGATAATTACATTCTGAACATTGCAATGCATGTAAGTGACCAGAATATTTCTCAATTTTAGTATAACCTGTTTCTTCATCTACCCACACATCATAATCCACTGAGAAAATATCCTCCTCTGCTTGCATACCTTCATCAAGGTAAACATCTTCTTCTTCCTCACTCAAAAGCTTCATAGGCTTTCCGGTTTTAGGAGAGATTCTTGGAGTATATCTTAACTTTTTAAGACGTTTCTCAATGTAAAATGGGAAATAGAATCTTAATACATTCTGAATGATTACACCAATGATTAATGCTAACATTGCAGAAACAAATATTTTCACGGATAGCCATAAAAATTCAGTCTCTCCAAATAGGGAATTAACCCAAATAACAGCACCTATCAATATTATTACAGCAGAACGCCATAAAACATCGATTTCATTTTTATTAATGTAATCATACTTTTGCTTAAACTCTTTTAAAGTTCCTAACCTCAAATAGTATAATAAAACAAGTAAGACGGCTACCCCAATAATGGCCATCCCAACATAGGGACCATATTGGTTTATCATGTCAAAGATGCTTTGGTTATTCTCTGCCATAATTCAGTTTTTTAGTGATGGTAAATTTAGTTTTCTAATTCGAAATATTAACAATTCTTTGTAAAAGTACAACGAAACTTTAAGCAAGTTAAAATTAATTACTTAAAATTCTATCAATAAAGTTATATAAATTAATTGAAATACCTAAAAAATATTTTTTTTATTACATATAGTTAAGCTTTTACTCAAAGCCCCAATAAGTAACGCCCTCACAAACAATCAATTACATAATCCAATATTAAAATAAATTTATGGATTTTAAAATAGAAACCATTAAAAGATTAAATAATTATTTATTTTTTCCGTTTAAACACAACCATTTGCCTGTAAAATGGGTCTTAAAATTATCTGGATTCAATTCCGGAATTAGGATTATTTATTATATTTTTTGTAAAAATTAAACACGAAAAAAGGTTATGAAAAAATTTTTGAGAAATGGATTAATGTTAGCTGCAGCTGGAACGTTGTTATTTACAGCTTGTGATCCTGAAAATGGTGACGAAACCCCAATAAATGCTCCAACTATCTCATTGACTAGTGAATTGGAAGCTGAATATGCAGAAGGAGTAGATGTAGATCTTTCCTATGATTGGGAAGCCCCTGGAAAAATTGGTCAAGTTAAATATGAAGTATTAATTGATGGTACTGCCGTATTTGATACCACTTTCACTGAATCAGAATTAGGTTTTAGTGTAGAAGATTCTGTTGGGACATTGGATTTTACCTTAACTGCACCTGAGAATTCAGCAGGTTCAATAGTTGATGTAGAAGTTACTTTGACCGATAGAGAGAACCAATCAACTACAAATACGGAAGCAAGTTTTGAAGTAACTGAAGGTTCTACCCCTCTTATTTCATATACTGACGTCCTTGTTTATGCACCTGCTGTTGACGGTTCAACTAACACTTGGTTTTCAACTAACTTAGGTGAAACTGTAACTGAAGATGAAGTAAATGCAAGTTCAGAACCTAATTCAGCCGATGTAGATTTTGGATATTATTATGGCAATAATGACGAGGCAAGTATAGCATCTCCAAATGCCTATAATTTAGATGGGATTGATATCTCAGATTGGACTACCCGAAATGCAACTGAATTTAAATTAACTACGATTTCTGATGAAGAATATTTAGAAATTAGTTCTTCAGAGGATTTAGCAGCGGTTTGGGACAAAGAAGACAATATCAATGAAGGCGAAACCATCACTAATCTTGAAGTTGGAGCGGTAGTAGCTTTTCAGCTTGATCCTGAAAATAAAAATGGTTTATATGGAGTATTTCGAGTACTATCAATTGAACCAGGTTTCGAAACAAATGATTATATGGAAATTGAAGTTTTAATTCAAGATTTATAAATCTAAATTATATTTCTTTTAAAAAGGCTCGGAAATTAAATTCCGAGCCTTTTTTATGCCCTTTAAATTCTATAATTATTTCAATGCCTTCAATGCGTTCTCATAATCAGGTTCATTGCCAATTTCAGGAACTAACTGATTATATATAACTTCTCCATCTGGATTTAATACCACAACTGCTCTTGCATTTAATCCTTTAAATCCGCCATCAAGGATTTTTACTCCATAGTCATTTCCAAAACTATTATTTCTAAAGTTTGATACCGGAATAGCATTCTCAATTCCTTCAGCTCCACAAAATCTAGCTTGGGCAAAAGGCAAATCTTTTGAAACACATAAAACAACTGTATTATCTAATGATGCAGCTTTTTCATTAAATTCCCTTACAGACATAGCGCAAACCTTAGTCTCAACGCTTGGAAAAATATTTAATATCACATTTTTACTTTTAAAATCAGAAAGTGAAACTTCGGACATATCTGTTTTTACCAATTTGAAATCAGGTGCTTTTTTGCCTATTGAAGGTAAATCTCCAACTGTGTTTGACGGGTTTCCGCCTAATGTTATTTCTGACATTTTTTTATTTTTAATTTAGTTTACCTTTGCTAAACATGATTTTATTTAAATAGTTATTGATTTCCCATAAAGATTAAAAAATGAGCTCATTAAAATTATATGCAGTCGTATTGGGCGGTGCAGCAGAAAAATCAAATACAGAATTACATGATGTTGTTTTTGCAGTTGGCACATCTATAGAAGATTGCTATTTCCAGTTATTGGAAAAATGGTTTGGACTTCCTGAGAAGATGCATATTGATTCTTATATGGAATTGGATGTGGTAGATGGTTATGAAATTAGTTTGCAAAAAGAAAAAAGCCTTGAAAAGGACAAAAAATTATTCTTTATAAATCTCGGTGCATACAAGAAAGGTGATTTCATGGAGCATCATGCCAATACATTCTTAGTAGGTAGGTTAGCCACTGAAATCAAGAAAAAAGCCAAAGAAAAATTACTGAATGGTTTTGATGAAGTTCATAAAGATGATCTATATGAAGTGGATGATATGATTGCTATTGAAGAATTGGAAGGATACCATGTTCATCTAATACCTACAGAAAAACCTGAAAACTTAAATCCAATTAACGGCTATCACGTTTTGCCCAAAAAAGTGGTGAAAGAATTTTTGGAGCTAAAAAAATAATAGCCTAAGCTCAAATTTTACTTCTAAGACAACTTTTCCAAAGTTGCACTTTGGAAATTTAGCTAAGCTTTGAAAGTGTCTATTGTTTGAATTGGTCAAACTTTGGAAAAGTTATTGTTTTTTGGATTGATAAAACTTAAATCAAAAGGCTTAAGAACCAATTTATTAATCTCAGAAATAAAAGGGGAACCGACTGATTCCCCTTTTTATATTTATAGATAATAGAGATTTTTATTTCTCTTCTTTTTTCTTGTCCATTGAAAGGGCCTTTATCACTAAAACGATAAAGCCTCCCAAGGTGATAGTCAAACATACTACCATTCCGATTATTGCTTCAGTACTCATCATTTTCTAACAAATTTTTTGTAAAACCATCCATTAAATACTATTGCAACAACTAATGCAATTCCCCACTGAGTCACAATACTAGCATTACTGTAAACATCCATCACATTCCAGTTTCCTTCAGCATCGAACCATGGATACTCACTATAGCCTTGGCTCATCCACCAATAAACAAGGAACAGACCGAAAAGGAAAATAGCATAGATCATAATTTTGAAATACCAATTTCTTACTGTAAAATCGGAACTCTCATCTATAAAGTCCTTTTTATATTTAGTTGGGCCATATCTAATAATTAAGAAAGCAATAAAAATACCACTTACCAACAATCCTAATCCCCAAACCCAATCTTGGTTTTTAAATACATCCAAAGAATATGCGGATGGGAAACCGATTATAAAGCAGCATGCACCCGCCACAAAAGCAGCTTGTTTTCTTGTTAAAGTATAATCTGTTAAATTCTTTATCAGTAATTGCATCATAGGCAGCAAAGAACTAAATGCCGCCATCAAAAATGCCCCAAAGAATATGAAGGATAATATTGGCCCTCCTGGCATTTGAGCAAACAATTGTGGAATCACTGTAAATGTCAGTGCTTGGCTACCAGAATGAAGATAATCCATAGCACCTTCAGGAGTAGCTGACATAGCAAATACTGCAGGTAAAATTGCCATAGCGGCTAAAAGGGCTGCCGTATTATTTCCGAAAGCCCCTAAAAATGTGTTCAGTGTTACATCTTCTCTTTTATTAGAGAAGGAACCAATGGTAATCATTAAGCCCCAGCCTGCGCCTGTACTCCAAGCTGAATCTGTTATTGCTTCAATCCATATTGTAGGATTAGAAAATCCTTCTGGGTCAATGGTGAACAAATATTCCAAACCTTGATAACCTCCTTCCATATTTAATGCAAAAGCAGAAACCACCATTAAAAGGATGAATAAAGTTGGGATTAAGAGTTTGTTTACTTTTTCCAAACCGTTTTTAATGCCTTTGCTCAACACCCATATAGCAGCCAAAATGGTCACCATATAACAAACGATGGCTATCCAACTTGAATTAGATAAATCAGACCAAAAGGAATTCATGAAGTCTGTTTCACCTATTTTGGTATTCAACTCACCAGTACCAAAAAGGTAGCCAATTAAACTTTCCGTATTTAGGATGAAATATCGAAGTGACCATCCCGTAACAACTGAATAATAAAAGGCTATTCCCAGGGTTACAATGGTGATAAAAACGCCCATCCAATTGAATTTCTTACCAGCTAAATTACCTAAAGAACCTAATGTTCCTTTTTGATAATGTTTACCTAAAGATAATTCAGCCATTAAAAGTGGGATAGACCAAACTAAAAGAAATAACATCCAGAGTATAATAAAAGTGCCTCCATATTCCCCTGCAATCCTTGGGAAACGCCATAGGTTTCCGGCACCAATTGCCATACCTAATGAAGCTAAAATTATACTCCACCTACTACTAAATTCTTCAACTTTTTCCGCCATAAATGTCTTATTTGGTTTTAAAACAAGCCGAATTTAGTTAAACATATTACTTTGTCAAACTTATAGGTAGATTCATTTAGGGACTATGAAGGAAATAGCCTTGGTTTTTAAAATCTTTGATGATTAAATTTTGTGATTTTAATACGGGTAGAATGTGTGATGGAGTTTTAACCCGCCTTTTGCTTTTTAGCTTTTTGATTGAGGTATTTAACCAATTTATCATATTCCGTATTCTCTTTATTGGACAGCTTTATTACTTTTTTCTTCCCATAAAGAATTTTGGTTTCTTTGAATTCTCCTTGCTTGGTTTTCACAACATCCTCTCGCCAACCTCTTATTTCATCTAATGGCAAATCAATTCGGCTGCGACTGATTGGAAAAAAAATATTCAATTTATTATTTCCTGCCTTAACAATTTTAATAGCTGCCAATAGCTTACCCAATACCAATAAGGCAATTACTAAGGTAATTGGAGTTAAAATAAGTTTAACGACAAAGAATGACTCGCTTTTTAGTAAACTATCCAACAAAAGAAAAAACGAACCAAAAACAAGGACTAGAAAAATACTTAGTGCAAAAACAGTGTTAAAGCGCGGTTTTGAAACAATCATAAATCCTCAACATCAAATTCCAACTCAATTTTAGAAAGCAATTCCAATTCACCTTTTTCAAACATGGCAGGTAATTCTATTAAATCAGTTCCTTTTTCAGCTTTATAGTTGTTGTAATCCTGAAAAATAACACCTTCAATTTTTTCCTTGCCTATAGATTCCCTAAATCGAACACCCCCGCCTTCTGTCTCATAGGAATAGGCAAAATAATCCATCTCATAGGTTTCAGCATTGAACCAGAACATGAAAACATCCTCATAGTCAGTGCCTCCACCTTCCTGCTTAAATTTTACTTCAATGGTTTTATAGGCAGCACCTTTTATAAGTACATCCTCTTTATTGTGTGCTATTACAGCCTCATCATTCAAATTATAAGGAAGCAAAGCAAAATAATGGACAGAATTTACTGAATTGGCATAAGCAGCCGAGTCTTTAGCAGACAATTCCACTTTTTCTCCATCTTTCAATCTTCTGAAACCTTCATTATCCAGAATATCATTGATTTCATTGTCAAGAGAATCTTCAAAGATTCTTTCATATTTAAATTGTCCGCCCAAATGCCTAAGAGAATACAGCTTATCTCTAAATTGAAATTGAACATTCAATGACTCATAAGCTTCTCCTCCATGAAATTCAATAGCATTTTGAATATGTTGCTCAGCAGATTGCTCTGTAGGGCTGCAAGCTGATATAAGTAAAATAATAACTAATCCTCCTAAAATATTTCTCATAGAACAAAAGTACGCCATATTTTTAAAATAGTTTGGAATGCATGACAATCCATCTTTCAGGTAATTCTCCTTTTAAAGCTTGTTGATAATCGGAATAGCTGCAAGGCACAATTGAATTTCTATTGAATCGGTTATTGCCAGACGGATTTGGTACTTCCATCCACCATTTATCTATGAAATTACTTTTATAGAAAGTTAGGATTTCTGGTTCCATCGGCATAGAAACCACATATTTCATATAATCATTGGAACGGAAATCCCTTGATTCTTTTCGGTGATAAAAGCCTTCCATAAAATACCAAATCATAGTGGCTAAAACCGCTGCTGATTTATTCGATTCATCATCCTTGGTGACATCAAATTCATAGAATCCTACAGCACTCAATTTTTCATTAATTCCTGCATACCAGCATAATTGGCAGGCTTCTTCACCAGTAAGCCCGAATGGCTGAGCTTGAGCAGTTGCAGGAAAATCAGAGGATTTTATGGCAGACAAATCAAAACTCATCATATCAGCTTGACGGATAACTGGCTCCATTTCCTTGATATCATGGCGCAAAGCTCCAATTCGATGCGCTTCAAAATATAATTTCTCAAGCGTGCTAATTGCCTGAGGATTTACTAAGTAAGTTTGGTAAGCCAGATGGCTGTAATTAAATAAATAATTAGGCTGGTGCATCAACATTTTTTGAACATGCTGTTGATTGGCAGGAGAATCTTTATCCTCCATATCCAAAAAAGCATCCACATTTAGAACGCTGATGAGTTTTTCCATTTCCTCATAAGCCAAATATTGCGCAAATCCCATATCTTGGGAACCTCCGATTAAAATTGGCAACACATTATTTTCAATACAGGCATGACAAACTTCCTGAACCCTTCCAAAAGTTTGCTCAGTATCGATGGCTTCAGAAATATTCCCTAAATCTACAATATTATAAGCACCTGAGCCTTTTGATAATCGATAAAGCTTTTTTCTTAGGGCATCTGCTCCACCGACTGTACCTGCATTTTCTTCATTATTTCCTTTATCTGAAATACCAATCAAGGCTATATCAGCACTTTTATAATCAGGGAATTTCTCCTGATAAACTTGAATGTTTTTATAAAAACTTCCCTGTTTTTTAATATCGGAAAAAATCTCCTCGGGAACGGGGCTAAAGAAAAGTCTTAAATCCATGGCATGAATTTAATAACAATAATTTGATGAGCATTAATTTTAAGGAAAATGATTTATTTTAACCACAAATTATATGACCAGCCTAAGGCTGTTTTCTTTTTACCGCAAAGTTTCTCTAAGAATTTCACAAAGGACTCAAAGGATCAGATAAAAGTTATTGATTGGCTCTTAATCTTAAGAAATAGCGCTATTTGATATAATTCAATCCATCAATAATCTTGATTAATTTTGTTTTGTGATTAATCTCCATGTTCTTTCCGATGATTCAGGTTGTGAAAACCTCAGTGACACTTTGTGTATAATCATTGTGTCACTCTGTGGTAAAATCAAGCAGCCTTTGGCTGCCATTTGTATCTTTGTAGTAAAAAAATAATGCCAAAGGCATTTATAAAAATCCTCTAATTCACAATTCCCCTTACCATTTCCTTCTTCCCAGGAGGTCCAGGTAAAGTTTCCACTTCAAAACCTACGGATTTCAAATCTCTTTTAAGTTGACCTTTGGCGCTGTAAGTGGTGTAGACACCACCATCTTTCAGTAAATTAAAACATTTTTGCAGTAAATCAGCTGTCCACAATTCTGCTTGTTTACTGGGGGCAAATGCATCAAAAAACAACACATCAAAGCGTTCGTCAGTTTTAAAATCCTCAAGCTTAGTTTTGATTTTATGAATGGAGAAATACGGGTTGATTTCAACAATTCTCCCCCATTCACAGGTATGCAATTGTTCGAAAACTACTTTTAAATCTTCCTGACCAATTGATACAGCATAATTTAATTGGTTTATGATTTCCATATCCAATGGAAAAGGCTCAATAGTAGTGAAATTGATTTTTACTTCATTTTCTATGGCAAATTGAGCTGCCAATAAGGCATTTAAGCCAGTTCCAAAGCCTACTTCAAAAATATTGACCTGCTTTGGCAAACCTGATTTGGTTCTCCAAAATCTCAGCCCTTTTTCAATAAAAACATAAATTGACTCCTGTAAAGCCCCATGAAATGAGTGATAGGTTTCTTTTAAGCCTTCATGATAAAGTGAATGAGAACCGTCTTCGGTAGTTATAATTTTGATGTTATCCATGATTATTGATCTAAATCACTTTGATGCTCTACTTTATAAATCAAAGCTACTGCATGCGCATCCACTCCTTCTTCTCTTCCAACAAAACCAAGCTTTTCAGTTGTTGTAGCTTTTAAGGACAAAGCTTCCTCACTAATCTTCATCACTTTTGACAATACTGATTTCATCTCAGGAATTAATGGGTTGATTTTGGGTTTTTGCAATCCTACTGTCACATCCAAATTCCCTATTTCATATCCTTTCTCCCTAAGTAAAGTAACTGTCCTTTCCAGCAAAATTTTGCTATCTATTCCTTTGAATTGTGGATCCTGATCAGAAAAATGAAAGCCTATATCTCGCAAATTAGCTGCGCCTAATAAGGCATCACAAATTACGTGAATCAAAACATCCGCATCGGAATGACCTACTCCACCTTTATGGTAATCCAGTTTTATTCCTCCCAACCAGAATTCTTCACCTTCTGCCAGGCGATGTACGTCATAGCCATATCCTATTCTGAAATTCATTTCTTTGCTTTATAATAAATAGTAGAACAATTTTCTTCTCTCAATATTTTATTTGATGCCTCATGAATGTCTTTTGTGCTAACCGATTTGATTAAATCTATTTCTTCATTAACCAAATTAGGATTTCCCATAGCAGCTCCAAAAGCTATAGACATTGCGCGATTCAAAATATCAACTTCGCCATAAACAGTAGTGGAAATAGCTTGATTTTTCACTTTCTCCAATTCCTTATTGGCTATTTCTTCTTCCTGCAATTCTTTAATGATCTGTCGAACCGCTTTATCGGCATTTTCCAAACTAATACCTGATGATACCTGTCCACTGATAACCAATAGTCCTGGATCCACAGAGCCCGTTACATAAGCAGCCAATCCTGAAAAAACTCCTCCTTCCTTCACTAATTTCTTATACAATCTGCTAGACTTTCCTCTGCCCAGAACATCACTCATCAAATCTGTAGCATAATATTTTTCGTCTGTTTTGGCTGGCATGTGATAGGCTTTATATAAAGCATCTACTGGAACATCCGCTTCAATTTCCAGAAACTTAGCCTTTTCCTGTTTTGGTTCCTGAGGTAATTTTCGTTCTCGATTTTCTCCAGAAGGAATTTCACCAAACCATTTAATTGCCAATTCTTTGATTTGCTCTGTTTCCACATTTCCCGCTACTACTAAATAAGCATTATTGGGTCTGTAATGTGTAAAGAAAAAATCTTTCACATCTTCCATAGTTGCATTTTCGATATGCGAAATCTCTTTTCCTATAGTTGCCCACTGGTAAGGGTGCTTTTCATAAGCAAGTGGACGCATTTTCAACCATAAATCCCCATAAGGTTGGTTTAAGTAACGCTGTTTAAATTCTTCTATCACCACGCTTTTTTCAACTTCTAACACTTTAGGGTCAAAAGACAAAGACATCATTCGGTCAGATTCCAACCAAAAAGCAGTTTCAATATTCTGAGCAGGCAGGGTTATATAATAATTCGTAACATCAGGACTTGTAAATGCATTGTTTTCTCCGCCAACTCTTTGAAGTGGTTCATCATAATTGGGAATATTTTTTGATCCACCGAACATCAAGTGTTCAAATAAATGAGCAAAACCCGTTTTATCTGGCTTCTCATCTCTTGATCCTACATCATAAAGTAGGTTAACAACCGCCAAAGGTGTATTTTTGTCTTCATGTACGAATACATGCAAACCATTATCAAGCGTAAAAGAATTATATTTTATCATAAGCTAATGAGTGAATCAAAAATAAAAAATATAATGGCTTTTGCAGATAAGACCATTACTTTAAATTTGTCGGATAATTGTTTCCGACTTTTTTAGGAAACCCAAAGATAGAAACAGTAATTTAAAAACTAAACTTAAACCTCTAAAGCCTTTCTATAAGGTATTTTTTCATGCAATTCAATAGAAAAAAATTATCCGATAATCAACTGGTTAACCTCTACAAACAAATTTTGTTGCCTAGAATGATAGAAGAGAAAATGTTGATTTTACTTCGGCAAAACAAAATTAGCAAGTGGTTTTCAGGAATCGGGCAGGAAGCAATATCAGTAGGCTCAGCTGCAGCTCTTGAAAGTGATGAATATGTTTTACCTATGCACCGAAATCTTGGTGTATTCACTACTAGAGAAATTCCACTAAGTAGATTATTCTCTCAATTTCAGGGAAAAATGCAAGGTTTCACCAAAGGAAGGGATCGTTCCTTCCATTTCGGAACAAATGAATTCCATATTGTGGGGATGATTTCTCACTTAGGCCCACAATTGGGAGTAGCTGATGGAATTGCCTTAGCCAATAAATTAAGTGGTGAAAATAAAGTAACCTTGGTTTTTAGCGGAGATGGTGGAAGTTCTGAAGGAGATTTCCATGAAGCCTTGAATGTTGCAGCTGTTTGGGATTTGCCCGTTATTTTTATGATTGAAAATAATGGTTATGGACTTTCTACGCCAAGTAGTGAACAGTTCAAGTTCAAAAATTTTATAGATAAAGGGCCTGGATATGGAATGGAAGCCATCAAAGTAGATGGTAATAATATTTTGGATGTTTATCACGCTGTGGATACAGCTGCAAAAAAAATGCGCAAAAATCCTAAACCTATTTTAATAGAAGCTATGACTTTTAGGATGAGAGGTCATGAAGAAGCTTCGGGCACAAAATATGTACCTCAGGAGTTATTTGATAAATGGGCTAAAAAAGATCCTGTAAATAATTACGAGCAGTTTTTATTGAAAGAAAAAATCATTTCTCAAGAGGAAATTGATGAATTGAGAGCTGAAATTAAAGCTAATATCAATAAAGGCTTAAAACTGGCAGGAGAAGATGTATATCCTGAAGTGAATACTGAACAGCAAGTTGCCGATTTGTTTTTGCCGAATGACTCAAAACCTATCCATCCAAAATCAGAAAAGAAAAGCCCTAAAAGATATGTGGATGCCATTTCGGATGGATTAAAGCAATCTTTTGAAAAATATCCCGAATTGGTGATAATGGGACAGGATGTTGCGGATTATGGTGGTGTATTTAAAATCACAGAAGGATTTATTGACAAATTTGGTAAAGATAGAATCAGAAATACACCGCTTTGCGAATCTGCTATTATTGGAATTGGCTTGGGAATGAGTATCAAAAAGCAAAAATCAGTAATTGAAATGCAGTTTGCTGATTTTGTGACTTGTGGATTCAATCAAATCGTGAATAATCTGGCTAAATCACATTATCGTTGGGGTCAAAATGCCGATGTGGTAGTCAGAATGCCTACTGGAGCAGGAGTTGCGGCAGGCCCATTTCATTCTCAATCAAATGAGGCTTGGTTTTTTCACACTCCAGGTTTAAAAATTGTTTTTCCTTCGAATCCTTATGAAGCAAAAGGATTATTAGCTGCAGCCATAGAAGACCCAAATCCAGTAATGTATTTTGAGCATAAAGCACTTTACCGATCTTTGACGGATGAAATACCTGATGATTATTATACTGTTGAGATAGGAAAAGCCAACATTCTCAATGAAGGGAAAGACATTACTATCATTACTTACGGCATGGCGGTTCACTGGGCAAAAGAAGCAATGAATGATTTATCTGATTTATCTGTTGAGTTGATTGATTTAAGAACTTTATTGCCTTGGGATACCGAAACAGTTGAAAAAAGTGTGTTGAAAACAGGAAAAGTGTTGATTTGCAATGAAGATTGTTTGACAGGAAGCATTAGTGGAGAAATAGCAGCTTGGATCAGTGAAAATTGTTTTGAAGCTTTGGATGCACCCGTGATGCGAGAAGGAAGTCTGGATACTCCAGTCCCATTTAATGCAGATTTAGAACAAAACTTTTTACCAAAAGAGAGAATTAAAACAAAGCTTAAAAAGCTAGCTGAATATTAGAATATAGTATTCGGAATGCTGAAAAATTCATTTTCTAAGAATTTGGCACTAAATTGAGAGTCTATAAAATTCATTTTGATAAAGAAATCACCATATCAATTCTTTGGAATAGGGCTTGTCATCTTTTTGGCAAGCTGTATTTATATGCCTGTAATTTCTCACGCGCAAGATACTGGTGGTGAAAAACTGGAAGTATCAGAAAAAAGCAGTCCTAAAAAAATGGACAACAAAAAGGTAAAAACTTCCAAAAGAAGGAAAGCAAAAGGCAATCCTAATAAAGGAAGCAATAAAGTAATTGTAATAAATCCATTTAAATGGGATTGGGACAAGGTAATGTGGTTCAAAGCCAAAAAAAGCGATTACAAAACCAAGGATTACAATCCAGACAAAAGACCTAAAAGAAAGACGTACGATAATAAACCAAATTATAAATCTGCAGACAGAAAAGCCATTACCAACCCTTCAGAATTAGGGAAACCATTGATTCCTTATGATAGTCGGATTGCAGATGAAGGACCGGTTTTACAAAAAAAGAAAAAACCAAAAAATGTTAATCTCCAAAATGGAGGACCACAAGATTCCCCTAAACTTATTAACCTAAATGATCCATCGGAAACTTTGTCTAAAGCTCCAAAGAAGGACAAAAAAAGCAAAGTAGAAGGGAAAAAATTATATAGCAAGAAAAAAGATAAGGATAGAAAAGCATTTGATAATGATAAACTAGAAACTGCCTCTGCACCAGATTTAGATCCAAAAATGGATGAAGATAAAATCATGTTCAAAAAGAAGAAAGATGATTATGCTAAAATGGATGAAGATAAAATCATGTTCAGAAAGAAGAAGGATGATTATGCTAAAATAAATAATGATAAGTTAATGGTTTCTGAGCGTCCTGATTACAAATCAAACAAACCTGATGGTGATAAATTATTAACAGTGGATGCATCAAATAAAAAACCAAAAGCTTTTGACAATGATAAGTTGATGACGGAAAGAGTAAATGATGGTAAAAGAGATAAGTTTGATGATGATAAACTTATGATTTCTGAACCAGCTAACAGGGAGCGAAAGCCTTTTGATAATAGTAAACTGATGACTGAAACTATTAGAGATAAAGACAGAAAGCCTTTTGATAATGATAAGTTGATGATTGCAGAACCCGCTAACAAGGAAAGAAAGCCTTTTGACAATGATAAGTTGATGACTGCAGAACCTGCTAACAAGGAAAGAAAGCCTTTTGATAATGATAAATTAATGACGGCTACACCTGCTAACCCTGACCGAAAAAAATATGATGAAAGCAAATTAATGACTGCTAAGGTCAGCAAACCTAAAAAGCAGGATTTGCATGATGAAAGATTATTAACCGTTATTGAAAAGAGGAAACCGACAGATGAGATGAAAGAGACAAGTAAAGACATCTCTAATTTAGAAGGTGACTATAAAAGACATTTTCACATAAGCACTGAGTCTCATCCAGGAACTAAAATATTGGCTGCAGAAAACACGAAAGTCCCATTCATAGCCAGAACTTTTCAATCAGTATCTTCGTTTTTCGCGAGTATTTGGAAAGATGATACACAACCAAAATATGTGACTCGTAAAAAACCAAAAGAAAAACGAGACAAAAACGAAGGACAAATTTGGGATAATTCTGTTCACCCTGACGAATGGAAAAAACAAGAAGCTGAATCGGGCGAACAGCAAGATTAAAAAATATACAATATGAATTGGAATAGATTAGACAGCAAAGAAGTATTAGATAATATCATTGAAGAATCTAAGACAAATCCTGTAGTGATTTTCAAACACAGCACAAGTTGTTCAATTAGCGCAATGGCATTGAACAGATTAGAAAGAAGTTGGAAGGACAATGAAATGGGAGAAGTAAAAGCTTATTATTTAGATTTAATTTCTTACCGTGACATTTCAAATGCAGTGGCAGAAAAATTTGGAGTAATGCATCAATCCCCACAAATTTTATTAATAAAAAATGGTGAATGCGTTTATGATGATTCACATATGGGAATAAGTTATCAAAACTTGAAATCCGGAGTAGCAGCTTGATCTAAATCAATAAAAAATCACAACATATTAAAAGTCACATTTTGCTTAATTTCAGGATGTAAACTTTTAGCAACAGGGCAATTCAAACCAATGTTCTTTAATTTTTGAATTTCCTCTTCAGACAAATTGGTTTTCCAATAGATGTCAATAGTGATAGCCGTAATTCTTCTTGGATTTGCAGCCATTTCTTTTTGCAAATCACAATTGATTTCGCCTAATTCCAATTTGTTCTGGTCAGCATAAATGCCCATTACTGTTAACATACAGCTAGCAAGTGAGGTAGCCGCCAAATCTGTTGGGGAAAAGTAGGCTCCTTCACCATTATTGTCGACTGGAGCATCAGTAATTAAAGAATTTCCCGAACCATTATGCGTTGCTTTTGTTTTTAACAAATGGATGTATTTTATAGATGAAGTTGCCATAAACTTAGAGAGTTTTTTATCGTTTGATTTAAAAGCTTAAATTTGTGGAATTATTTAACAGAAATGAAAAAACTGATCATATTTTCCTCATTGATACTATTCTTTTTGACTGAGGCTAAAAGTCAAAAGGATGATCCATTTGATTATGGACAGGAATTTCTGTTTGGTGTTACTAAAGCCACAAACGGAGGCTTAATTTCAGGAGGTTTCTTTCGTTACAGTGCAAAAAAATCTGATCGAATGTTTCAAACATTTGGGCTTGAAGTAGCCAATGTTCGACATCCTCAAGAAAGAAGAGTTCAAAGCCCTACATTTTTTAGCTCATCCTCATTTTATGAAGGCAAAGAAAAATATCTTATTAGCACTAGGTTAATGTATGGCTACGACCTTTTATTGTTTAAAAAGGCTGAACAAAAAGGTGTGCAAATTAATGGCGTATTGGCTGGAGGACCTACATTTGGATTAGTTTCACCCTATTTATTAAGAAGTGAAGGCGGTGGATTAGTTACTTATTCTCAATATTTAAATGGATCTTCCATTATAGGTCCAGCTGGATATTTTTCAGGAATTGATCAAATGGAAGTTGCATTAGGTGCCAACTTAAGAGCTTCTTTGCTTTTCGAATTTGGGTCTTTTAAAAGTAAAGTCACCGGATTTGAAGTAGGTTTTTTAGCTGAAATTTTCACCAGAGAAATTGAGATAGTGCCTTTAGGAACAAAAAATTATAACTTTTACCCTGCAGCATTTGTAAGTATACTGTTTGGGTCAAGAAAATAGATTAAGAATCGATTAACAGATTGATATGATAGATTTACCGGTAGTAAGCCAAGAAGAAAAAAAGAAAAATAAAAAACCAGATTGGTTAAGGGTAAAATTACCTGTTGGTAAAGAGTATGCTAATGTCCGTAAAATTGTGGATGATAACAACTTGCATACCATCTGTGAGAGCGGTAATTGCCCAAATATGGGGGAATGCTGGGGAGCAGGCACTGCCACTTTCATGATTTTAGGCAATGTATGTACCAGAAGCTGCTCTTTCTGTGCCGTAGCAACAGGTCGTCCTCCTGAATATGATGAGCAAGAGCCTCAAAGAGTAGCGGAAGCCATCCAAAAAATGGGGGTAAAACATGCTGTTTTGACATCTGTTAATAGAGATGAATTGAAAGACAGAGGTGCTGAAATTTGGTATCAGACTGTAGTGAAAACTAAAGAGCTTTCTCCTGAAACAACAATAGAGACTTTAATTCCTGATGTGAAAGGAAAATGGGATGCTTTATATAGAATGATCGAAGCCGGACAGGAAGTGGTATCTCATAATGTGGAAACAGTTCCTAGTCTATACAGAAGAGTGAGACCTCAAGCAAAATATCAAAGAAGTTTAGATCAGATTAAGCTTACCAAAGAGTACGGAAAAAGAACAAAGACCGGCATTATGGTTGGTTTGGGCGAAACACAAGATGAGATGTTTGCTGCTATGGATGATCTAGTAGAACATGGCTGTGATATCTTAACAGTTGGTCAGTATTTACAACCAACCAAAAGACATCATGATGTAATTGAATATGTTCACCCTGAAGTTTTTGATATGTATAGAGAAGAAGGATTGAAAAGAGGATTGAAATATGTAGAATCAGGTCCATTGGTTCGTTCTTCTTACCATGCAGAAAGACACGTAAACGTTCCGATTTAAGGAAGAGAATAATATTTGAAAACCACAGTGCTAAGTGAAATACACTTATATTGCTGTGGTTTTTTGCTTTTCAGACTTATTTAAAAGAGTTTGAACAGCTTTTACCGTTTTTAATATAGGCTATATCTAAAAGCCAATTTTGAATACCTATGCAAGATAATTTTATTGTTACCCTGGAAAATCTGAAGTTAAAGGATTACCGCAGCTTACTTAAGTCAATGAAAAAAGCTTATGCGGGATGGGATGATCTATGGGAAGTTGAACATATCAAAACATTGATAGATAAATTTCCAGAGGGACAATTATGCGTTTTGGTTAATGGACAAGTAGCTGGTTGTGCTTTATCCATCATAGTGGATTATTCAGAATTTGGCGATAATCATACTTATCCGCAAATTACTGGAAATGAATCCTTTGAAACGCACAATCCTGATGGAGATGTACTTTATGGAATAGATGTATTTGTGCATCCCGACTTTAGGGGCATGAGAGTGGGACGAAGGATGTATGATGCCCGTAAAGATTTAGTAGAGCAATTGAACCTTCACTCAATTGTGGCAGGCGGTAGACTTCCAGGCTATTCAAAATTTGCAGAGAAGATGACGCCTAAGCAATACATCCAAAAAGTAATTGCAAAGGAGATTTACGATAAAACCTTATCATTTCAATTATCTAATGATTTTCACGTAAAGAAAGTATTAAAAGGATATTTACCAGGAGACAAACAATCAGCAGAATTTGCAGCTTTAATTGAGTGGAACAATATTTATTATGAACCCTCAGATGAATATGTTCACATTCCTAAAACAGTTATTCGCTTAGGATTAGTGCAATGGCAAATGCGTCCAACACCATCCTTAAAAGCAATGCAAGAACAAATTGAGTTCTTTATTGATGTAGTAAGTGGGTATCAATGTGATTTCATTTTATTTCCAGAATTATTTAATGCGCCTTTAATGGCTGAATTCAACCATTTAGATGAAGCCTCAGCTATTAGGGAATTGGCAAAATATACTGAGCCTTTAAAAGAAATTTTTCAGGAATACGCCATTAACTACAATGTAAATATCCTCACTGGAAGCATGCCTGTAATCAATCGAGGCAAACTTTACAATAAGGGATTTTTGTGCAGAAGAGACGGGACCAGTGAAACTTATGAGAAAATCCACATGACGCCTGCTGAAGTAAGTGCATGGGGAATGACGGGAGGAAAGAAAATCCAGGCATTCGATACAGATTGTGGTAAAATTGGTGTATTAATTTGCTATGATGTTGAATTCCCGGAAATGGGCAGATTATTAGCCGATGAAGATGTAAAAATATTATTTGTGCCATTCTTGACTGATACACAAAACGGATATATGCGTGTTCGTTTATGTTCTCAAGCTAGGGCAATAGAAAATGAATGTTACGTTGCCATAGCGGGCAGTGTGGGTAATTTGCCTAAGGTAAATAATATGGATATTCAGTTTGCGCAATCTGGAGTGTTTACCCCTTCTGATTTTGCCTTCCCGACTAATGGGGTTAAAACAGAAGCCACACCGAATACCGAGATGACAGTAATTGCAGATGTAGATGTTAATTTGCTAAAAGAATTGCATACTTACGGAAGCGTGCGTAATTTGAAGGATAGAAGAAAAGATTTATACACACTTAAAAAGAAATAGATCAGTGAAGGTAGAAGAGTTTGTTAATTTAAGTTTATTCAAAAAGATAAAGACTTTATATGTTGATGGAGAATTTGTGACTTCCATCCGCTATTATCGCTATAAGGTCAATTTATTTTTATTGAATGATTTTTACGTAGAAGCTTTTTACCATCCCAAAACTGACCGCATTGAAAAAATCGTTCCTTTTGATAGCAATCACACAAGAAAAAAGTTTTATACTGACCAAGTGAAACTGCCGCATTGGTTTGAGAAAGTATCTTAGAGTGATTTATGGTTAAAATGGTTGGTGTGCCACCAACCATGGAGCCTGCCCCGGTCGGTGGCACACCGATCGGAACCTGAGCTTAATTCAAACCTGACAGGTTTATGGTAAGGATAGATTAACAGATTGAATATTGAATTAAAATGATAGATTTAAGAAGTGACACTTTAACCCAACCAACTCCTGAAATGAAGCAAGCCATGATGGCTGCACCAGTTGGAGATGATGTTTTTGGAGAAGACCCCACCATAAATGCTTTGGAAGAAAAAGCATCTGATTATTTCGGAATGGAAGCTGCCATTTTTTGCCCAAGCGGCACCATGACCAACCAAATTGCTATCAGAGTGCATACTGCACCGCATACCGAAGTTATATGCGATGAAAAGTCCCATATATACTTATATGAAGGAGGTGGAATCGCTTATAATTCATTTGCATCTGTTCGTTTACTGCATGGAGATAGAGGGCGAATAACTGCCGAAATGATTCAGGACAACATCAATAATCCTGATGATGTGCATGCCCCTATTTCAACCTTGGTTTCTTTAGAAAACACCATGAACAAAGGCGGTGGCTGTGTTTATGATTTCAAAGAAATAGAAAAAATAAGCTCCCTCTGCAAGGATAAAAATCTCAAACTTCATTTGGATGGAGCTAGATTATTCAATGCTTTGGTTGCAACAAATGATGACCCAAAGCAATATGGAAAGCATTTTAACACTATCTCCATTTGCCTTTCAAAAGGGTTAGGCTGCCCAGTTGGCTCTTTATTATTGGGAACTCAAGAGGATATTAAAAAAGCCAGAAGAGTAAGAAAAGTATTAGGAGGTGGAATGCGTCAGGCAGGTTTTTTAGCGGCAGCCGGAATTTACGCATTGGATCATCATATAAATCGACTTAAAGAGGACAATGATAGAGCAAGAAAAATTGCCAATGCATTAGAAGGATTAAGCTTTGTGGATTCTGTAATGCCAGTTGAGACTAATATCGTCATATTTAAATTGGCTAATAATGCTTTATCGATTGATTTTGTGGAAAAATTAAAGCAAAAAGGCATTCTAGCGGTTCCATTTGGAAAGCATGACGTCCGATTTGTGACGCATCTCGATTTTGATGATGAAATGCTCGATGATTTAATCAAGAAATTAAAATCAATTTAAAACACCATTTATCCTGCACCATGACATTAGTAGAAAAAATTAATTCCCAAATTCGAGATATAGCTGATTTTCCAAAACCTGGTATCATATTTAAAGATATTACTCCTGTTCTCTCCCACCCTAAACTAGTGACTGAAATTGTAGATTGGTTTGTAGAAAAAGCCAAAAAAGATAATATTGATGTGATTGTAGGGGTAGAATCCAGAGGTTTTCTTTTTGGAATGATGATAGCCGAGAAATTAGGAGTTCCTTTTGTTCCCGTAAGGAAAGAAGGTAAATTACCTTACGAGACCATCAAGTATTCTTATGACTTGGAATATGGCAGTGCTACCATGGAAATCCATAAGGATGCCATCAAAAAAGGTCAGAATGTAATGATACATGATGATTTGTTGGCAACAGGAGGCACAGCCCTTGCAGCAGCCAAATTAGTGAAAGAATTAGGCGGAAAAGTAGGCAACTTTAGCTTTCTGATTGAGTTAGGGTTTTTGGAAGGCAAAAAAAAGCTAGCTATAGAAAATGAAGCGGTTTATAGTATCGTTACTTACTAACTGGCAAATTGAAATACAACTCCAAAATCTCCTTCTCCATTTGGAGAAGGATTAAGGATGAGGTTTTAAGGAGTTTATATTTTTAAGATTTATATAATATATTTGAAATTCAAATAGAGCCTATTAGGCATTAAATGAGATAAATTTTATCCCGATAGCTATCGGGATTGATATTTAGTGCCAAATGAAAAAATTTTGTGTAGTTAATTATTAATATTTATATAGTAAAAAGAGATTTATAAAGCAATCATGGAAGAAGCACAGATAGAGAATAAAAGCGCATTGCAACAGAAAGTACAGGACGTAATGTCTGAAGTGGCTAAAGTAGTAGTTGGACAAGAATATATGGTCAATCGTTTGTTGATCGGTTTATTCACCAACGGACACGTTTTATTAGAAGGTGTTCCTGGTCTTGCCAAAACACTAACAGTAAATACTTTAGCGAATGTATTGCATTTAGATTTTCAAAGAGTCCAGTTTACACCTGATTTAATGCCTTCTGATTTGATCGGAACCATGATTTACAATCAGAAGCAAGGTAACTTTGAAGTAAAAAAAGGGCCAATCTTTTCCAATTTAATTTTAGCGGATGAGGTGAACCGTTCCCCTGCAAAAGTGCAATCTGCTTTGTTGGAAGCCATGCAGGAGAAACAAGTCACCATAGGGGAAACTACATTCCCGCTAGACAGACCATTTTTAGTTTTGGCTACACAAAACCCAGTAGATCAGGAAGGAACATATCCTTTACCGGAAGCCCAGGTCGATCGTTTTATGCTAAAAGTAACGGTAAGCTACCCTACCAAATCTCAAGAACTGGAAGTAATGAGAAGGATGTCGAATATGTCCTTCAATAAGGATGTAAATACTATTCTCACTAAAGAAGAAATTTTCAGCATTAGAGATCAGGTAAATCAGGTAGAGATTTCAGAATCTTTAGAGCGTTATATTATTGAATTGGTTTATGCCACCCGCTCCCCATTAGATTATGGCTTGAAACAAGAGGCAGAATATATCCAATACGGAGTTTCGCCACGAGCAAGTATTAATTTAAACCTTAGTGCTAAGGCTGTTGCTTATATGGAAGGTAGAGATTATGTATTACCAGAAGATATTAAGGAAATAGCCTATGATGTGATGAACCACAGAATTTTGCTGAACTATGAGGCAGAAGCTGATGGTGTCACTACCAAGGACATCATAGAGAAAATATTAAAACAAGTGCCTATTGGCTAATAAACAAAATTTTGAAGATAATTTTAAAAGCGTTCCAGTTGGGACGCTTTTTTTGTTTTAACCTAAGATGATCCATAAATCAGAATAGAAGAAATTTGGTTTTAGCATGCTTAAAACTTTTCCAAAGTATTGCTTATAAAGGATACTGGACAATCAAAAACCATTGCTGATTAATTAAAACCCAACTTTGGAAAAGTTCATTTAGAAATTAAACCTGAACACAGGTTTTTAACACAAAATTAATAGAGCCTGAAATTGATAACAATTTGCTAAAGAGTCTGACAAATTCAGTTAACAATTAAAAACCACCTTTGTCGCAAAGAAATTTAAACTTATTAAAAATTACTCACGATGAAGAAAATTAATTTACTAGCGTTGCTATTTTTAGCATTAGCATTTGGGTTCACAGCATGTGATGACAAAGATCCAGATAATACTGATCCACTATCTGATTTAAGTGTAAGTGGCTTCTCAGTAAGCGATGGCTTCTCAGACGGAGACAGAATTTACACCAATGTAGGTGCAACTATCACTTTTGAAGGTGAGGGTTTTAATCCTGAAGAAGCAGAAAATGAAGTTATTGTTGGTGGTGAAATTGCAACCATTACTAGCGTTTCTCCTACCGAATTAGTAGTGGAAGTACCGGAATTAGCTGCTTTAGGTCTTTATGATGTATCAGTAACAGTTGGAGACGATACTTTCTCTGCTGCTGAAACTTTCAAAATATTCCCTTCAAACACTGTCTTTGTGGAAGCAGGAGATATTGATAATGCTTCATGGACAAGCGACAACATTTATGTTATTGATGGTTTTGTTTTCGTTAGCGGAAATCTTGATGTTGAACCGGGAACAACAGTAATGGGAACAACAAACCCATTTGCAAATGATAATGCTACATCCTTAATCATTTCTAGAGGAGCAACAATTGATGCAGAAGGTACTCCACAAGATCCAATCATCTTCACTTCCGAAAGTGATCAAGAAGCAATCGGTGGAAATGCTAACTTGGACGGAACTGATACAAAAGGATGGGCAGGATTAATCATCTTAGGAGAAGCAACTATTGGAGCAGAATCAAGTGAATTACAAATCGAAGGTATTCCTGATGGAGAAGATAGAGCACTTTATGGTGGCTCTAATGATGCTGACAATTCAGGTATATTAAAATATGTATCCATCAGATTCTCTGGAGCTGAAATCGGTCCTGGTGATGAAATTCAAGGCTTAACGCTTGGTGGCGTAGGTTCTGGTACAACTATTGAATATATTGATATTTTCTCTTCTTCTGATGATGGAATTGAAATATTCGGTGGAGCCGTAAATATCAAATACATCTCTGTAGCATTTGCTGAAGATGATTCTTTCGATTTTGATACAGGATGGCAAGGAATAGGACAATTCTTGTTCGCTCTGCAAAGATCTGATGATGCTGACCATGGTGGTGAATGGGATGGTGCAAAGCCTGACGATAATTCTAGATATGTAAACACAAGAATCTATAATGCTACTTTATTAGGTCGTGGAAGAGATGAAGCTACTGAAGATGAATCTGCCAGCCAAGCAATCTTAATGAGAGACGGAAATGCAATTTCACTTTATAATTCTATCATTGGTGATTTCAAAAGAAGAGCTATTCAAGTTGAAGATAACGAAGAAAATTTCGATTCTTATGACAAACTAATTGTAGATGGATTAAATGAAATAGGTGGAAATATTTTCTTCGAATTAGAAGGTTCTGAATTTGTTGCAGCTGATCAAGAAAACAGTTTAGTAGTTGCCACTGGTGGAGATGCTTCATGGGATGCAACAGCTGCTGAAGTTGCTGCTCACTTAGTAGCTAATGAGAATATTTATTTAGAATCTGTTGCTGGAATAAATCCTGACAGAACTCAAGGTGGTAATGGGTTAAGCGTTGTACCTAGTGCGGCTGAAGCTACTGCTAATATTTTCCAACCAACTGTAGATGCTGCTGCAAATGATAATGCAGTAGTTAACTTTAAAGGAGCATTCGAACCAGGTCAAGAAGCTTGGATTAATGGATGGACTACCTTATCTAGATTTGGTTACTTAGCTGAATAATCAATACCTCTTCATACTTTAATTGTTTAAAAGCCCCTATTTCAGGGGCTTTTTTCATTACTTTTCAATAAACTTGATTTTCATAAATTTTTAGTGCTCCAATACCAATTCTAAAGTACTATTTCCAAAACTGATTGATTTACCTAAAAATGAATTTATTTAACTTATACTTAACATATCGGTAATAAGCAACCAATATCTTAAAACTACCTTTGCATTAACATTAAAAATCATTGTAAAATGCTAAAGCAAGTATTCGTTTTAATTATTTTTTTAGCTTCCTACCAAGTATTGGGGCAAAAGGGTACAGTTTCTGGTACTATTATAGAAAAGGAAACTGGTGAAGAATTAATTGGAGCCAACGTTGTTGTAGAAGGAACTTCAGTAGGAACTATTTCCGATATTTCAGGAAATTATAATCTACAATTAGAAGAAGGTACTTATACAATTGTCTATTCGTTTGTAACTTTTCAGAAACAAACAATTAGTGAAGTTGAAGTTAAAAGCAATCAAGTTACTTCTATTGACATTGCTTTAGAAGAGGAAAAATCTGAACTACAAGAAGTAGTAGTTTCAGCGAAAAGAATTGATAATAATGAAATATCATTATTAAAATTACAGAAAAAATCCATCTCTATTCAAGACGGAATCTCAGCTCAAGAAATCAATAAAATTGGTTATAGCAATTCAGCAGAATCCATGAAACAAGTAACAGGAGCATCTGTTGAAGGTGGAAAATACATCGTAATGAGAGGATTGGGAGATAGATACTCGGTTTCTAGTATGAACGGGGTAGTTTTACCTAGTACAGATCCCTACAGAAATAGTGCAAGTTTAGATTTAATCCCATCTACCATTATAGATAATATAGTAGTTAAAAAGACTTTTAGCCCAGATTTATCAGGGAATTTCACAGGAGGTTCAGTGGATATTACCACTAAATCTTTACCAGATCAATTTTATCTTAATACCAATGTATCTTTAAGCTATAATGATCAATCAACATTTAACAGCAATTTTAAAGCAGATAAATTATCTGGGTCAACTGATTGGTTAGGTTATGATGATGGAACAAGAGCCTTACCTCAGATATTGGAAGACAATCCAATTATAAGAAACCCTGTGCAAACAAGACAAAGAATTGAGTTTAATCCAGAAGCTGAGACCGAAAGGATAAATGATTATAACGAAACCATGAGAGCATTAAGTGGTCGCTCTTTTAATGTTAATCAAAAGACACCTGGTATAAATAGAAGATTTGTTATAAATACTGGTAACAGGTATAATCTTGGAGGTCATAAATTAGGATATAATTTAGGGCTAAACTATAGTAATGGTTTTAATCATTACGATGAAAGAGAAATCACCAATTATACTGCTAGAATCAGTTCTGAAAATAGAATGCAAATTTTTCAGCAAAACCGTGGAACTGAAAGCCAAGAAGAAGTTAATGTAGGTGGTATTTTTACCTTAGCATATCAGTTGCCAAAAAACCATGAATTTGGGTTTAACTGGATGTTCAATAATAATGCTACTAGTACAGTATTGGATATGGCAGGCGGCTATCCAGGAGCATTGAGTTCAGGAGAAACATTTGAAAACAGAGCTATCTCTTATATTCAGAGAGAATTAAATAATATGCAAGTAACAGGTAAGCATGTATTTGGTGACCTAGATTTAAAATGGTCGGCAAACTATATTACTTCTAATCAAGATGAGCCTGATACTAGATTTATTGGAACGGATGTTTTGGATGGTAGTTATGGATTTGATAATGCGGAATACTCATTACCTTTCCACTTTTTCAGAATTCTTGATGACACCCAACTAAACGGAAAAATAGATTTAGAATTACCGGTTTTTGAAGAAAGCACTTTAAAATTCGGAGGTTTATTTCAAAATAAGCAACGTGATTTCACTGAAAACAGATTTCAGGCAGAAATTCAAACACAAGATTTTGAAGCATATACTTCCCCGGAAGAAGCAAATGGAGATTTTGATTTGTTTTTTGGAGAGGATAATACGGGTATAATTGACTACAGAACAAATGGAAGACCAATTTATGGAAACAGTTATGTTGACCAATCAAATGCCAATAACACTTATGAAGGAACAGAGCAGATAGCGGCTGGATATGTTATGGGGGTTTTTCCTTTGACTGAAAAATTGAAGACTGTTGCAGGTGCTAGAATTGAAAAAACTGATTTTGAAGTTGTTTCTTTAACTGAGGAAAGAGGCGAAATTGATGAATTGAACATTTTGCCAAGTCTTAATTTTATTTATGAAGTAAATGACAACAGTAATTTAAGAACTTCATTTAGCAGAACTTTAGCTAGACCTAATATGCGTGAAATTGCGCCTTTTATTGCTTTTGATTTATTAGGTGGGTTTCCAGTAATTGGTAACCCTGATATCAAACAAACTGATATTACAAACTTTGATCTTAGATATGAGATTTTCCCTAAAGCTGGAGAATTAATTGCAATCAGTGGTTTTTATAAAGATTTCACTAACCCAATAATCAAAGAATTAGATGCTACATCTGATCAGCCACAGTATCAATATGTTAATACTAATAAAGGCTTTTTAGTGGGTGCTGAAATTGAATTTAGAAAAAACTTAGATTTCATAGGTCCTGCATTCAGAGATTTCAAAATTAGTTCTAACTTATCTTATATCTATTCAAGAGTTGATTTAAGTGAGCAAGAATACAATATTAGAAGTCAAATTAATCCAGATATAAAAGATTGGAGACCATTTGCTGCACAATCCCCATATTTAGCGAATATAGTTCTGTCTTATAATAATGCGGAAAGAGGTTGGGAAACAGCTTTGGCAGCCAATGTATTTGGTCCAAGATTAGCAGCTAATGGAGCAGGTGCAGCCCCTGATGTTTATGAGGTATATAACTGGATTGGTGATAAAGAAAATGGCAGAATTGAAGGCACTATACCAGTTCCAGACGTTAATTTTAGAGTAAGAAAAGCAATTAACGAAAGGGTTTCTGCAGCATTTACTATCAATAATTTACTTGATTACAGCATAGTAAATTATCAGGAGCATAATGGTACTTATTTTACAAATTCAGCCTTAAATCCAGGTAGAACTTTCAAAGTATCATTTAACTACAGCATTGATTAAAGTTTAGGTTGACTGATTAATATTGAAAAGGCTTCTGGGGAAACTCGGAAGCCTTTTTCATTTTTAGAGCAAAATAAAACCCGCAAGGTTTTTAAAACCTTGCGGGTTTTAATTTATGTTCTTTGAATCTATTTCTCTAATTGATAAGCAACTACCTTATTCTTAAAGAAGGTAGGTACAAAAACGATTTTTCTTTGAGGATCTAAACCAATATCGGCAGTTTGAGATTCTTCTTCTTTAGTGTCTAATAACAATGTAGCCTTATTGCCAGCTACATGGTAAATTTCGCCTTTCCATCTGCTAGCAATATAAGTTTCATCATTTAGCATGGTTAAACCATCACCTCCAGTTACAGAGTCATTTACCATTTCGAATTTGCTTTCAGCTAAATCATAAGCTCTTAAGCCTTTAGCATCTAAAGTCATTAAATGATCGCCTTTGCTTAATAAGCCATTCACGCTTTCAACTCCTTCGGCTATAGTGGACAATTCACCCTCCTCAATTTTGTGAATCAAGCCTAAGCCCATATCCGAAATGTAAACGGCATTTTCAGAAGTCGTGATATCATTCAAGAATTCGGCTTTTTCTGGAGTAAATTCTTTAGCGACTTCTCCAGTTTCCAAATCAATAGCTACCACTCTATCGATATCAGTCACATAAAGATGACCATCAAAAATACCCATTCCTTTAGGTGCATTTAATCCAGTAGTCCACTTCAAATTCTTAATACTTCCATCAAGATTTAAAATAGAGATAAATCCTTCTCCATTTTTATCCAATGGCTTTCCATTGATGTTGGAAACGAATAGTCTATTGCCTTCTCCATCATATAAAACAGATTCACAAGTTGTCATCACAGTATCTGTCTCCCATAATTTCACCAATTTCGGATCAACAGATTGCTCGACAACCTCCTTTGATTCAGCATCATTTTCTTCTTGATTTTCTTTTTTAGCGGGTTGGCATGCAAATATTAGCAGTGCAAAACCCAGTACGAATACAGTATTTTTCATAGTTTTTTGTGTTGGTTTGTTATAAAGATACAAAACTGATTGCAATCGCAAGTGTTTCAGTTTATTGATAAGATGTTTTTTAGAATAAGGTCGCCCCTAATGGGGCTTTGGTTATGTACAGTCGGTAGAATTACCATAAGGTCGTCCATACTGGACTTAGCAGCAGAAATAATAAGCTATCTTTCCAATTTTGGTATCATCCCTAAAATTGTGAGTTGAAATACCTGATGCATTCCATAGATTTTAGGTGAAAACACCTAGAAGTGGGTGGATAATGGGTATGGGGTTTGGGTTATAATTTTTGCTTTGTATCTCCTATATATTTCAATACATACCTCAAAGCAGCTTTTCTAATATCTTTTTCACGGACTTCTGAATGTCTGTGCAACACAAATTGAAATTTAAGGGAAGTAAAATTTTCATTGATTTTGATGATACGCAAAACATAGCTATCATCCTTAATAAACTTACGATAATCGCTTAGAGCATCAATTATATGCCTTTCTACTGCGGCTACATCTGTTGTTAACTCATTTTTTAAATCAAAATCAAAACTTACTTTCCGAATCGCTCTTTTGGTGTAGTTGAAGATTTGAGAAGTAAAAACCATTGAATTGGGAATATAAATCAAATCTTCATCATCATTTACGATATGCATATTCACTAAAGTGATATCGGTCACTTTTCCTTTTAAATCCCCTATTTTAATCTCATCACCAATCATTACATCCTCAGAAAACATAATCAACATCCCATTGATCATGTTAGCGATATAATCTTTTGATAAAATAGCTATTGCAGCTGCAACAATACTTAAGGAAGTAATAAAGTTGATAGGGTCAAATCCAAATAAAAGGAGAATAGCCCCAATCAATACAAATGTGTGAATGATATTGGCAATGTGATTTATACCTAAGATAAAATTGCTTTTAACCCCCTTCAATAATTTATGCTTCCGCTGATAATAGAAAACCACAGCAAGTCTTATGAAAGAAATCCACAGATCTGCATAAAGATAAAGCCTTAACGCTTTTACATAATGTTCAGGAATTCCAATTTCCAAAATCTGATTTCTGAAATTATCTATAGCAAAAAGAGCAGCTATGAAAATGACTGCTTTAACCAAAAACCAGATTCTTTTCTTACGCTCTAAATTTATAGTAGGGGAAATGGATTTTTTGTTCATGTGACTTTAAGGAATGAATTTACTTTCAATTATTCACATCTTTAAATAATTTATTTGGGTTCTGCCTTGAATCAAATATAGTTATAATCTCTATTTCATTTTTCGCTTTAATTACCCTGTAATAAAAAGTTGTTTGCTTGGTTACTACACATTTATGTAACTCTACTATTTCCTTTGATTTTGGGCAACTATTTGGTTGAATCGATATCTGCTTTACTTTCTTATTAAATCTTTCAAAAAATTTAGCTTTTACTTTATGGCTCCACTTTTCTATTAAAAATTTAGCCAATTCCAATAACTTAGTTTCAGCTTTACTGGATAGATATACTTTCATTTTTTATATCTTTTTCAGGAATTCTTCATAGGATATTCTTTTACCTTGATCCAATTGCTCAATTCCATCTTTTATTTCTTCCTTCTCAGCATCTGTTAATTGATGCCAAAAGTCTTCTCTTTCATCTGAAATTATTTCTTTTATTTTCTCAATTAAATCCTCGCTATCAATTTCTAAAATTGATTTTAATAGTTCTAATTTTGTAGTTTGAATATCCATAACTCATCTTATTATAATCAAATATACGAAATTATCATTTTGAGGATATAATAATTATAACAATCTAATAACACTATAAGTAGGTGCTCTCGGCTACATGCCTTATTTTTGTATAAATATTTTACAAATTAAAGATGATAGATAAGAAAAGAAACCCTTGGCACGATATCCATTACGGAAATGAGGTGCCTGAGTATGTGAATGCCGTGATTGAAATTTCTAAAGGCAGCAAGGGTAAATTTGAGTTGGACAAAGAAACAGGTTATTTAATGTTGGATAGAGTACTTTTCAGCTCTGTACATTATCCAGCAAATTATGGATTTATTCCTCAGACATATTGCGATGATAAAGATCCATTGGATATAATGGTGATTACTTCTATTGAATTACCACCGCTATGCATGGTTAAAGCAAAGGTTTTGGGAGTGATGAAAATGATGGATCAGGGTGAAGCCGATGACAAAATCATTGCAGTTGCAGCTAATGATATGTCCGTAAATTACATGAATGATATTAATGATTTGCCTCCACACACGTCAAAAGAAATGCAAAGGTTCTTTGAGGATTATAAACAGCTTGAAAATAAAAAAGTGGTGGTAGAGGATTTCTTTGATAAAAAGGAAGCTCACAAAGTAATTCAAGAAAGTATTGAACTTTATGATAAAACTTTTAGAAAATAAAGGTTTTTTGTATTACCCTATAAACATAAAAGGCTGTCTAAATCTTAATTAGTCAGCCTTTTCTTTTACCGTTCATTTACTGACATATTTTATTACAAGTCAGAATCAAAAAAGTCAACTACGTATTTAGCGACTTTATTATGTATTTCTTTTCTGTCTATGGATTTATCATCCTTAAAAATCATGGGAGCATTTCTTTTTAATCCGTTTTTTGCCTGATTCATAAAAATATAATGTCCAACTTCTCCTTCTAGTTCAACATATTCTGAGCCCTCTATCAAATTGGCATAATGTTTTGCATTCGTAACTACTGGTGTCCTATTGTCATTATTTGCCCCAATTATTAGTACAGGGTTTTGAATATTAGAAAATTGCTGTTTTTCCTTGAAACCTTGTCCAATCGCAGGTGCCATAGCGACAAAGGCTTTTATTCTATCATCTTTAAGGTTTTTGTATTCGCTATTTCCAATTTCAACTAATTCTGGGGTTATTAATTTTGAAATATCTCCCAATTCAGGTAAATCAAACTCATCTTTTCCTTCTTCGGTGCTCGAGAATGCCTTGAGTAGATTGTAATCTATCTCTCCACCAGCTAAAGCAATTGATGTATATCCACCAAATGAAAAACCTGCCATTCCGATTTTTGTTGTGTCGATGATAGAATTGAAATTCGGATTACTCAAAATGGCATCAAGTGTAAAACTTATATCTAATGGCCTGTCCCAACCTTTAACAAAATTTTCAGGAATTTTATTGTCCAGCGTATTGCCATAATGATCAACTGCTACAACTATATAGCCATTTCCTACTAATTCACAGGCTAACCACATTTGGCTTATCCTGTTTCCACCTGTGCCGTGTGAAAGTAAAACCAAAGGAAATTTTTCAGAAATTAAATCTGCATCTCTTGATGTTGGGGGAAGTTTAAAAGGATACTGGCTTGTAATATTAGCTTTCGTGGTGTCTTTTGTTGGATACCAAATCTCCACCTTAATTGGTCGCTTTCTTTTATTGTCCTTCAGATTTAAAGTCTTTTGACCGATGTTGAAATCATGGGTATTTAGGAAATCTTGATGGCTTAATTGTTCAAAGTCATCATTAGATCCACAAGAAATAAGGGTAATTATAAATACACCTAATATTATAAATATTTTATAGTTCATACTTACTTTTTCAAATTTTATCTAATAAATCCCGTCAAACGACTTTATAAATATTGGGAATTAGAGTCAAAATCAATCATGCCATGACTAATAGTTGAAGAATTAGCGACTAACTCTAAATTAAAAAGCCATAGCATGATTAAGAATATGAATGAATCTAGAATTTTGGTGGTTACATTCTAGAAACTTTCCCTCCAGAACCAGTATTAGCATCCACTATTGCTGGTTTTCCACCGTAAGTAATTTTTCCTGAGGAAGAGGCTTTAGCGATTAATTTCTCTTGTACATTCAACTCTATTCTTCCAGATGAGCTTGCAGCCAAGTCAGCATTATCACAGCTAAACTCTGATGCATCAATTCTACCTGAACTACTTACTTGTGCCTCAAAATTATCTGCATTGCCATTTAAAGTAAATCTACAAGAGCTGCTCACTTGAGCCTCTACATTTACCGCTTCAGCTGATAATGCAATACGTGCAGAACTAGAGCCTGATACTTCAATATTGGTTGCTTTCACATTCAAATCCATTCTAGCAGAACTTGAACCTTTAATCTCCATATTATTGGCTTCAATTATATCTTCTGACATCATTCGAGATGAACTACTGGCTTTTAAACTTTCCAATTCTTGAAAATATACGGTTACTTCTACTTCCACATTTCTAAAAATTTTATTGGAAGCCATTTCAATTTTCAAATTTCCACCTGTAACATCGGTCACTACATCTTCCAATTCTCCAGTAGTACTCACATCTACTTTTGCTTCACTACCTTTTTTCAAAGTGACTCTAATGCTTTGAGAAGATGAAACAGAGGTAAAATCTGATAAAGATCGTGTTTCAGTTTCTTGTGCTTGTGCCTGCAATGTAAAAAAGGCAAGGATAAAGACTAATACTATATTTTTCATGTTTTTATGGGTTAGTTTCTCAGTAAAGATGCGAGAAAATAAAAGAGGTTGCATTACACAGAAAAAAATATTTTCAGGCTGAGAAAAGTTTGGGTGAATACACCCAAACGGGGAAATTGGTGTTTTTAGACAAGAAATACCATGGTTTTTATGACACTAAATCAATATTACTTAACACTTTCAGCAACAACCCCACTGAAGGTTTTTTCACCTTCAGCATCTGTGAGATATTCAGAAATTTTCCTGAAATCCCACTCTGAAATAATAAAGGCATAAAAAAAGCTCAGCAAATTTAATTTACTGAGCTAATTCATTAATTTATATCTTAATTCTATTAGAATTTATTCAATACTTTGTTGACTTCAGAATCTGGATTTGCACATTTTTCCCCTGGTTGTTTTCCGCAGAAGCTGCATGATTCACCCTCTTTATTCAAAAATGGGCTCTGAGATGCACAAGTCCCTTTGAACTCTCCGTTCTTTATAAATAATAGTCTCACTGACATTAAAATAAAAAACGCTCCAATTAATCCTATTGCTAATAAAAAAGTAGTCATATTTTTAATTTTAAGGGCAATTGATCAGCCCTGATAATCAATTCACAAATTTAACATTCTATTTTCATAACACCTACTAAGAAAGCAAAGTTTCTTAACTTGTGCTTTTCTCTAAACCATCAGATTAACAAAATGAAAGAAGTCCAAAAATACCCAGACGCAAGAAGAGAAGAGAAACTGCAAGCCTTTGACAGATTGCTCACTATCATGGATCAACTTCGGAATTTATGTCCATGGGACAAAAAGCAAACCATTGAAAGTATCCGTCATTTAACAATCGAGGAAACCTTTGAACTATCAGATGCTATATTAGATAATGATTTGGAAGAAATCAGAAAAGAGTTGGGTGATATTATGCTGCATATAGTTTTTTATGCACGTATGGCAGACGAACAAAAAGCATTCGATATGGCGGATGTGCTTAATGGGATTTCTGATAAATT
Source organism: Bacteroidota bacterium (assembly GCA_051747245.1). Taxonomy (GTDB): domain Bacteria; phylum Bacteroidota; class Bacteroidia; order Cytophagales; family Cyclobacteriaceae; genus Marivirga. Next base: position 77,994 of record JBNJFX010000011.1, read on the forward strand.
GATCAACCGTCATCCTCATATTTATGCCGATGTAGAAGTCAATGATGAACAAGCGGTAAAAGAAAATTGGGAAAAAATAAAGCTAAAGGAAAAAGGTAATAAATCAGTGTTGGGTGGAGTTCCCAAATCACTGCCAGCTCTAATTAAATCCATTCGAATTCAGGAAAAAGCCAGAGGTGTAGGCTTTGATTGGGATAAAAAAGAGCAGGTTTGGGGAAAAGTAGAGGAAGAAATTCAAGAATTCAAAAGTGAAGAAGAAGCTGGCAATCAGGAAAAAGCTACTGAAGAATTTGGTGACTTGATGTTTAGCTTAATTAATTATGCTCGCTTTGCAGGAATCAACCCTGAAGAAGCCCTAGAAAAAACCAATAAGAAATTTATAAAGCGATTCAATTACTTAGAGTCAGAAAGCAAAAAAGCGGGCAAACAAATTTCGGAAATGAGCTTAGAGGAAATGGATGTTTATTGGGAAAAGGCTAAGAAACTATAAAAAAACCTGGATTCAAACTAAAAAAGTTAGCTCGAGTTCAATGTCGTTAATTAAGCTTTTTATTAAGCCTCATCCTTCTTTATAGCTAAAGGACAGTATACTGTGTGCTTTTGCCCATGGTTGTGTCTTCACAACCAGTTTGCAGAATGTTGCTAAGCTTTCCTCTTTGCATTTGTGGAGACCTGTCTGCCCAGGCAGGCACAAATGCGGGCAAAAAAAGAACGAAGAACCCACTAACTTAATGACATTGAGCTCGCACCAGCGAGTGGTATTAAAAAACTTTCTCATTCCTTGGTCTGACGGTTAGAACCGTCTGACCGATAAATGCAGCCATCACTTTTAAATCCCAATAAAATCGGTCAGACGCTAGGTGTCTCGTATTAATTTTTCAGTAAATGGGATAATACAGCATTTCAAATCTATTCTGTAAAAGCGTCAGACCGAATTCCCTTTTATATTTCAGAGAAAGATCAAAAATACAGCTTAATTAAAGCTTAAAGAGATTGAATTCGCACCAGATACTAGTATAAAAACATACCTCCTAAAACTCATTTTACAGAAAATCTAAATTAATAAGTCAAAAAAACACTCAAAAAACAAATAATTTTGACAATCTATCACTAAAATGGTTAAAATTTTACCCTAAAACATTTTCATACTTGTATTTTTTCATAAATTTGGATTTAAAACAAACCTAATCTTATGGATTTATCATTTATATCATCAATTCAGGGTTTATTTCCACCCTTATTGGCAGCTAATCTTGAAAGTACAACTACAGCTGCTTCAGAAATCAACCTAGAAATTTTAACGGTCAACAATTTATGGATGATGCTCTGTATTGCCCTGGTATTCATCATGCATTTAGGCTTTGCCTGTGTCGAGGCTGGGTTTACCCAATCAAAAAACACGGTGAATATTCTTTTCAAGAATACTTTAACTCCTGCTATCGGATTAGTTTCTTATACTATAATCGGTTTTAATCTAATGTATCCTGAATTTGCAGATGGACCAGGTTGGTTTGATTTCAATGGGTTCTTTTTGGATGATTTCGCAGGATTAGATTATAATCAAAACTATACTTATTGGACGGATTTCTTATTTCAGGCCATGTTTGCTGCTACAGCAGCGACCATAGTTTCTGGTGCAGTTGCAGAAAGGATTAAGATTTCAGCTTATTTCATTTTTACTATCATATTTGTAGGCTTGGTTTATCCAGCCATAGGAAGTTGGCAATGGGGCGGTGGTGCTTTAGCTGCCATGGGCTTTTACGATTTTGCTGGATCGACTTTGGTTCATTCCGTTGGCGGATGGGGCGCTTTGGCTGGCATTATAGTTTTAGGCCCTAGAATCGGTAAATATGTAAACGGAAAAGTAATTGATAAAGAAGGATCAAGTGTGCCGCTGGCAACAATTGGTGTATTTTTACTTTGGTTTGGCTGGTTTGGATTTAATGGAGGCTCAGTACTTTCAGCAGAACCTAAGGCAACTTCCTTAGTTATTATGAATACCTCTCTTGCAGCAGCAGCCGGTGCCTTAGGTGGCTTTGTAATGGGTTATCTCACCTTCAAGAGATTAGACTTGGGGATGGTCCTAAATGGAACCTTAGCTGGGTTGGTCGGAATTACTGCCGGAGCGGATCTAATGACACCAGGCTTGTCACTTTTAATAGGATTTATAGCTGGAAACTTGGTCGTGCTTTCTGCAATTGGATTGGATAAATTGAAATTAGATGATGCAGTAGGTGCAGTTTCTGTCCATTTAACCTGTGGAATTTTCGGCACTTTAGCAGTAGGAATATTTGGAGCAAAAGCAGGTTGGGAGCAATTCTTAAATCAATTAATCGGAGTAGCTGTATGTGGTGTTGCAGCTTTTGGGTGTGCTATCATCTTGTTTTATTTATTGAAGAAAACTATCGGATTGCGAGTTTCCAAAGAACATGAAGAACAAGGATTAGACAGCCACGAACATGGTATTAGAGGTTATACTATTACCTACGAATAAAATTTCAATAACTTTTCCAAAGTTTTAGAACTTTGGAAAAGTTCTAAAAGCTAACGTGGCCTTCTTAGCTCATGCTTTAATTGACATTAAGCAATAGAATAAATTATCATTCCGGAAGCAAGATTATTTTCACCTTCAGGGTAATAAATAAACCTAAAGCATTATGAGGATAAAATTGAGGAAATTGGGTTCATTTCCATTCTTCTTATTCAAATTCAACCACTACAGGAAAATGATCAGACAAAAAAGTATCCTGAATTCTTAAGCTGTAGTTTTTATAACTTTTGATTTCAAATCCTTGATAGAATACATAATCAATTCGCCTGTCGTAGTTTTCACCTATTTTAAAGGCATTATAAGTGCCGATTGGGCCTAAGTTTAAATCTGCTTCAAAAGTATCTTTTAATTCTGAATTGATGATTTTTTGGATAGGCTCTGTTTCTGGTTCTAAATTAAAATCACCCATTAGAATTACCTCACCAGTATGATTTAATTCTTCAATTTTAGATAAAATTAAATCCACACTATTTGCTCTGGCTTTTTCGCCTATATGATCGAAATGGGTATTTAAAACTAAAATTGAATCTTTCGTTTTTTGATCTATCAATTTTGCCCAAGTACAAACTCTTGGCAGAGCTGCATCCCAAGCCTTAGCCGGAACTTCTGGATTTGGAGATAACCAAAAAGTGGCACTATCTAAAATTGAAAATTTATCCTTTTTATAAAAAATAGGGGAATACTCACCTTTGCTTTTACCATCATCTCGTGCAACTCCAATTCTAGCGTAATCGACTAAGCCTTTTTCCAAATACCTAATTTGCGAATGCACAACTTCTTGCATCCCGATGACATCCAAGTCTTCAATTTTAATGAAATTGAGGATTTGCTCTTTTCTGTTGTCCCATTGATGAACTCCTTCATTAGGATTTTCAAATTTTATATTGAAAGTACAGACTTTGGTTTGAGCATTTGAACAGAAACAAAAGAATAAGGAAAATATAAAAATTAGATTTCTCATTTTAATTTTTTTTAATATAACACCAAGCAATTATAGAGTGTGAAATTATTTCAGAAACACAATTCAATATCTTTATCAAGAACCGGATCATAAGCAGTGCACGTATTTCCCCTTAATTTTTCAAATTGTTTATAGGCACGATCTACTTTCTCTTTTGGTGTTTGCTCAAATTCTTTTGCCGTAACTTTATATAATTTCTGAAGTGAATCTAACTTTAATCTAAGCTGTGCTTCAATTTTGTCATATTCAGGATTATCTATCTGATTATGAATTTCTTTGGGGTCTTCTTCTAGATCGTACAATTCCCATGTATCGATATCATTATAAAAATGCATCAATTTATACCGATCGGTTCTCACTCCGTAATGCCTTTTTACCATATGGAAAGCGGGGAAATCATAATAGTGATAGTAAATAGCATCTCTAAAATCACCATCCTTTATTTTACCTTCCAATAAAGGCTTAAAAGATTTTCCTTGCATATCAGCAGGAATTTCAGCTCCCGCAAAGTCTAAAAAAGTCTCGGCAAAATCTAGATTTTGTGTTAAGCCTTCAACTACTGTCCCTGCCTTTATTTTTTTTGGGTACTGCATTAATAAAGGCATTTTCAAGGATTCTTCGTACATGAATCGTTTATCAAACCAACCCTTTTCACCCAAAAAGAAGCCTTGATCTGAAGTATAAACTATAATGGTATTTTCACTTAAATTATTGGCTTCTAAATAGTCTAATATCTTTCCTACTCCTTCGTCTACAGATGCAATTGTCGCTAAATAATCCTGTAAATATCTTTGCCCTTTCCACTCAGCCAACGCTTTTCCAGATAAACTGGCATCATGAAAAGCATCATTTTTTAATTGATAGCCTTTGTCCCACACTTTACGTTGCTCTTCTGTCATTCGTTCAAAATCAGTCGTCCATGGATTCCATGCTAATTCTGAACTTCCCTTTTCTTTGGTCATTTTTAAATCATGCCCTTCATACATGTCTTTATAAATGGTTTGGAGTTGCTGTTTTGAAGCCTTTGAGTTACTATGATCTGTAAAATAGGTATCTGGCAATGGAAAATTAACAGAATCATATTTGTTTAAATGTCTCAAAGCTGGCATCCAATTACGATGAGGTGCTTTGTGATGCACCATTAAGAAAAATGGCTCCTCATTATCTTGATTATTCTTAATGTAATCTATAGCATAGTCCGTAATTAAATCTGTTGCATAGCCATTGACAACACCTGTGTCTGGTAGATTAGCAGTCCAATGTGCAGTGGTATCAATTTGCTTTTTATTGATATTCACAGTGTCTTGAGGTTTTATAAACTGAGGATTGTAATAATTACCTTGGTCGTTTAGTATGTTCCAATGATCAAAACCTTCCGGATATCCATGCAAATGCCATTTCCCCACAATTGCAGTTTTATAACCTGCTTCCTTCAGTAATTTAGGTAATGTTTGTTGTGAGCCATCAAAACGTTCGCCATTCATCCTGAAACCGTTAATGTGACTGTGCTTTCCAGTAAGAATGACCGCACGACTTGGTCCACAAATTGAGTTGGTACAAAAATTATTATTAAAGATAGCACCATTTTCTGCTAGCCTGTCAATATTAGGAGTTGGGGCTAATTTACTTATATCATGGTCATAAGCACTTATAGCTTGTGCAGCATGATCATCAGCCATGATAAAAATTATATTAGGTCTTTGCTCTTTATTTTCACCTTTTGTTTTGGATTCATTTTTACATGAGAAAATAACAAACGCTATGATTAAAAGGTATAAACTCTTCATGATATTAAAGATTTCTAATTTCTATAGCATTCAATATTGGTTCGCCTTTTAAAGCTTTAAATGAGATTTTTAATCCTTTATCCTCAACTTGGGTAATGAATTTTTTACTGACAGCAGTAAAGCTATCCACTTTTCCAAGATTAAAGTTTTCAAGTACCACTACATCATTAAAAAGCACATTAAATATTCTTTTTTGGTCATCACTATGATTTGGGTTGATTTCTGCCCAGTGAAGAACTATTTCATATTGACCTTTCATTAAATCAAATTGATATTCACCTCCAATTCTAGCAGTCTGATAGATAGGATCATTTTGGGTCAATAAAATATCTAAATCTGTCCCTACTCCTCTACTTCTAGGTGAAAATATATTCCCACCAACATATCCGTACAATCCGCTTTCATAAGTTTTTTCGGGCAACCAGGTAACATCATCTATTGGGTCATTAAAATAGAAATTTGCCCCGCAATTCAATAATAGGGTGTTATTTGAAAGCCATTCTGAATCAATTTGGCTAAAATAGATTTCCTGCTTTTGATAAATTATGGTATCTGGAAATTCAGCTTTTGCTTCAAGAGTATTTACCCCATCCTGAAATTTCACAAACCATTCTGCCAGGTGGTTTTCAAATGATTGATATTCGATTTTTTGATTATTCACTTTCAATTCAATTGCATCAGCATTTGTAAAAACCTGTTTGGGCTGTCTGGGCTCAAATCCTATTCGATTTTCCCAATCTTCAGAACCTATTTTAACATAAGGCTCCTTTTTCAACCAGCTTTGATATAAAAAATAAGCATCTTTTGGCTTTCTATCGAAACCAATAACACCCTTGCTGTTGATTTTAGGAACTGCATCATTTCTATTTTCGGAGCCAAAATCTGCCAAATTCCAAACCGCAGCACCCGCAACAAAAGGCCTTTCCATAATATCTATGAGATTTTGTTGATGGAATTTGGTCTGCCACTCGATGGAAAAATCAAATCTGACCGGATTAAATGAACGGATTCTAGGATCAGCACCAGCTCCATATTCTGTAATTAGCATAGGTTTATTCGGTATTAATTCATGAAAATCATCCAAAAAACTAGCTGCTCCTAATTGTTCCTCATACCATCCAAAATAAAGATTCCAGCCGACAAGCATTGGGATTTCGGTCAGGCCTGCTTCATGATACAGCTGAAGGGCACCGTGATTTGGGATCATAGTATAGCGGGTGCTATCTTCTTTACGTGTTAAATCCTCCAATACTTGGGCAAAATCCACAATTTTGGTGATAATTTCTTGGTCTTTCTCCAATTGCTTGCCTAAAAGCATTTCATTCATATAAGCCCAAATGATGATGCTCGGATGATTATAATATTGTCTAATCATCTCCTTCATCATAATCTTTGAATTCTCATAAAATGGTTTAGAGTCAGTGATGTCGTGATCTAAAGGAATTTCCATACTGACTAAAAGACCTAATTGATCGGAGGCATTTAAAACTGCAGGATCTTGTGGATAATGAGCTGTTCTAAAAAAATTACTGCCCATTTTTTTTATCATTTTCACATCCTTTACATGCCTTTGATCGGATAATGCATTGCCCAAGCCTTTATAATCTTGATGGCGGTTAGTTCCCATTAATTTTAAATGCTCACCATTAATGAAAAAACCCTCCTCAGAGTCGAATTTAAACCACCTTAGCCCAACCGGAATAGTTTGCCGGTCTAAGATTTGATCTTTCTTATCTAAAATTGAAATTTCTAATTCATATAGTTGAGGATTATCTGGATGCCAAAGTTGAGGATTTTTAATTTTCGGCAAAGTCTGATGGATGCTTTGATTTCCTACTTTAAGATTAAGCTCATGCTTTTCATTGAAAATAACTTCCTTATCAGGGTTATATAGTTTATATGAAATTTTTGACTTCGAACTTTTGTCAGTAGTTATATTAGATTTTACTGAAACGATGGCTTGCTTTTTCGAAACCTCAGGAGTGGAAATAAAAATACCTTTATCTCCAAAATCACTGAACTCAAAGTGAGTGGTTGAAGTAGAAATCAGCCATACATCACGATAAATACCTCCATAAAAGTTAAAATCTCCTTTTAAAGGGACAATAGCCTCATCATGACTATTATCCACTTTGATTTTCAACTCATTTTCACCCTTTTCCAACAGATTGGAAATATCAACATTAAAGGCCGTATAGCCTCCAATATGCTCTCCTGCCAAACTACCATTTACATAAACTTCTGCTGTTTGATTGACCCCTTCAAAATGCAAAACCCATTTTCTGTTTGAAGATTTATCGATTTTCAACTTTCGTTTGTACCAAGCTATTCCACGGTAATATCCTTTTTTCTCATCAAAGGGATCTAAATTATTCCAAGAATGAGGTAAGTTCAATTTCTGCCATTCCGCATCCTCTATCTTTTCTCCCAACACAAATGACCAATCACTGTTGATCGTTTGCATTGACCTTCCCTCTTGCTGTGAAAACGAACAAAAGGAAAAGGCTATTAGAAGAAATAAAGCCGATATGAATCGCATATTACTTACCTTATTTTAATTCAAACTCAGACTCCAGGCCTTCATCAGAACTTGGTCCAACAAAAATTTTGAATTTACCTGGCTCTGCATAAAAACTCATGTCCTGATGATAAAATGCCAGATCTTCTTCGTCAATAGAAAATTCAACCGTTCTGGTCTCCCCTGCTTTCAATTCAATTTTTTGAAAGCCTATTAATTCTTTAACAGGTCGGGTAACAGTTCCAACTAAATCTCTTATGTATAATTGCACCACTTCCTTACCAGCTTTATCTCCAGTATTTGAAACATCAACTGATACTTTTAAAGTACCATCTTTACTTAAGCTGTCTGAACTCAATTTCAGCTTATCATATTGGAACTGTGTATAACTCAACCCAAATCCGAAAGGAAATTGTGGTTCATTGCTGACATCTAAATAATTGGTTTTGAACTTTTGAAACCATTCACCTTCAAGCGGTCTTCCTGTATTTTTATGACTGTAATAGATTGGGATTTGCCCTACATTTTGAGGATAAGTCATGGTTAATTTACCAGATGGATTGACGTCTCCATATAAAACATCCGCCAATGCAAGACCTGCTTCAGAGCCAGGGAACCACGCATTTAAAACAGCATCGGAATGAGGAAGAATTTCATTTAACACTAATGGCCTTCCACTTAAAAGAACCACCACTACTTTTTTACCCGTTGCTTTTAAAGCTTTTAATAAGCGAACTTGAATATCCGGAATGCTAATATCCGTTCGACTTGAGCTTTCCCCTGAACTTTCTGAAGCCTCTCCTAAAATGGCTACAATTATATCAGAATTTTTAGCTACTTGAACTGCCTCATTGATCATTACAGCTTTAGATCTATCATCTCGATAGGTGTTTTTGCCAAACATGCCAATACGTTTTTCCAATTCTGGATCTTCCACTAAATTAGATCCTTTGGCATATTTCACATTATCAGGATTAGTAGAAACCTCTTTTATACCTTCATAAATAGAAATGGATTTACTTATATCAGAACTAACACTCCATGTGCCGACCATATTTTCTTTATTATTGGCCAATGGTCCGATTAAAGCTATTTTAGCTTCTTTTTTAATCGGTAAGGCTTTTGTCTCATTTTTCAGCAAAACCATGGATTCAGAAGCAACTTTTCTTGCCACCGCTCTATTTTCATCGGAGAAAATTTCTTTAGCAGCTCGTTCTTCATCCATATATTTATAAGGATCATCAAACAATCCTAACTGATATTTAGCCTTTAAAATCAGCCGGCAAGCATTATCAATGGTTTCTTCCGACACTTTACCATCTTCCACCGATTTTTTAAGAGTAGTCAGAAAGCCTTCACTTACCATATCCATTTCCACACCGGCATTTAAAGCTAAAGCGGATACATCTTGCAAATCGCCCATTCCATGAGCTATCATTTCACTCACTCCAGTATAATCACTCACCACAAACCCGTCAAATCCCCATTCTTCACGCAACACATCTGTCATTAACCATTTATTGCCTGTTGCCGGAACTCCATCCACTTCATTAAAAGATGCCATAACAGTTCCAACTCCTGCATCTACAGCTGCTTTATAAGGCGGGAAATAATCGTTATACATTCTTAATCGACCCATGTCCACTGTATTATAATCCCTACCAGCTTCTGAAGCACCATAAAGTGCAAAGTGTTTTACACACGCCAACAAAGTATTTTCAGCAGACAAATCATCTCCTTGGTAGCCACGAACCATAGCCGCTGCTATTTGACCACCTAAATAAGGATCTTCACCGCTTCCTTCTGATACTCTTCCCCAACGAGGATCTCTGGAAATATCCGTCATAGGCGAAAATGTCCAGGCAATTCCATCTGCGGATGCTTCTTCAGCGGCAATTCTGGCTGATTTTTGTATCAAATCCATATCCCAACTAGCAGAAACACCAATTGGAATTGGGAAAGTTGTTTTATAGCCATGAATCACATCCTTGGCAATAATTAAAGGAATCCCCAAGCGACTCTCCTCTACTGCCACTTTCTGAACTTGTCTGATTTTATCCAATCCATTGATATTGAATAAACCGCCTACTTTTCCTTCTTTAATTTGTTTTGCAATACCCTTATTGGTACTTATCCCTGTACTCACATCACCGGCAGAAGGCAAATTCAATTGTCCTATTTTTTCATCCAAGGTCATCTCAGCAAGCAGGGAATCTACTTTTTGATCAATATCAGAAAGCTCCTCATTTTGCTGAGAATTATTACAACCGCCCAAAATGAAAAGAAAACTAAGTGTTGATAATATTAAATATTTCATTCTTAAATTATTTTGAATTAGAGAATAACCAAGGAAGCAATTCAGGCTCCTCAAAAGCTGGATCCCAGCTATTGTGATTAGCTTTTGGGTATAAAGTGAATTTTACATTTGCCTTTGCTTCTTTTAAAGCACCTACCATTTCTTTAGAATGTTGCGGCAATACGATATTATCTTTAGCTCCATGAAAAACCCATAAATTTACATTTTGAGCATAATTTGAAACTGAATTTGGATCTCCGGCACCACAAATAGCTATGGCAGCCGCAAAAGTGTCAGGCTTTCTATGAAGCAATTCAAAAGTACCCATTCCACCCATGGACAATCCTCCTAAATAAATTTTATCTGGATTAACATTTTCATGGCCCTTTAAAGAATCCAATAAGCCTAATACTTTTTTTAAGGAAGGATTGGACTCTCCTGAATAATCAAATTTAAATACATTCCCCTTTTCCGAGCGCTCAACCTCTGATTTTGCCCAATAATCACCTTTCGAGCATTGCGGAAAAACCACTATGGCAGGAAAATTATCTCTGTTCTCCTCGTTTAAGAATAAATTGGAACCGTGCACTAACTGTTTTTCATTATCATCTCCTCGTTCGCCTGCTCCGTGCAAAAACAACACAAATGGATACTTCTTATCCTTGTCAAAATTTTTAGGGTAAAGAATCCTGTATTTTAGCGTATCCCCTTGCTCTATCCATAACTCTTTTTCAAAAGCAGATTTATCTTGTGCTTTTAATGCCATTGGTAAAACAAGCAGTGCTATCCCGATTAAAATAAATTTATTCTTCATAGTAAAATCCTAGTTTAGAAAGCCCACTTTCAATTTCTTTATTTCGCATGAAAAGTTCCCAAATCAAGCCGGAACGATGGTTTTCAATCATCACTGGAATAGGGCCTTGGTCAATTGCCAAATAGCGAGGCACATACCAATCATGTTCAAATGAAAAGGCATCATAAGGCCCATAGTTACCAATCAAGCTATCACTTTTGGGTTCATATAAAAACTTAAGGAATTGCATGCTTTCTTTTGGGGTATAAGGGAAAGAGGAAAGTGCAGCAGTTGGCGAAATCACACCCAAATCATCATTTGGATTATGACCAGCGTATCCTTTCATGGAATAACTGGAGGTTAAGCCCCACATATTTTCACCATAACCTTCAAAATTATTGGGGTTTTCCACTGCATATCGGTATTGAATCAATGCATGATTTTTATTTAAATCCCAATAGTTACCATATTTATCATTTAAGTTTTGGGGATTCAAGCCTAAATAAGAATAATGTGCCCAAAATAACGGCCCAACCGCTTTATCAGCATGTTCATAATGATCTAATATGGTAGGCAAACCATAAGCAGTAGTGTCCTCTGCAATAGCTCCATCTCTTGCCCAACCTTTGTGGTAAACATCAGCATCTATGGAGTGAGTGGGTGATGAAGCCGCCAAAACATACATAATTAAACATTCATTATAACCTCCAACAGGAAAATTCATATCCCAGCCATGATTGGGAGACCAATGCCAGTACAGCACATCCTCGCCACCTTTAGTGTACCAATCCCATTCTACTTCTTCCCAAATTTTGGTGATGCGTTGCGCCAGTTTTTCCTCAAGATCATTATTGGCATCCAAAAACTGTCTTACCGTTAATAAACCCTGAATTAGAAAAGCGGTTTCCACTAAATCTCCACCGTCATCTTTTTTGCTAAAAGCTTTTACTTCACCGGTTTCACCATTTAGCCAATGCGGATAAGCACCACGAAAACGATCAGCAGTTTCTAAGAAATCCAATATTTTTTCAAATCTTTCAATGGCCTCTTTTCGCTCAATAAAACCTCTTTCTACACCCACAATAATAGCCATTAAACCAAAACCCGATCCACCTGTAGTCACAATATGCTTATCATCAGAAGGATAAACATCATCCTCATGAAATCTTTCCCTCGCCAAACCAGAATTTGGCTCAGCACCATCCCAGAAATATTGGAATGTTTGATATTGCACCAAATTCAATAAGGAATCTTCGTCAATATTAGCCTCCTCTCCTTTTTTTTCTTTTTGCTTTTCAGGTGATGAGCAAAAAGAAAAAAGTATTATTGCAGTAATCAGTAAGAAAATATTTTTCATTTTATAAAATTTTAAAAAGTAAATCCTAAATCATTTAATCCATTTTGAACATCCGGGTCTTGCATAAAAATATTCCATATCAAGGCTGTCCTATGGTTTTCTATCATAGTGATAATCGGTCCTTGATCAATTGCCAGATAAGAATCTGCATACCAATCTTGCGTTACATTAAAAGCATCATAAAATCCATACTCTCCCCATAATCTATCGCCAAGCAAATAATAAAAATGCCTGATGGCTTTCATTGATTCCTCCGGAGTATAGGGAATGGAAGAAATAGCGGCTGTTGGTGTAATCACTCCCAAATCATTGCCTGGAGAATGGGCACTATATCCTTCATGATTATCGCTGGCCGTTAAACCCCAAGAAGATTCCCCATAGCCCACATAATTTTGCGGATTATCAATACAATAAGCTTGATTGATTAATGAATGTGCCTGATTTTGTTCCCAATAGTTAGCATATTGATCTTGAAGATTGCGAGGATCTAAACCTAGAAAGGAGTAATGTGCAAAGAATAGTGGGCCTCCCCTATCTTCTCCTAATGGCATAGTGATATCATAAGATAAACTTCCATTGACAATTCCACCGTTTCTTGCCCAGCCTGCATCATATACTGATTTTTCAATAGGATGAGTTGGAGAAGAAGCTGCCAATACATAAATAATTAAGCCTTCATTCCATCCTCGGATCGGTAGGTTCATTGCAAATTCATTTTGAGGCGACCAATGCCAATAAAGGACATCCTCACCTCCTTTTGTAAACCAATCCCATTCTACTTCTTCCCATAAAGTGGTGATTTGGCTGATAATTTCTAATTCCTGGGCATTCGTCTCATCCAAATATTGCCTTACTGCCAATAATCCTTGAATCATAAAAGCAGTTTCCACCAAATCCGCACCATCATCCAATTCGCTAAACGGTATGGTATTTCCAGTATTTCCGTTCATCCAATGAGGCCATACACCATGAAAACGGTCAGCTTGAGCTAAAAAATCGACCACTTTTTCGAAACGATCTATTCCTTCTTGCCTACTAATAAAACCTCTTTCAATTCCGACAATGACAGCCATAAGCCCAAAACCTGAACCGCCAATGGTTACCAAATCTCCTGAAGTATTTCTTTCTCGTGCCAATCCACTATTGGGATGGGCAAAATCCCAGAAATATTTAAAAGTTTGTGCCTGAATTTTGGTTAATAAATCCTCCTCAGGAATTTCATCAAACTTATAGGTGGAGTCTAATTGTGTATAAAAGCTTTTGGAAAATCCTTGAAACTCAAAGCTATCCTCACTTTTGAAATCTTCAGATATTCTAAAATTATACTTTGACAAGTCATTGGCGTCTTCTTGGCTTTGGATTTGCAATGTTTTTTGGTCTTCAGATAGCTGATAATTTAAAGGCAAGCGGGCTCCTTTATTGATTAAAGTAATAAAGCTTTCAAAATCTGTTTCGGGACTAAGATTTTGATCAAATGTTAAGGCTATTTCAGGCTTAAGTGCAATATCTTGAATTCTATTATTAGTTTGCATGGAAATGCCATCTACTTCCGCACTCAATAATTGAAATTCACCTTGCTGTGTTTTGAATTGGTATTCCGCACCAGGAAATTCTTTGTTATTTGTAGAAATTAAGGCTTCGATATTTACAGTATAAACAGTATTATTTTGAAAATCATTTTCAGGCAAAGCTGAAATGGTTTTGTCTTCATCGAGATATGAAAATGTTAGGGCAACATTTCCTTCATCAGTTGATATTGTGATGTTTTCTTCGGCAGATTCTCTATTCAATGGGTCAGAAAATTCAATGACAAGTCCCTTATCGAAGGGAGCATCCTCAATCAATTCATCAGCCACCAAATCTAAGGTTCCAATTCTGATGTTTTTCATTTGCAGCAGACCTAATTCATCGGCTTTTGGCTCCTCTTGACAAGCATAAAAACCCATACATACAAAGAGTATCAGGGTAATATAAAATATTTGCTTAGAAAATTTAAACATCTAATTAACTGGGATCAGTGTTGAAATGAAAAGGCAGAGGCAAATATTGCCCCTGCCTTAAAAAAATAAACAATTAAACTATTATGGTCTTTCGGCATCGTATAACTCAGCTGCATCGTCCGCAGAATATGCGCCATGAAATACTCTAAAATCATCTAACCAACCTTTGAAGTGTTGAGAAGTTGGGATATCATATCCACCCCAAGGCTCATCGTCCCACATTGTACCAGCTCTTGACTGAACAAAACCAAAGGCTAATTCATCAACCACATCCGGTTCTTCACCACTATAAGTTACCCCAGTAGCTGTAGTTTGTGGGTCTCCTTCAGGCCAAAGGTTAAAGTCAAAGCTTTTCATTAATTCACCATTGAAATATAAATATCCTTTTTTCTCAGAAGCATTATAAGTATATACGTTATGATACCATTTATCCAGAATAATATCTTGCATCTGATCAACACTCAAACTTCTAGCAAAATCCCAACCTTGCCATCCACCATTTGTGTTGTCAGTTGCCTCACTTGGAAACCACATGTCTTCTGCAAATGTATTTCCCTCTTCATTTTCATAGCTAACGGCAAATTTAGAACCATCATAACTACCAAAAATCTCATATTGAATTCCAAATTGAGCCCCTAAACCAAAAACAAACATTCCAGTTGGGTCTCCATTTTCATTGACATGTCCTTCTGTTTCGGTTTTCACCCAGAAACTAACTGTGAAATCATCATTTCCTGTCATTAATCCAGCGGCATCAGCAACTTCAATTATACTTTCATCACCATCAAAATAGGCAGTGCTGTTGACAGTTCCGAAACGATCTTCTTGATATTCAATAGCTACTTCGGTTCCATCTGCATAATTGCCCATTTCATCTGATGCATCCCCATCAAATTTCCAGTAAGCTACTTGGGCATCTGATAATGGTGCCTCAACCGGTAATCTACCAGCAGTTTTGAAAGTTCTTGATCCATTAGTTACCGCACCACCATCAGCAGCAGTAACAGCAGAAGAAACTGATACTGTATAGTCAGTTCCTTGAATCAATTCTTCTTCTGGGGTTGCAGTAACCACATTCCCATCCGCTGAAACCGAAACAGCAACATCATTATCTCCATCACTCACTGATATATTGGAAGCTGTTGCCGTAGCAGCATCTACTTCCCTATCAAATGTAATTTCAAAAACTGCATCAGGCGGTACATCTGAGGCAGAGGATGCAGCATTTAAATCTACTGTAACCTCCTCACCTGTTTCTAGGTCTGTTCCTGTGGCTGTTAAAGCCTCAATGGACAATTCAGGTGCTTCACCTTCCTCATCATCACAAGCCGTAAAAACCAGCGCACTTAGCATTAAGGCACCGATCCAGTACTTCATTTTACTTAGCATTTTCATAATCATTTTTGTTTTAAGTGTAAAAATTTAATTCCAATTTGGGTTTTGATCTAGCAGACCGTTGGTTATGTCTAGTTCAGATTGCGGTATCGGTAATAATTCATGTTTATTAGGTTGAAAACCATAGGGGCCGAATATAGCTTCTGCATTTCCAGTCCTGACTACATCCCAAAACCTGTGGCCTTCCATGGCTAATTCATGCCTTCTTTCTCTCAATATTAAATCTTCTAAAAGGTCTGGATTAGTTTCTGTAATATTCGGCAGTATGGATTCATCCCCTTGTCGCGCTCTTTTTCTTACTTCGTTTAAATAGATTAGGGCTTGTGTGGTGTTTCCATTTCGATTCAAAGCTTCTGCAGCTATTAACAGGACTTCGGCATATCGAATTAGTCTTCTGTTGTGGGCCCTATTAGAAAAAGGAGTTGTTCCTGGTACCCAAATTTTCTGGTTATAAGTTTCAATTTGCCCTGTGTCTGTAGTATCAGGCGTTTGAGAATCGCCAATTATTTCAATGCCATCCAAAACCTCACCTACAAAAATTACAGTAGCATCCATTCTTGGGTCACCATCTTCAAAAGATTCTATCAAATCCATGGATGGTCTATTCGCTCCAATCCCTCTATTGGGTGTGCCTCTTACTCCCTGACCACTGGTATAGTCATTATTTCCTGCTGCTACACCGCCCTCAACTCCAATTCCACCAATTTCAAAAACAGATTCCATTCCAAATTCTGTTTCTTCTCTGAACGCACTTTCAAAATTACTTTCCAATGCATACTGTTGAGAATTTATTACCTCTTCAGCAAAAAGTGCCGCACTATCATATTCTTGTTGATATAAATAAACCCTCGCCAATAATGCCCGAGCAGCTCCTTTTGTGGCTCTTCCTAAGTCCTCTGGACCATATTCGGATTTTTCAGGTAAGACTTCAATTGCACTCCTTAAATCTGCTTCAATAAAATCATAAGTTTCTTCTAAAGTAGAACGGGTAAAATCAATATTAATTTCCGAGTTTTTAACTAGAGGCACTCCTCCGTAACCTCTTGCCAAATCAGAATAATATAAAGCCCTAAGAAAACGTGCTTCTCCTATATATCTCGCTCTTAATTCTTCATCCATGTTTACTTCAGGAACACGCCCTATCACTACATTAGTCCTTCTCACCCCTGTATATAATGCTGACCACCAATTGGCAATAAAGTTGTTAGTTACAGTATGCTGAAATTCATCAAAAGGTTGAAGGTCTGCCTGAAGATCTGAAGGACTGCTCCCTTTCAAAGCATCATCAGACATAACATCATCAATAGGATAAAATCCTCTATGATAAGAACCTGTTCTTAAAACTTGATAAGATGCATTAGTTGCAGCTAATGCATCTGATTCATTAGAAGGGAAATTATCTTGCGTAATAAGGTTCTGCGGTGGTTTCTCTAAGAATTCATCCTTACATGAAAACAAAATCACTGGAAAAAGTATGATCAATAGTATGAAAATTCTTTTCATTGTTATCATTTTAAAAATTAATGTTAATTCCTGCTGTATAAATACTTGCTACTGGGTAAGTACCTCTATCTATTCCATTTATTAATGGATTTCCATTTGCTACTTCTGGATTATAGCCTGTGAATTCACTTAAAGTGAATACATTATTCCCTCTTAAAAACACCCTGGCTGATGTCATTCCAATATTTTCTACTAAATCTTGAGAAAAATTATAAGAGAGTGTAACAGTTCTTAATCGAAAAAAGCTTCCATCTTGAATATATCTTGAGGAAATTCTATAATTATTCCCACCCTCGGTTGGTCTAGGCTCAGTATTAGTAGTTCCTTCGCCTCTCCAATAGTCATAATATCGAGCTTCATAATTATAAAGAGCAGGCCTTATTGTTTCTTTATAATTTAATATCTCGTTTCCTTCTTGTCCTTGAAAGAGAATATCCAAACCAAAATTTCTATAAGACGCTCCTAGACTAATACCGTAAGTCAGATCTGGAATAGGTGAGCCTATAAATGTTCTATCATCTCCATTAATTACTCCATCATCATTAATATCGGCAAAAATAAGATCTCCTGGATTTGTCCCAGTAAAAGATGGAGTATTGGCAATTTGATCTTCATTTTGAAAAACTCCTTCTACTTGATAACCATAAAATGCTCCTATAGGTAATCCGGCTACTGTTCTGGAAACTACATCATTATTAATTCTTCCAAATAATTGGTCTGAACCCTCAACCCCACTGACAAAAAGCATTTCATTATTGAGAGTGGCTCCATTTATTCCAATATTATACTCCACTTCCCCAATATCATCTTGCCATTGTACATTAAATTCTAAACCACTATTTCTTACTTCCCCCGCATTAAAAAAGACATTGCTATTGCCATTTCCTAAATAACTAGGAACGGGCAAGTCTATCAAAATCCCTTCTGTGGTTCTTTGGTAATAATCAAACTCACCTAACAATCTTGCTTCAAACAAATCAATTTCTAATCCAACATCAAACTGCTCAACTATTTCCCATTTGAGATCTGGATTTCCGAAACCACTATCAGATTGACCAAAATATATCTGCTCTTCCTCTCCTAAGACTGCATTTAAATCATTCCCAATAACGTTATAGGCTGACAAATAAGAAATTTTGTCATTACCAACACGACCCCAACTACCTCTAATTTTCAGATTGGTAATTTGTTCCGGAAGATTAATAAACTCTTCATTGATGACATTATATCCTAAGCCTACTGCAGGAAAATTTCCAAATCTATTATCTCCTAAAAACTTAGACGATCCATCTCTTCTGAAAGTAAGAGTTGCGATATAACGATTATCAAATGAATAATTTAATCTCCCTAAATATGAAACTTGATTATAGAAATCTCCTACATCACGTATTCCATTTCCAATACTATTAGGATCAAGATTGTTAGGATTTAAATATCTGAAATCAGTACCATCTCTAAATAAATCCCTTCCTGTGAGATTTAAATTTTCATTGGTGACGCTTTGTACCGTATAACCCACCACAGCATTGATCTGATGCTGATCAATGTTTTTATCATAATTCATCGTGTTTTCCCAAATGATTGACGAACGTCTAAATAAGTTTTTGGAAAAACTATTGACTTCATTTTGTTGAGGGGAATCTCCTACGGAATAAACCGGTGTGAACGATTCATTTTCTTCCATTAATAATTCAACCCCTAAGCTGGTTTTGAATGTAAACCCATCCCAAAATGTAGCTTCACCAAAAAGTTGGCCAACAGTAGTAATACCTCTGGTTTGATTGTCAGTATTGTATTTAAAGTCTGCCAAAATATTACCCACATTTGGCACCACATTGAAATTACCATTTTCGTCTTTAGGAGAAATAATTGGCCATGCTCTGTAAGCATTGAAAGGAGCGTTTCCAATAGTATTATCTCTATTTGATAAAGAAAAATTAAGATTGGCGCCTATTGAAAGAAAAGATTTTGGACTATAGCGCTCATTAAATTTCATGTTCAGCCTTTGAAAATGTGATTCTGGAATAGTTCCTTTTTGATCATAATAGCCTAATGAAAAATAATACTGATTTTTTTCTGATGCTCCTGAAAGAGACAGTTGGTGATTTTGAATGGGGGCTGGTTCAAATATTAAATCTTGCCAATTGGTTTCAGGTAAAGCACTTACATTGTTATAAGTTCCAGGATTGATTACATTCACTACCTCTGCGAATTGATTTCTATTTAACAAATCAATCCTGTTTTGTTGATTTTGGATGCTGAATTCAGATGAAATTGACAGAGTAGGTTTTTTACCTTCTTCACCTAATTTTGTACTTACAATAATTACTCCATTTGCTCCTCTATTTCCATATATTGCCAATGCAGAAGCATCTTTCAGTACTTCTATGGATTCAATATCTGCAGAGTTAAGAAATGAGATATCATTGGTAATTACTCCGTCTACCACATAAATAGGTGATGGATTCCCAGATGTGCCTATCCCACGTATTCTAACTATTGGCGAACTTCCAGGAGCTCCAGAGGAATTAGTTATTTGAACACCGGATATCTTACCTTGTAAAGCATCAACTGGATTTGCAGTAGGTACTGTTTTGAGTTCTTCTCCTTTAACAGATGACACCGAACCTGTAAGATCACTCTTTTTAATAGCACCATATCCCACTACCACAACCTCTTCCAATGCTTCTATATCTTCTTCCAGTTGAATATTAATAGAAGATCGACCATTGACCGAAATTACTTGTGTTTTATAACCAATGAATGAAAACCTTAAGCTTGCATCTTCCTCAACTTGTATACTATAATTACCTTCTATATCTGTAACTGTTCCTTTATCCGTTCCTTCTACCTTTATGGAGACGCCAGGAATAGGGTCCTGATTGGCAGCATCGGTTACGGTTCCTTTTAATTCAACCTGAGCCATGACTGTTCCAGCCATGAAAAATAACAGCAATACTAATTGTATCTTTTTATTCATAAGAAAACATTTTTGGCACTTACAATTGACCATTTTTTTAACTTACTATATTTGAAGTTAAGCGAATGTTTTCTTTAAATCAAAATTAAAAAATAGATATTTTTATATTATGCAATTGAAATATTTAGCTGTTTTCAGCAATTTATAACGCTTTAAAAACAATGAAATTAATTGAATATGATCTAATGAGAGGATATTTTATTTTTCTTATCCTGATTAAAAAACAATATAATAAATTTTGATATTATATTAAAAAAGTACAATTACTGATCAACTTCTATAAAAGTAGCGAATCTTTCATAGCCAAAGTGCAGCATATTGTTTAAATAGGACTTACCGTTATTCTCAATTTCCTCCTCCACTTTCTTCTTAAATTCCCAAATTGTATTTCTACGCATATCCATTATCTCAGAAAGTTCATCTAAAGTGTATCGATCTTCATTAAGATGGGAGTAAACAATAAAAAAGGCTTTAGGTAGGTCGAATTTAATTCCCTTAAAGATTGTAAAGGCAGTTGGACTTTCATTATAACCGCATTTGGTGCATCTTCGGGCTAAATTCGACTTATTCAAATGGTATTTATGATTATTACACTTTTGGCATTCATATCCATCCTTCCATTTAAAGGCCGCCAAAATCTCCAGACATTGTTCTTTAGTGGTGAAAATCTCTGTAAACTCTTCAAAATTTAGGTTTTTATTGAGCAATCGTTCTCTTTGGATTTTCTTGATGTTGTTTTTCAATCGCCAATTGTCTAGATCCAGCATCGAATTGATTTCCGCAATTTCCCTTGATTGTTTGTTTATCTGTTCATTAGTCTCTTCCAGCTCTAAATTTTTTTCATTAAGATCTCTGGTTCTTTCTTCTACTTTTTGCTCCAAGCCTCTATTTATTCTATTGATGACTTTTACATTTTGCTCATGTTGTGTCACAATTCTCTTAAGCGCCCTATCCCTGTTGGCCTTCAATATCCTGACCCTATCAGAAAGCGCAAAAGTTAAAAACAGCATCTCCAAAATAAACCCGATATGGAGGCTGTAATAATTAAAAGTGTTAAAAGGAATTACAGACCAATTGATTAGTGCACGCATGAAAAATCCTGAGAAAAGTATTCCGTATGCCACCACGAAGAATCGGGCTGGCATATAACCTCTTCTGAAAACAAAAATACTGCTTACAAAAATTAAGGATAAAAGTATTATCTCAATATTTCTAAACCGAAATAGGGTAGGATCAAAAAATAAGGCATAAACAAAGAGGCAAGATCTGGCTATCAATACCGCAATGATCAATTTATGGAGTTTGGGCGCTCTAATTTTTGTATTTAAGAAACGTATAGAAAAAATGGTAGACCATAGGATAATGGAATAAAGTGCTACCCCATAGGCTAATTGATTCCACTTCGGCTGTTCGGGCCATAAATATTGATAAGCCACCCCATCTATACATAAAGCGTAAAAGCCCACGCTCAAAATATAAAATGTGTAATAAATATATTTTATCTCCCTTATGGCAAGATAAATCAATAAATTATACAAGGAAATGATAACAATCATCCCATAAAAAATCCCATAAAGGAAATATTCATTTAAACTGTATTGAATAAATCGATCAATTCGCTTTATAGCCACTCTTATATCGGCATATTGGGAGTTCTTCACTTGAATATAAGCTTCATATTCGCTATTGGCATCAAGGGTCAAATCAAAGTTTTTATGCTTAATGGACTTGCTACTAAATGGATAAGCATCCCCTAAATTATACTTTCGATATAACCCGCCATCCTGCCTGATATATACATTTATGCTATCAATGGTTTGATCATAAAACTCCAATATATAATTACCATCATATTCGGGTAATTTAAAATTAAGCTTTACCCAATAAGTAGAATTTCTATTATAATCATCCGGTTTAAAATTTGGCTTTTGAGTAAAATTAGATTCAAATGAAGGTGATTTTACATCTGAAAAAGTCAATTGATTGCTTTTATCTTCAAAGGAATATAAATCCTCCATACTAAGGATTACTTCCGCTTGACCCTGATTAATTTCAAGGGGATTGAATAAGGCTTGCCAGGACAATATGATAAAACAAAGAAACATCATAACACAATTATAACACTCAATTTAATCTTTATTACCACAATAAAATTAAACTACAAAGAATTTTTATATAAACATTGGATACGGACAACCACCCTTTAGCCTAAAAAAATATTTCTTTTTCAAGAAAATTGTGTCATATATTATTTTTATTATATTTAATCTTTGTTTTTTAACCCTAAATAATAACTATGTTTAAATCAAAACCTTTAAAGCCTTTGGCTTATTCCGCTATTTTAATGATTTCATTTTTTTGGTCTTCTTGCTCGCAGAAAAAAGAGGAATACAAAACAAAAGATTCAAATACCACAAAGCCCGAAATCATCCTTAAACCTTTTGCTGAAAACAATGGTATTTATCCTCCTGATTCTATTTATTCAGGTCCATTTTTTAAAGCTAATTACGATTATCCTGAAAGTGTGGCCACTAAAGAATATCCATGGGAAGATATTACAGCAGGCAAACCCATAACTAAGGAAAATGCTAGCGAATACATCTTGTCCATCAGGGAATATATTTATGATGCTATGGCTGTCATGATCAATGAGCCTAAAAATTGGCCGTCTAGCAATTACCGAAAAGATTGGTATAATATGGCTTGGAGTGCTCAAAACTATGACACCACTAAATGGGAAGGCTTGGAAACTGTATATGGCACTATGACAGGGCAAGTTCTAAAAAATGGAATATTTAAAGATTATGGATTTGAAGGCCCTATGCAAAATCATGCCTTGGTTTATTATAATGATGTGGCTTCATTAACACTTAATGAACTTTGGAAATCGAATGATAAAAGTGGCTTTTACCCAGAATATACAACAGAAGCTGCCCAGTTCAATCAAAATGCAATTATCATTAAAGCTGCCGGCACAACGGCCACAGGAGAAGACTGGGACATCATGGAAGGAGCCGGTACATTCCCGATTTACAGAGAAATGGCTTATGGCCCCATGAAAGGTAAGGGACCTGTATTACAGGATTTAGCTTGGATTCAATTCGATATTATCATTAAGGATACTATTGCAGCACCTGAGACTGGATGGGTTTTTTCTACTTTTATTTACGATAAAGAAAGTGAAGGCAAAACCACTTTTGACAGATTGGAACTTCTGGGAGTATCCTGGGGAAATGACCCTGGCCAAATGGACACCACAAAATCAATAGCTGAAACTTATTTAAATCCTGATGCCCCGGAATATTATAAAGCCAACATTGGATATGGAGATCGTCTTTCAGGCCCTATTGACGTGGCCATGGTAGGCGGAATAACTGCTGATGGAAAAACTGACAGCGTTTTTGTATTAGATGAAAATGGAAAATCATCCGGAGGGAAATCTTATTTACACTTTAGGGCTTCGGCTTGTATGAGTTGCCATGGAACAGCCACATTTCCTCCACAAAACGATTTTTACCCATCCCCTAAGCAAAATTTGGTTTATACCGACACACTTTATAACCCTTCAAGCAAAGGTTGGGACAATTATTACCAAAACAGGGCAGGAAATGAAATCATGCCGGCATTGGATGGTGAACAAAAATCTAAAATGGCATTAGATTATGACTTATTTATGCAGTTTGCCCTGAACAACTCACGCCTGGCAGGCTCATATAATGGCAAACCCGAAAAACCAGAAGGTTACAAAGGCTTAAGCCATGAAAAATATCCAGCTTTATTGATGCCAAGGTCTAAATAAATTTAATTATGGGAGGCTACTTATCGATGATATGAAGCCTCCCGTCTTAAAAATACCTTTAGAATTTTATTTTAATATGGTAAAGTGGATATTTACACTTAATAGGGGATTAATTATCATGGGAATAGTGTTCAAAATAACGATATGGAAGGAGAATTAATCTACAATTCAACATCAACAAGTATTTTTAAGACCAAATTAGCAAAATACGATTCAGATGTATTAGTAAAGCTTCTCAAAAAAGAGCAAGAAACTGAGAAAAAAATAAATCAGTTTGAAAATGAGCTATATATAAGTAGCAAATTAGAAAAAAGCGGGTTCAGAAAAGCCTTAGATAAAACTTTCATTGAAGGGCAACATGCACTTGTTTTGGAATATGTCCCAGGTCTTCCGCTAGCACAAGTATTTACAAAACCCATAGGTATTGCTGAATTTCTAAATATTGCAATTCAGTGCTCTACTCTATTAGGAAGTTTACACCAAAAGCATATTATCCATAAAGACATCAATAGTAATAACATTCTTTATGATAATAGAAACAAGAAAGTCTCTATAATAGATTTTAATATATCTTCTGAAATCAATCTGAAATCGAATCACTTAGAAAACCCAGACCGACTAGAGGGTACTTTACAATACATCTCCCCGGAGCAAACCGGTCGTGTCAATCGGATAATTGACTATCGATCTGATTTATACTCACTTGGCATTACACTTTATGAATTATTATGCGGAAGCCTACCTTTCGAAACTGATGATTCACTTGAGTTGATTCATTTCCACATTGCAAAAAAGCCTGTTGCACCCCACAAGCTCAATAAAAACATACCAGAAGTAATTTCTGAAATCATTTTAAAACTGCTTTCCAAAAATGCCGAAGACCGCTATCAATCTGCTGAAGGCTTATTACATGATCTCAATAAATGCCAAA
Source organism: Bacteroidota bacterium (assembly GCA_051747245.1). Classification (GTDB taxonomy): domain Bacteria; phylum Bacteroidota; class Bacteroidia; order Cytophagales; family Cyclobacteriaceae; genus Marivirga. The sequence goes on from JBNJFX010000011.1 coordinate 102,865, forward strand.
AATCATGGGAAAAAGAATCCAAAATAGCAGATTTTACTATTGGCTCGGAAGATTTCTCCAATCAATTTAGTATTCCTGAGAAATTATACGGAAGGTCAAGTGAAAAACAACAATTGTTGGAGGCTTTCACAAGGGCAAGTAACCATCAAAAGGAGTTGGTTCTGGTATCGGGAGCTTCAGGAACGGGTAAATCAGCACTAATAAGTGAAGTAAATAAACCAATTACGGAGAAAAAGGGCGAATTTCTGAGTGGTAAATTTGACCAATTTCAACGTAACAATCCATATTTCGCCATAAGCCAGGCATTTAAAAGTTTTACCCAATCCATACTTACCAAGGAAGAAAGTCAATTGAATATATGGAAAGATAAAATCCAAAATGCTTTGGGCGAAAACGGAGAGGTGCTGTTGGAAATTATTCCTGAAATGGAGCTTGTCATTGGTGCCCAGCCTCCATTGCCGAGCTTAGGTGCTGCTGAATCCCAAAACAGGCTTAATTTCGTCTTTCAGAAATTTATTAAAGCCATAGCACAGCCTGAACACCCTTTCGTACTCTTTATTGATGATATGCAATGGGCGGATACGGCCTCATTAAATTTACTCCAAGCCATTCTGTCCGATAAAGAAATTGAAAATCTGTTGGTGATATTATCTTATAGGGATAATGAGGTTTCAGAAGCACATCCTTTCCAATTAATGTTGGATAAACTTAAAAAGGATGAGCTTGTAGTAAATAAAATAGAACTCGAAAACTTATCAATTGCATCCATTATTGCCCTTTTGGAGGATGCTCTTCTTGACGAAGGATCACATATTAATGCATTAGCTGAACTAATAAAAAAGAAAACTGGCGGAAATGCTTTTTTTGTCACTCAATTCCTGAAAAATCTTTATGAAGAATCTTATATCACTGCCAAACCAGGTGAAAGAAAATGGAGCTTTGACTTAGAAAAAGTGAGCAAAATGGGATTCAGCGACAATGTGTTGGATTTGATGATGCAAAAAGCTGAAAAACTACCGCCAGATTTACAGGAAACACTTAAAACTGCTTCTGTAATAGGGAATACTTTTAGTTTACAGGAATTGGCTCAACTTAGAGACAAAAAGAATGATGAGATTGCTCCTCTTTTAAAAAATGCCTTGCAAGAGAACCTTATCGTCCCTTTGAGGGATAATATAGCCCTTCTCTCCTCTTCTGAAATTAAGGAAGAGATTGAATTCAAATTTGTGCATGATAGAATCCAACAAGCATTTTATGAATTATTGGGAGTTGAAAAAGCTCAGGTTCTGCATTTATCAATTGGGAGGATAATAAAAGCCCAAGTAGCCCATACAGGTGAAAGCAACTTGCTTTTTGATATGGTCAATCATTTCAATCAGGCTTTACCGCTTATTACAGAGGTGGAAGAAAAAATTGATGTGAGCAAAATGAATTCTGATGCATGCGAAAAAGCCATTCTAAGTGCAGCTTATGAATCAGCCTTAAGCTATTCGAAAAATGGGATGAAATTGATTGAAGGGGAAGATTTGAGCAAGGAAGCTGAACTATTGTATCAAATTAATTTAAGAAGGGCTGAAGCCGAACATTTGTGCGATCAGGATGAAGCTGCCAATCATTTTTATGATAGGGCCATTGCATTAGCAACGAATAAAACTCAAAAAGCAGATGCCTATGAGAAAAAAATTCACTTTTACACAAATATCGGTGAATTTAAAAATGCTTATGCAACCGGAAGCGAAGTTTTAAAGAAAATATTTCACATAAAATTACCGCAAAACCCTCCAAAACCTGCTTTAATCATCAATATGTTGAAGACCAAAAGCAAATTTAAAGGGCAACCTATCAGGGATTTTGTTAATCATAAAACTGCCGAAGACGAAGATATCGTTATGGCAGTAAAATTAATGGCGGCCATATTGAAATCTGCCTATCAGATCAAACCTGAATTAGCCGTAGCCAATGCGATGGTAATGGTCAATTTATGTATGAAGGAGGGAAATACTTCAGAAAGTGCCATTGGCTATTTGGTATTTGGCGGAATCTTTATGGGTGGCATTTTGGGTATGCGAAAAACAGGTCAGCAATTTGGGCAATTAGCTCACGACCTAAATGAAAAGTTTGGCAATATGACCCAGCGCAGTGAAGTGCTTTTTGTGAATGGGTATTTTGCAACTTCCTGGTTAAATCCTGCAATTGAAGCGGAAAGTTACTTTACTAAAGCTTATGAATCAGGCTTGGAAACCGGTGATCTTTTCCATACAGGATGTAGCTGCTGTGCTACTTTACAGCACCAATTAATGCGTGGGGTTCCCTTAGATGAAATTGAAAAGAAGGCTTCAGCATACGAAAAGTTACTCGAAAACTTATCCAATAATCAAGAACTCATTGGGACAGTTAAGGCTGTAAAACAAGCTGTTTTATGCTTTCAAGGTAAAACCGACAGGGCCATTTCATTTGATGATGAGCATTTTTCAGAAAAAGAATACGCTAACAAGACGAAAGATTATGTGTCACAACATTTCGCGCATTACTTTTTCATCAATCAACTTTTCAATCAATATTTAAATAGGGATTTTGAGCGTACGGAAGAGACCATTAAAAAATCAAAAAGTTTAATGGATGCTTCTGCCGGAATGTTGCACAGCACTGAACACTATTTTTGGTCAGGAATGAATGCGGCATTGATGACTAGAAAATCAGCCGGCAAAAAATCTATTTTAAATGCTGCATTAAAGAAATTTAAGAAGTGGAAGGAGCAGAATCCACATAATTTTGAAGCGAAATACTTGTGCTTAAAAGCAGAAAGCGAATTTATAAGTAAAAAATACTGGCAAACTTCCAAAACTTATACGCAGGCTATTCAAAGCGCTAGAAAATATAATTACCACCATTTACCAGCAATGATTCATGAGCGCATGGCTGAATTAATGGACATAGAAAACCGACATGAAGAAGCTAAATATCATCTTAACAGGGCAATTATAATATATAGCAAGCAAGGCTTCCGTAACAAGGCAGAACAATTGCAAAAGAAGCAAAGTACTGTCTACGGTGGAAATGACATCACACTTTCCACCCAAGCCACAAGTTCTGCCAGAATTACTGAGTTTAGTTTTGAAGGAGCCAATACAATTGACATCAATACCATTATAAAATCTTCCCAAACCTTATCAGGCGAAGTGGTCTTATCCAAATTATTGGATAAAGTCATGCATTTGGTCATTGAAAATGCGGGAGCTGAAAAGGGTTTTTTGATGTTGAAAAATGAAGAAAGCCATGAATGGTTTGTGGAAGCCAGTTGTAATGTTGAAAACACAGAAGTGGAGTTGATGCAACATGTCCCAATTAAAGACATGATGCCGAGAGGTAAAAACCCTCAAATTTCAGCGGGTATTGTTAACTATGTGATGCGAACAGAGGAGAGTGTTGTGCTAAATGATGCTACAAAAGAAGGAAATTTCACACAGGATGAACATGTATTAATGCACAATCCTAAATCAATATTATGTATTCCATTGGTTTATAAAGGCAAAATGCTTGGGATTTTATATCTGGAAAACAATCTTTCTTATGGTGCTTTTAATGCCGACCGTACCAGAATATTGAATATGCTCACCACCCAAATGGCCATCTCCATTGAAAATGCAATGTTGTATGAAAATTTGGAAGAAAAAGTGCAAGAGCGAACTGCTGAGGTTGTGGAACAAAAGGAAATTATTGAGAAGAAAAATGAAAATATTACAGCTAGTATAAAATATGCGGAAAGAATTCAAAGTGCTGCATTACCGACAAATGAGAGCATAAGTGAGTCCTTGAAAGAGAATTTCATCTATTTTAAACCAAGGGACATAGTTTCCGGTGACTTTTACTGGTTTGCAAAAACAGAACACAAAATATTTATAGCTGCAGTGGATTGTACTGGCCACGGTGTTCCCGGTGCTTTTATGTCATTGGTGGGAGAATCTCATTTGACCAGTATTGTTAAACAAAACAATATTTTGGAACCCGGTAAAATATTGGATCATTTACATGAGGCCATTCAGCGCTCTTTAAAACAAAAAGAAACCAAAAATCAAGATGGAATGGATGCTGCTCTTTGCGCCATTGATACTGAAGCTAATACAATAGAATTTGCTGGTGCAAACAATCCATTGATAATGATTGACCAAGAGGGGGAAATGACGATCATCAAAGCCAACAAAATGGCGATTGGGGGCAAAAGAAAAACCAAGAAAAATGATAATTTCACTAACCACAAATTTGACCTAACAAAAGGAACCACTTATTATATATATTCTGATGGATATGCAGATCAATTTGGGGGGCCTGATGATCGGAAATTTATGGTAGGTAAAATGAAAAAACTTCTACAAGAAATTGCATCCGAGCCTATGGATAAACAGAAATCCATACTTGATGATAGATTTGAAAGCTGGAAAGGACAACAATCCCAGGTGGATGATGTATTGATTATTGGATTTAGGGTTCTGTAAATTCCCACAGTTAACAAAACACAGGACTAGTATTGCGAGACTTTTTTGCATTAAAGATTCTGCAGAAAAGCTTCGTATATAGCGGAAAAAGGAGGCTTCCAAAATATAATTTGGAATGTAGATTTGTCAACAAAATCCAAAACCTCAGATTTTGTATTAAAATAAAATTGAATCTTCATTTTAATTTTCAAAAAAACTTGTGGTAAGATTTCAAACAGGCTTCCACTTAATTAGGCTTTTCTTGATAAATAAAAAAGGCTGATAAAATAGGTCTAAACAAATATAAAGAGACTTTCAACAGAAATCAATTTTATTCAAATACCTCAAAATATAATGTTTTGATCAGTATTTGAGGATTTGGATGCCATTTATAAATTTAAGCATCAAATTATTATTTTGCAGTTTCTACTTTTTCTTTTTGCTACTATATAACAAGATTGACCGCAGGCGTCTAAAGACGCTTAAAATGTCTCGCAGAGCCGCAATGACGCAAAGTTTTCGCAAAGAAAATTTATTGTTATCTCTTTTGAAGTTCAGTTCAAAGACTGCGATGACTTGAACAAAAAACAAAAATTCAAGACAATCCGCCAGCTGGCGGACATCCCACATCCTCGTCTGGCTTGTCTGCACAAGCAGGCCCGCATTCCTGCCTGCGCAGGCAGGTTTGTCCTCCTGCCCGCACTCACAGATCAAAATTTTATTTGGCTTGAGGGTTTTGTGACATTTTTCATGAGTTCCCTAATTACGGAACCGCTTGGCAGTAAGCCTTTCACTTTTCCAATCTAACTTTCACTATTCCAATACATTTAATATTAAAACTACATTCACTTCCTAAGTAATCAAAAATGACTAATTTTGCACTTCATTTGGATTATAGTATGAAAAAAATCGCAGTAATTGGTTTAGGCTATGTGGGATTACCACTAGCCGCAGAATTCGGAAAGAAAAGATCTACAATAGGCTTTGATATCAATCAAAAGCGAATTGATGAGCTTTCTAAAGGTTTTGACCGTACTTTAGAAGTAGATTCAGATGAATTAAAAGAAGCTAGTCATTTATCTTACACATCTGAAATAAATGATTTGGCAGAAGCTCAAATTTATATAGTAACAGTCCCTACTCCAATCAACGAATATAAGCAACCAGATTTAACTCCTTTAAAAATGGCATCTGCCACTGTTGGGAAGACTTTGAAAAAGGGAGATATTGTAATTTATGAATCTACAGTTTACCCGGGTTGTACAGAAGATGATTGTGTACCTATTTTAGAAAAAGAAAGCGGTTTAAAATTCAATCAAGATTTCTTTTGTGGTTATTCACCCGAAAGAATTAACCCGGGAGATAAAGAGCATCGATTACCGACCATTAAAAAAGTGACTTCAGGAAGCACACCTGAAATTGCGGAGGAGGTAGATCTATTATATAAGGAAATAATTACCGCTGGAACGCATAAAGCAGCAACTATCAAAGTAGCAGAAGCAGCAAAAGTGATTGAAAACTCCCAAAGAGATTTGAATATTGCTTTCGTAAATGAGCTGGCTTTGATTTTTGATAAAATGGGCATTGATACTGCCGATGTATTAGAGGCAGCGGGTACTAAATGGAATTTCTTGCCCTTTAAGCCTGGGTTAGTAGGTGGACATTGCATAGGAGTTGATCCATATTACTTAACCCACAAAGCAGAGGCATTAGGTTATCATCCTCAAGTTATTTTAGCCGGTAGAAGGATCAATGATAATATGGGTGCTCATGTAGCCAGTTCAGTAGTGAAATTAATGGCGCAAAAAGGCTCCGTCATTAAAGGGTCAAAAGCTTTGGTAATGGGTATTACCTTCAAAGAAAATTGCCCTGACATCCGAAATAGTAAAGTTATTGATGTCATCAAAGAACTACAGTCTTATGGAATTGATGTTGAAACTTACGACCCTCAGGCTGATAAAGAAGAGGTAAAACATGAGTATGGAGTTGACTTAATTGAAAAACCAGGCTCAGATTATAATGCTATTGTTTTAGCAGTTTCACATAAAGAATTTAAAGATTTCAGTTTATCCAACCATTTAAGCAGCAATGGAGTCACTTATGACATTAAAGGATTTTTTGAGAGAGGATTAGTTAATAAAAGGTTGTAAATGAAAACTATCTTAATTACAGGGGGCGCAGGATTTATCGGCTCCCATGTTGTCCGATTATTTGTCAACCAATATCCAGACTATAAAATTGTTAACCTGGACGCATTGACCTATGCAGGAAATTTGGAAAACCTCAAGGATATTGAAGACAAGCCTAATTATGTTTTTGAAAAAGGAGATATAACGGATGAGGCATTCATCTTTGATTTATTTGAAAGGTATGATTTCGATGGAGTAATCCATTTAGCTGCGGAATCTCATGTGGACAGATCAATTAGCAACCCGCTTGAATTTTTAAAAACCAACATATTCGGAACGGTAATATTGCTCAATGCAGCCAAGGAAAGTTGGAAAGATGATTTTGAGGGCAGGCGCTTTTATCATGTTTCCACAGATGAGGTCTATGGATCCGTTGATGATGGAGGCTTTTTTACCGAAGAAACTTCTTATGACCCGCAGTCACCATATTCCGCCTCCAAAGCCGGTTCAGATCATTTCGTAAGGGCTTATGCCAATACTTATGAATTACCAATCGTGATCAGTAATTGCTCTAATAATTACGGCCCCAATCAGTTCCCTGAAAAATTAATCCCACTTTTCATCAATAATATCAGAAATAATAAGCCTTTGCCCGTTTACGGAAAAGGAGAGAATATAAGGGACTGGCTTTATGTAATTGACCATGCAACAGCAATTGATTTGGTCTATCATAAGGGAAGAAACAAAGAGACTTACAATATTGGCGGTTTTAACGAATGGAAAAACCTGGACCTGGTCAAAGTCATGTGTAAAGTAATGGACGAGAAACTTGGAAGGGAAGAAGGTACTTCAGAAAAATTGATTACCTATGTGAAGGATCGTGCAGGGCATGATTTGAGGTATGCTATTGATGCCAACAAGATCATGAACGAACTGGGCTGGAAACCTAGTCTCCAATTTGAGGAGGGGATTTCCAAAACTATTGACTGGTACCTGGATAATGAGGAGTGGCTAAAAAATGTCACAACCGGTGCTTATCAGAAGTATTATGATGAAATGTATGAAAAGAGAGGTTAGAACTAGGCTCTAAAATCTAAAAATCTATCAATATGAAAGGAATAATATTAGCAGGGGGATCGGGAACGAGATTACACCCATTGACCATAGCACTCAGCAAGCAACTCATGCCGGTTTACGATAAACCCATGATTTATTATCCTCTTTCAACCCTGATGCTGGCAGGGGTTAAAGATATCTTGATTATCTCAACTCCTGAACACACTGGGCTTTTCAAACAATTATTGGGCGATGGGTCACAATTAGGCTGTAATTTTGAGTATGCCGTGCAGGAAAAGCCCGAAGGCTTGGCCCAAGCTTTTATAATAGGAGAAGATTTTGTTGGCAATGATGATGTAGCCTTGATTTTAGGGGACAATATTTTTTATGGTTCCGGTATGTCCACTTTATTGCAATCCAACAGCGAGCCGGACGGTGGGATTGTATATGCCTATCATGTTCATGATCCTGAGCGCTACGGAGTGGTAGAATTTAATGATGAAGGAAAAGCCATTTCCATTGAGGAAAAACCTGAAAAGCCAAAATCATCCTTTGCAGTGCCGGGCATATATTTTTATGACAATAGGGTAATCGATATTGCCAAAAATATTAAGCCAAGCCATAGAGGAGAACTGGAAATTACGGATGTGAACAAAAAATATCTGGAAGAAGGAAAACTAAAAGTTAGTGTGCTGAACAGGGGAACCGCTTGGTTGGATACCGGTACTTTTTCCTCTTTAATGCAGGCATCGGAATTTGTGAGGGTAATTGAAGAAAGACAAGGTCTGAAAATTGGCTGTATAGAAGAAGTGGCTTTCCGCATGGGTTTTATTGA
>JBNJFX010000012.1:0-108955 GCA_051747245.1 Bacteroidota bacterium
ATGAAAGAAATTGCTCTTTTGCAAGTTGAAGTTTAGCGGTTGCAACTTTAACTTTCCTTTGTGTGATTGCTTAATCTGTAAAGGTGAATGAACGGCAACAATTCGCTAAATACACCCAAAGGTGCATTTAGCTACATTATATTTTTAGCAATCTAATGGATTTTTAATTGTTTTAAAAGTATTGGTGACCACATGCGTATAACCTTCTGTGGTTTTAGTTGAATTATGACCTAACAGAATTCGGATGTATCGCAAATCTGTTCCAGATTCCAATAGATGAGAGGCTTAAAGAATAGAAGTCTATTTAAGATAATAGACAAACAGCTTAAGCTTAATAGAAGAATATTAAAAAATCACAACCGAGCTGGAAAAGCCACGGTAAGGACAGAGGTCCTAGCCAAACATGGTTTCAATCCTAATTATTTCACACACTACTGGAAGAACAAGAATGGTGATGTTTATCTTTTTTGCTATGAATTTGGATATATATCATTTGCAGATGTGAAAGGCACTAAAAAATATCCAATCATACTTCCCCCAACACCCCTCATACATCACCCTTCTAAAACCTAGCCACCAATTTCCCAAACTGCTCACCATCCTTCATTTTATCAAAAGCATCCACAATTTCATCAAATGGGCGAACTGAATCTATAATGGGCTCAATCCTGTTTTTCTTAACATAGGCAATCATGGCTTTGAATTCATCATCATTCGCCATGGTGCTGCCTTGCAGCGTGATTTGGTTCCAGAACATACGGTGCACGTCCAGGTTTTGTGGCTTGCCTTGTGTGGCACCATAAAAAACGATACTTCCTGCGGGCTTCATTAATTTAATAAGGTTATTTATGCCATTACCAGCTGCGCTATCAATTACCAAATCAAATCCACCTGACTTTTCCTTAGCTGCTTTTACCCAATCTGCATCTTTATAATTGAAAGCATCTTTTGCTCCCAATTCAATGGATTTAGTTCTTTTGGTTTCATCACTAGAGGTCACATAAACATTGGCGCCTTTTGCCAGGGCAAACTGAAAGGCAAATTGTGCCACACCACCACCAACGCCTGATATCAATACATTTTCATGTTTTTTGCAGTTTCCATGATGAAATAATGCTCTAAAAGCAGTCATGCCGCCCAAGGGAAGTGCAGCTCCTGCTTCTGAACTTAAATGGGCTGGTTTTTCAGCTATTTTTTCAGCATCAATGGTCACATATTCACAGAATAATCCATCAGAAGGAGTTCCTAGAATATGATATTTAGCTGATTGGACTTTTAGATTCTCGCCCCAATCTACATTAGGATTGATGAGGACTTCTTTTTCTTTCCAAACCGGATCTACTCGCTTTCCAGTTTCTATAACAGTACCGCAAGCATCTGAACCTAAAATAGTTCCAGGCCTGATTCCTGGGTATTTCCCTTCTCTTATAAATTGGTCGCGGTGGTTTAGTGCCACAGCATTGATTTTGACCAAAACTTCATTTTCCTTGGGTTTTGGAACTTCTTTATCTATAAATTCGAGTTGATTATTATCTGCTATAATCAGTGCTTTCATATTTGTCTTTTTCTTCTTTTGGTTTAATAGAAATTGTTTCTTCCTTCATTATTATTTGCTAGAAGCAGTATACAAATGTTATCTTGAGTATTTTTTTAGCCAATCCTTTATATAATCATAATTTATCTCACCTTTGGAAACTAAAATTACTAATTGATATTTTTGATCTTCACTCGCATAAATATCAAGATCACCATTCATTATGATCAGTCTGGCGAGGACATATCCAGTCCTTTTATTACCATCTGAAAAAAGATGATTTTTAACAATGCTTTCAAGGATTGCTGCAGCTTTATCAATTACTTCTGGGTATAATTCTTTTCCGTCAAATGTCTGGTATGGACGATTTAAAGCTAAGTTTAATAATTCTTTATCTCTTATACCTTTTGAGCCACCAAATCTGTCAATTAATATAGAATGAATTTCAATAGCTTCTTTCTCAGAAATCATTTTGCCAATCTTTCTAAAAGCTCTTTGTCTTCCTTCAAGATAGTTCTTAGGTTTTTTGATAATGTGATTGATGCCGATGATTTATCTTGTACAGACTTCAAATAATCAAACACGTCCTGCAAAGCTTCCTCAGGAATATTTTCTAACATTTCGTTTATTGCGGTCTTTACTTCTTCTCTACTCATGATGTAAATATACGAATTACTGTTAAAATTTGTTAGTAGCTTACATTCAAGGTAACAAGCAGGTTTAACAAATATTAAAAAGGAGCTTCATCCGAATCCTGAGGATTATCCTTTCCTGTTGCTTTGCTAGGTAAAGTAACCGCACTAGGAGCATCATCAAAATCAGAAGGAACTCCTGCTTGAGAAGGGAATGTTGTTCCATAACCCGGAACTCCGCTATCACTTCCAGGAGCATCAAGATCTGAAAATTTAGTAAATCGACCGATAAATTTCAATGGCACAGTTTCCAAAGAACCATTTCTATGCTTGGCAATAATCACTTCACCCACATTGGAAGTAGGCATTCCGTTTTCATCTTCTGTAATGCCGTAATATTCTGGTCTATACAAGAACATTACCATATCCGCATCTTGCTCGATAGATCCTGATTCCCTCAAATCGGAAAGTTGTGGTCTTTTATCTCCACCACGGGTTTCAACTGCACGGCTTAACTGAGAAAGTGCGATTACTGGTACGTTTAATTCCTTAGCAATATTCTTTAATGAACGGGAAATAGAGGCAATTTCCTGCTCACGGTTACCTCCTCCGCCACCTGATTTGGATGTATCTCCAGACATCAACTGTAAATAGTCAATTACAATAAGTTGAATGTCATGTTGTTGTTTCAGCCTTCTACATTTTGCTCTTAATTCCAGAATAGATAGGGCAGGGGTGTCATCTATAAAAATCGGGGCTTCCGTTAAAGCGGCTGTTTTATGCACCAATTGCTGCCATTCATAATCCTTTAAATCACCCTTTTTAATTTTTTCCGAATCTAGTTCAGCTTCAGATGAAATCAACCTGTTTACCAACTGTACAGAAGACATCTCTAAAGAGAAGATGGCAACGGGCTGTTTAAAGTCCACAGCGGCATTTCTTAGGGCTGAAACTATAAACGCAGTTTTCCCCATACCTGGCCTAGCGGCTATAATCACCATATCAGATTTTTGCCAACCAGAAGTTACACGGTCAAGCGCTGAGAATCCTGTAGGTACACCGGTTAAACCATCGGTATGATTTCTTCTTTCCTCTAATTCCACAAATGCTTGCTTCATTAAGGAAGACATATCCGCATAATTCTTTTTGATGTTGGAGTTGGTTACATCAAATAGTTCCTGCTCGGTTTTGTCCAACAAATCGAAAACATCGGTGGTGTCTTCATATGCATCTTCCTGAATTTCGCGGGAAATTTTAATGAGTTGCCTTTTGATGGCTTGTTCAGCAATTATTCTTGCATGATACTCAATATTGGCAGCGGAGTTTACTCTTGAAGTAAGGGAAGTGATATAATAAGCTCCACCAATCAGGTCTAATTTGCCGTTTTTCCTCAGCTGATTCGTAACCGTCATTAAATCAACGGGTTCGGAATTGTTGAAAAGTTGAACGATGGCTTTATAAATTTCTTCGTGGGCTTCTCTATAAAAACTTTCGGGCTTTAGGATGTCAATAACATTGGTCAAAGCATCTTTTTCCAGCATTAAAGCACCTAATACGACCTCTTCCAATTCAACCGCTTGAGGGGGCATTTTCCCCATATTATCGCTTATATCAAGCTTTTTGTTTTTCTGACCTATTCTTAATGCGGATGATTTCTTTGATTCCATATGTTCCCCTACTTAATTTGAATTTTCAAAAGCTAACAAATCTAAATTATTATTTTCTATATCTTTAGCGAAAACCGACCAAGTTTCCGACAACTTATCCACAGCTTATCAACATCTAAAAACTAAAGATAATTTGCCACGGCATAAACTTTATTCTATTTTTGGATAATCTAATACAAACCCAATGGATTTAAATCATATAAAACAAGTACATTTTATAGCAATAGGAGGAAGCGTGATGCATAATCTCGCTTTAGCCCTTCACAAAAGAAATATTAAAGTAACGGGTTCGGATGATGAAATTTACGAGCCTGCAGCTGGAAAACTTAAAGCAGCCGGATTAAATCCTTCTATCGGATGGAGCCCTGATCAACTTCATAAGGATTTGGATGCTGTTATTTTAGGGATGCATGCCAAAGAAGACAATCCTGAGTTGAAAAAAGCCCAGGAATTAGGCTTGCCAATTTTTTCTTTCCCTGAATTTATCAGAGAAGTATCTGCGAATAAACAGAGGATCGTGATAGGAGGGAGCCACGGAAAAAGTTCTATTACGGCCATGATTATGCATGTGTTAAAATCAGCTGATAAAAAGTTTGATTATTTGGTAGGTGCAGAAATAGAAGGCTTTGATCTGACTGTTCAAATATCGGATGCAGCCATTATCATCATAGAAGGGGATGAATATTTGGCTTCAAAATTAGATCCTCAGCCCAAGTTTTTGAAATATGACCATCATATTGGGGTGATTTCAGGCATCAAGTGGGATCATAAAAATGTATTCCCAACTTTCGAGGATTATACCAAGCAGTTTGATTTGTTTGCAGATAAAACGCCTAAGGCGGGTTCTTTAATTTATTGTGAAGAAGATAATCTAGCCAATATAGTAGGTGCCAAAGAAAGAGAGGATGTTCGTAAAATCCCTTATGCTGCTCATGAAGCTGAAATAAAAAATGGTGAAACTTATCTGAAAACCAAGGATCATGGTGAAGTGAAAATCAATGTTTTTGGTAAGCATAACCTTCAAAATATAAAGGCTGCTCAAGAAGTTTGTGATATTTTAGGTGTCCCTGCTGATAAATTCTATGCGGCAATCACCTCATTTAAAGGAGCTAAAAACAGATTAGAATTATTGGCAGAAAATAATGATGTGAGGGTCTATAAAGATTATGCCCATGCACCTTCTAAGTTAAAAGCTACTGTTAATGCTTTGCATCATCAATTCAAACATGGTAAAATTTGTATAGCTTATGAATTACACACCTTCAGTAGTTTGGATCGTGAATTTTTAAAGGAATATAAAGATACCTTTAAGCATGCTGATGTAGCATTAGTTTACATAAATCCTGCTAATTTAAAAATCGAGGGGGATAATATGTTAAATGAATCTGATCTTAAAGAAGCATTTAATAATGCTGATTTACAGTTTTTTGATGATGAAAATGAATTGAAAAGTGCATTGAACAACCAAAAAGGAAAGGTTTCCACTTTTGCATTTTTAAGTTCAGGACATTTCGGAAATTTAGACCTTAAAGAAACCGCTCAAAATTTAGTTAAATAAAATATGTTTTTAAAACTCAAGAATCCACTGGTCATATTTGACCTGGAAACAACCGGAACCAATGTAGTTAAGGATAGAATAGTAGAATATTCTTTCGTGAAAGTCACGCCTGAAGGTGATATCATCAAGAATACTGAAAAAGTAAACCCTGAAAGGCCTATTCCTTTGGAGAGTAGCTTGATCCATGGAATTTACGATAAAGATGTAAAGGACAAACCAACATTTAAATCTGTTGCTAAAGAATTGTCATCCTTTTTACATGGCTGCGATTTGGCGGGTTTTAATATACTTAAATTTGATGTACCTGTCTTGGTAGAGGAATTTTTAAGGGCAGATGTTGATTTTGATATTTCAAAGCGAAAATTACTGGATGCTCAAAAAATCTTCCACATGATGGAAAAGAGAACTTTGACTGCTGCCTATAAATTTTATTGTGGGAAAGATTTGGTAGATGCACATTCCGCTGAAGCCGATACTTTGGCAACGCTCGAGGTATTGGATGCGCAAATCAAAAGATATGAAGGTGAAAGTTTAAAGGATTTAAAGGGAAAGGTGATAGGTACAATTGAAAATGATGTAGAAACCTTACATCAAATCACCAATGATAATATGGTAGATTTAGCGGGTAGATTTGTTTTCAATGATGATGGGATTGAGGTATTCAATTTTGGAAAACACAAAGGACAAGCTGTTGAAAATGTCTTAAAAAAAGAATCCGGCTATTACGACTGGATGATGAAAGGAGATTTCCCAATGGACACCAAAAGAAAGCTGACAGAGATAAAATTAAGAGGATTTCAAAAATAACTTGTTTTTGAGTCATCAGTAAAAGCCCAATTCATTTATTTGATTGGGCTTTATTTTTATGTGAAAAATTGGAATGAAATAGTTCTTTGAAAAGGAAAAAATATTCTTTTTACCCATAATTATTCAATTCAACTGAAGTTAAATTAGGGTTAAAATTTAGCTATTTAATACATTAACTATATTTTAAGCGTTCAGTAGGTTTTCTGATATAAATTTTCCATATTTTTATGTATTATAGTAATGGATAAATGGAAATCGATTTGGATATAAAATACATAGATCAAATTACTAGTATATTGAACAACCAAAACCTTAATTTTGAGTTTTTGGAAAGTTTAAATATTACGGAATTTCAGGATTTTAAATGTTATTATTTATTAATTGAAGATAGTGTTTTATATGTTATTTCAGTAGGGGAGATAGATGGTAAAAAATCACAGTTATTCTTCAAAAATCTTCAGCAAGCAGCCCAGTCCAGTAGTGATCAAAAATTAACCTTTATTATGGATACTTCTAAATTGTTAAGTATCCCAGTTTCAGCTAGAAAAGAGATCAATTTTTTTGATTTATCATTCAGGAAATATTGGTCTCGATTCCTTTTTATTTATCAAGGTAAAGGAAAAGTAATTCTGGATTTATACGAGCACCATAAACCTGAACATTTGATTGATGTAGAGAGAATTAGTGAGCCTCATATAGCTATAGATTATGCTGTTAATGGTAAGAAGCCTGAGATTTCTTATGAAGACCACCTTAATTCACTCAGTAGAAATGAATTGATAGCGGAGATTAAAAACTTAAAGGAAAAAGAGCATAAACATAATGATGCAAATGAAATCATTAACTTTTTAAATGAGATAAGTTGGAAAGGAAAGGATACCGATTTAATAAAAAGTGAAAAGCCAGATAATTTAAGCACAGCCTATGGTTTGTTAAATACAATTATTACGGATTTTAAAGAGCTTAATGAAGATTACGAAAATTTAAAGGATGATTTTTATAATGAGCTTCAATTTCAGGTAGGTGAGGTTTTGCACCAAGAAGCTAGTTTAAGAGCTATTTTCGATAGCTTTGAATCTATGGCTTGGATGGTTGATTCCCAATTTAACCTAATGGTTTTCAATAAGAATTTTCGTGATCATCTTAAAGCTCAATACGGCATTGTGCCAGAAGTGGGGATGAATGTTTTGGAACAAGATGAATTGGCAGGCCAATATGATAAAACCATACACCGTATAAACATTGCATTAAACGGTAAAGAGGAAAGTTATCGAGACTTTTATAGTGAAGGTGGGAAGACTGTTAAAGTAGTGGACTCTAAGATTTTCCCTGTTGAAGTCAACAAGAATATAAAAGGTGTAGCATGCCTAACCCATGATATTACCGAAAATTATGCGGCTACTGAACGGATTAAAAGTAATGAACATATAATTGCTTCTGTTAATAAAAATATCTCTGAAGCAATTTATAGAAGCTCGCACGATAAAGGCTTGATTTTCGTGAATGAAGCTTTTGTTCAAATGTTTGGTTTTGAGTCTAAGGAAGAGCTATATAATCACACTGATTTAAATAGTATTTATGCAAATCCTTATGATAGGGAGCGTTTAGGAAAACTACTGGTTAATGAAGAAGAAGTGACAAATGTGGAAGTGAAATTCCGAAAGAAAAATGGCGATACTTTTACGGGGCTGATTAGCAGTATGGTAAGTGAAGATGAAGAGGGTATTAAATATTTTGATGGTGCAATCAGGGATGTATCAGCAATGAAAAGTGCCCAAGACAAACTCCAAAAACAAAATAGGGAGTTAAAGAAATTGAATACTGAACTGGATAGTTTTGTTTATAGTGCCTCTCATGATTTAAAAGCTCCATTAAGTTCGATCAAAGGCTTAATAAGCTTAGCTAAAAATGAAACTGACAAGGAACAGTTAGCCAACTATCTTGATTTAGTAGATCAAAGCATTAATAAGTTGGACGATTTCATCAAAGATATAGTGGATCTTTCGCGTAATGCGAGGCAGGAAGTACAAGCTGATCAAATAAATTTTGATGAGATAGTTCAAGAGACTTTGGACAACTACCAATACCTGGAGAATTTTGACAAAATTGACAAAAGAATAAAAGTTGAGAACGATGTTAATTTTTACTCTGATAACAGAAGGTTAAAAGTTATTTTCAATAATATCATTTCAAATGCTATTCGATATTTTAATCCTTTTACCGATAATCCTTATGTGAAAATAAAAGTTAAGACGGATGCCGAAAAAGCAGTGATCAAAATTTCGGATAATGGATTGGGAATAGAAAATGAATATCTGGAAAAAATATTCGATATGTTTTTCAGGGCATCAAACCTTGGAAAAGGCACTGGTATAGGGCTTTATATAGTGAAAGAAACCATACAAAAAGTAAAAGGAGAAATTCAAGTAGAATCAGAAGTTGAGAAGGGCACAACTTTTACAGTAACACTGCCCAACTTAAAAGCTTAATTGCCTGAATTATCAGATTCAATTTCCCTCACTAATTCCTCATACCATTCCTTGCTGTAGTTCCTAATCAAAGCATCCTTTAGGAATTTATACAAAGGAACACCCAGTTTTTCGCCAAAATCACAAGCAGGATTGCAAATTTCCCATCTATCATAATTCAAGGCATCATATTCATCATATTTTGTGATACGAACAGGGTATAAATGACATGAAATTGGTTTTAAGAAATCAATTTTACCATCATTATGGGCTTGTTCTATTCCACATTTTAAAATTCCTTTATCATCATACTTGGCATAAGCACATTCTTTTTCATTAATTGTGGTGGTGCTATAATCTCCTTCCCAATCTTCAATATATTCTCCTTGCTCTTCTATGGCTTTAATACCTTCTGCAGATAAATAGGGCTTTACTTTTGGGTATATTTCCTTCATGATAGGCAATTCTTCTTCCGTTAATGGGGCGCCCAAATCACCTTCTACACAACATGCGCCTTTACATTTTTCAATGTTGCACACAAAATTTTTATCCTTAATGTCATCCGTGATGACCGCATTGCCTACTAATATCATATTGCAAAATTAAATGTAAATGATGGATTTGCCTCAATAGAATTGAAATGATTTCATATAAAGCCTTAAATAGGAATAAAGTTCCCTAGTTTATTTAGTAGGTAAAAGAACTTGGAATGTAGTGCCATTTCCAATAGAGCTTTCAACGGAAACCTTTCCATTGTTTAATTCAATAAATT
This sequence comes from Bacteroidota bacterium, assembly GCA_051747245.1. Taxonomy (GTDB): domain Bacteria; phylum Bacteroidota; class Bacteroidia; order Cytophagales; family Cyclobacteriaceae; genus Marivirga. The sequence continues at coordinate 9,439 of JBNJFX010000012.1, forward strand.
CCTTTACCAATAAAAGACCAATTCCCGCGCCACTTGCTGAAGAAGTTCCGATTAAGGTGTTTCGATTTAACTGGAATAATTGAGCTAATTTTTCCGGAGGCATCCCAATTCCTGAATCACTTATGTTGAGCTGCACAAAATTATTTTCTTGTGGTGTAGTTGAAATAGTTATTTGGCCTCCAAGTGGGGTGAATTTTATAGCATTGGAAATAATATTTCTGAATACAATTTGAACACTTTCCTTATCTGCATAGATTTTTTGTTTATCTGGAATTGAAATATCCATTCGGATTCCTTTGGTTTTTAACTGGGAATCAAAAAGCTTTTTTAAACTATGGAATTCATCATTTAACTTAATTGAAGACCTCTTGATTTCCAAACCTTGTAATTGACTTTTTGACCAAGCCAAAAGGTTGTCTAAAAGATTGGAAGAACTATTCAGGTCTTCTTCCAAGTTATTTGTTAATTGCCTGAATTCCTCTTCACTTAACGCACCTTTTTTATAAAGTCCTAGAATTCCTTTAAGAGAAACTATAGGGCCTCTTAAATCATGGGAAATAATGGAGAATAGCTTGTTTTTCACCCTGTTAAGTTCATCTACCTTTTTAACTTCTAGGTCTAATTCATTTTTGTTGATAAATGAAGCCATTTTCTGTCGATCCAGTAAGTATGAAGCTAATATCCCCACCATATAAATAACAAAGAGTTGTGAAATCTGCCTTTCTGCAATAGCGGAATAGTTGATGTTCTCTATATATAAAATGTAGGCAATAAAATTTATAGTGTTAACCATTAATGCATACCTGAATCTCATCCCCATAATGGTAGAGGTAATAAAAATCAATACCATTAGAATATTAGAAAGGAAAATGTCAAAAGCTGGATCATCATTGAAATGATAGTGTAAAAAGAAAATGGAGGAAACGAATAGAGCGATCAATATTCCCATGTATTGGGTGTATTTGTATATTGATTTTTTTAATAGAAATGTCATCACTCCTAATATTATTAGAATGAGTGCCATCCCACCACGAAAAGCAATTGATATTAGATCAGGCTTATATCTTATTACATCCACAAAAATGAAAATAATACTTAAAGCTGTACCTAAAATAATCACAAAACGAAGAGCGTATAAATCCTCTTTAAATATACTGAGATTAAATTTTCTCTCCGTTTTAGGGTTTTTGAACCACAGAAAAAATGGATTATATTTATATGTTTTACCCAATTAGAAATAATTTATATCAATTTAATAAAATTATATTAAATATTGCTAAAAGAATACTTTCCTAATAAATAGGCTTTACGAACCCTTTAGTATCCAGTAGCTTTTATCTAGACTGATCTACTCTCAACTTCCTACTTACATCTCTATCTCCCAACTGCCATCTTCTAGCTTTGTTATATTTACAGATAACATAGTATTATATCGGACTTGGGAATTTAATAGTTTATATTAACTAATTACTATAAATCAATAACTAAACTAAAAACTATAAAACTATGGCAAATTGTTTTGCACTAATGGGTTGGAGTTTACCCGTAATCGAGAGTATGCAAAAACTCAATAAACCTTATGTAGTGGTATCATTTCCTGATTTTGAGAATTATGCCAAAGAGCATGATATCCCTTTTGTTGCTTATCAATTTGATGAATGGAGTGATACCTCCAATTCTTTGGATTTACACGAGAAATTAAAATCCTTTAATGTGGATGTGGCTGTACCACTTTTTGAAGAAACAGTGGAATGGGCAGGTGCATTGAATTCTATTTATAGGGATGATCCTCGTGTATTAAACCGTGCGTTTTTATTTAGAAATAAAGCCATGATGAAGCGTAAGGCTTTAATTGGTGGTTTACGTGTAGGTTTGTTTGAAGAGGTTTATAATAAAGAAGGTGTAAAGGCCTTTATGAAAAGATTGAATCAGGCTAATCTCCAATTAGATGGTGAAGAAGATAGCTGGGTACATATTAAACCATTTGCATCTGCAGGAACAGTCGGACACCGATTGTTAAGATCACAAGCTGATATAGATGCAAAATGTGAAGAGGACGATTTTCCATGTTTAGCAGAAAGCCACTTACCAGGAAGAGAATTTTCTTGCGAGGCTTTTGTGCATAAAGGCAAAATCAGATTCTTAAATATCACTGAATATGTGAAATTAGGCTATTCCAATTTTATCCCTGAAGGAAATTATCTGCATACCAAGCGTGATAGAATCATGAAGGAGATGCAGAAATTGGTTGATTTATTTGGTATAGAATACGGAATGATTCACCCAGAGTGGTTCTTGACTGAAGACGATACTTTGAGTTTTGGTGAGGTAGCTTGCAGAATTCCAGGAGGTCATATCCTAGAATTAGCAGGAAAAGCTTATGATTTTGATGCATTAGGGGCATTTGTTTTATGTCACGATCCTAATATATCGGAAGAAGAACTGAATGAAGTATTGCCTGCTCCTGATGCAAGACCTAAGAATTTTTATGGAAATGTGATGATTTATCCTCACAAAAATTCTATTTCCAAATTAGAAATTCCTGAGGAGTTGAAAGAGGAACCTTATTTCTTAGACCATAACTTGGTTCCGCCAATGAGTACGCAGAAAATTAGTGATCGTAATGGATTTGGGAACCATTTTGGTACAGTAAACTTTAAAGGAGAAGATCCTGATAGAATGACAGAACTGTTATTACATTATGAAAATGTAGATTTCTATCATTAAGTAATAAATACCTGGCGCACATTAGGTAACAAATACCTGGCGCAAGCTTCTCGCTTGTGCCTATAGAATCAAAAATTAGCGCAAGCATCATCTTGTGCTAATTTTCTTTACTTTCATATTCTAAGCATTATTTGATGCGAAATTGAATATTATTAACGCTTGTCATTTTTTAACTTTGGCAATGAATCTTATAAATTTTTAGAATCCCATGGGGAATCAAACATTAATTGACAATAGTAATCAAAAATTACAAGAACTGTTAGAAGAGTTCACCTCTGCGACTTCCTTAACAAGACCAGAGAAAGCGAACCGTCTAATGGGACAAATCGATATTCTAAGTGATTCTGTGGAAGGATTAGCTTTAGTATATGATTTGATAGAAGAAATATCCGAAGGTGGAATTTTTAACGAATCACCTTGGGTCGATCCTTCCAAATTGGTGGCAGGCTTGGTAAATGGAACTTTGAAAAGTGGGCATCCAAATTCCACCATAGAACTTTTAAGTGAACTTAGATTACTGGCTATAGCCAAAGGCGATTACAAAACAGATATCATTTCATCAGAAGATGCCGAAAGTTTCATACAGGAAGTTATCGTAGCAAATTTAGAATTTGTTTTCAATGACCCTGTAGAAGAAACTCGCCTTACCATGAGCGAGCATGAATTACATAAAGTTCACAACCTCTTCAATTTTCTTTCCGAGCATATTCACCTTGATGATGTAAAGGACACATTAGCAGAAGAGCTTACCCTGATTTGTGAACAAAGACCTGTAGTTACCGAGAAGCAAAGAAAAATTATTGCTTTAGTAAAAGAGAAGATAGAATTAGACCCGAATAAAGAAGGGGATCAAAAATTATTAAGCTTCCAACGATGCATTTATAGACCAACTGATAATACTGCCGATAAAAATGTCACAGAGTATCAGGCTTTGTTGGAAGGTTTAAATAATACAGAACTGTACATTGAGGCAGAAGAAATGGGCAAATCGATGTTGAAATATGGATTGGTGAGCCAGTATCATGCTGTTCTCTTAAAGTTTTTGATTGAAAATGAGTATTATCAAACAGTTCCAGTTGCATTGGGTTTAACACCTGTAGGCGAAACCAGATGGAATGAGCTTACAGAATACATATCTGATTTAATATTAAAAACCGTCCATATTTATAATGCCCAATGTATTTACGGTTTAGCTAAAATGCTGGAAAATGGTACCATAGCTCGTGAGGCAGTAAGATCAGGCTTATCCAACTTAAGTGGAATAAAAATCAATCCGAAAGTGGAAGAAAGGATTTTGAAATCCACTAGAAACCCACATCAAGCGGTGAGTGCCAGACAATATTTGATTGGGGCACTTTTCAGAATTTTAGGACAGCCACTTGGCGTAGGTCAGGGAAATAATCCAACTTGCCAGAGTGCAAGGGGAATTAGCATGTGGAGTCAGCACGCTCCTGCAAAGCTGATCAATATGGTGCAAACTGCAGCAGTTACGAATGATATTACTTTCCGCTTTGAAGGTCAGGAAATCAAAGCTTCTGTAACGGGACAAGGCCTGGTACAAAATTTGGATTATAATCTGGATGCTGTTTCTGTTACACTTGTGCCAATGTTGGACAGGATTTATAATGAAATGATGCTCCGTGGCTCAGGAAGGGCAGAAGACCCCCACAAATGGGTGAATCCCGCACTTTATGGACAATGGATTCAGATTGGATTTGCCTCAGCTTATGATTATTTCTCTAACGCAATAGTTGATTTTGATGGCTTTGTAAGAGTATTTTACGCCATGTGCCATCCTGAATATAATGGAGGACACCGTTTGATCTATCCAAATCCTGTAGGGATTTTTATAACAAGTTCTAAAGGGGAGATGTTAGGTTTCCATGCGATTTCATTATTGAGAGTAGAAAAGGATCCATCTGGTGATTACAGAGCCTATTTTCTTAACCCAAATAATGAAGGGCGACAGGATTGGGGACAGAATATAAAACCTTCCGTATTTGGGAATGGAGAATATCATGGAGAATCATCTCTTCCATTGTATCAATTTGCTGCAAGAACTTATGCATTCCATTTTAATGATTTGGAAGCAGAAAATATGGTAGATAATATACCTGCCTCAGAAGTAGAAAAAGTTAGAACATTAGCAAAAGATAGCTGGGGGAAATCATATACATGGTTGGAAACAAAGAAAAAATGGTAAAACACTCTTCGAGAATAGAGCTGAAACAATCAGCCTTAAAAGCAAATATTAATTTTATAAAAAAGAAGATAGGAAAGAAAGCTATATTTTCTTCTGTAGTCAAAGCCAATGCTTATGGTCATGGTATTGAGTCTTTTGTGCCTATGGCAGAAAAAGCTGGTGTACATCATTTTTCCGTAGCTTCCTCTTTCGAGGCAGAAGAAGTTCTCAATGCTTGCCATGAGAGAAGTGAAATTATGATCATGGGGATAATTTATAAAGAAGATATCCCATGGGCAATTGAGAACAATATAGAGTTTTTTGTTTACAATTATGATCGCTTGCCAATCACTCTGGAAGCTGCTAAAAAAGTGGGTAAACCTGCTAAAGTTCATATAGAAGTGGAAACAGGAGCCAACAGAACAGGCATGCCTTCTGAGGAATTTCCTAAGGCTATTAACTTTTTAAAGAAAAACAAAAATCATATCGTTTTTCAAGGTTTGTGTACGCATTTTGGCGGTGCAGAGAGCTTGAGCAATCAGTTTAAAATAGATAAGCAAAAAGCAAAGTATAAAGAGTATCTAAAAATTTGCAGGGATAAAAAATTCGAACCCAATATAAGGCATATTGCTTGTTCGGCAGCAGCTTTGGCCATGCCCGATACGGTCTATGATTTGGTGCGGGTAGGTGTAGCTCAATATGGATTTTGGCCTAGTCCTGATATCTATTATCATCATTTGCAACAGACGGATAAGAAGTCTGATGGTGCATTAAAGCGAATTTTTACATGGAAAACCGATATAATGGATATTCGAGATGTGCCTGAAGGTGACTTTATAGGATATGGAACAGCTTTTCAGGCAAGTCATAAAATGAAAATAGCAGTAATGCCTTTGGGATATTCCAATGGATATCCGAGGGCGCTCTCGAATAGGGGATATGTATTAATTGCAGGGAAAAAAGCACCTATAGTGGGTTTAATCAATATGAACTTATTTATGGTAGACATAACCCATATTCCAGAAGCCAAAGTTGGGGATGAGGTGGTTTTGATTGGGAGACAAAAGAATAATGTTATTAATGTGAGCAGTTTTACTAATACAACCCAGCTTTTGAATAATGAAATGCTGAGTAGATTACCATCGGCAATACCGAGAACAATTGTGAAATAATACTAAGCAGATTTGAAATGGATTTTACAAAACATGAACAGACCGTTATTCAAGAGCTTGAAAAAAGGGCAGGGGATGTTTTGTATATAAAGGATATCGCTCCCTATTTCATTTCAAAAAGTTGTTTGCAAATATCAACTTATACTCAGACTGCTTATATCCAAGTTGGGGAAAATATGCAAAATGCATTGTCTGAGTATTTTCAGTTAGTGGTTTTTATAAAGAAATTGGAGCAGAATGCAGCTTGTTTTTCTATTCCCTACACTCCATTAGAAAATAACTTAGTCCAAATCGGTAATTCTGATTTTGAAGGGTTTCAACAACATACCATTGCAGATGGAGATTTGTTAATACAGCTTTTTCAATATGCAGCTAAAAAGTATGTTATTGCCCCTAATGCTTCTGATCAGTTTAATAATTCTATTCCAACAATTCAAAAGCAATCAAAAATAAATCTCATTATCCCCAGCATTATTCTATTGCTGTTGTTTGTTTTCATTGGAGCCATAGGTTACCAATCCTACCTAGATAATAACAGGCTTAAGTTGAAACAAGAATCCATAGGAGCTGATTTGAAAAAGCATACACTTAATATTGAAAGGCTAAGTGATCAATTACAAGATCAAAGAAAAAAGCAAGTAGAAATTCAGAAAGAACTAAAAAAGGATATTGATTTGATTAATACTTCATTAGAAGAGCAAAATACAAGTATTCGAAATGTTAGCTATTGGAATCGGAAGCAGTTTTTACAAATCGAACAATTGCATGATTTGATTTCACAAGATTCAACGCCTTAATTAATTTAATAAGTTGTTAAATTGCATTAAAGACATAAATTATTAACTTGCTAATCAATTAATCATAACCAATTAACTAACTATGAAAATTTTAGAGAAAATCAAATCCCTAGGACTTGTTGCATTAGCGGCAATTTTCTTTTTATCAGCTACATTGATTTCATGTGGAGACAAAAAGAAAGAAGCATCTTCTGATGATGAATCAACTGAAGAAGTAATCGAAAATGAAGAAGTGAAAGAAGAGCATCCAACAGATGGCGATGATGAGCATCCGTCAGATGAAGAAGGAAGCGAACATCCTGAAGGAGAAGAAGGTGGTGAAGAACACCCAAGTGAGGAAGAAGGTGAAGAAGGTGGTGAGCACCCAGAAGCAGAAGAAGGTGAAGAACATCCTGAAAACTAAAATTTACAAATCACTAAACTAAAAAGCCACGAAGTTTCAATTTCGTGGCTTTTTTAGTGCATAATATTTTAGACTATATTTCTTTATTTTTAATTCGCTTGCTTTCCTCGCTGGGACACCATAGTTATTCAAAGAATAAACTATTTTAGTCAAATAAAAAATCATCTAGAAACTAGATAAAAGGAGATTAGTTAAAATTTGATAAAGTTGAATTTAGCTTGATGGATTCATTAATGGCTAACTCCCCCACTTTCGCAAAGCGAAAAAGCGGGCTGGAGGGTTCCCGAAAGCTTTCGGGAGGCGGGCCAGCGATGGTATTTGTGTGTAGAAGCATCATTTCTTGTCCGACCACTGGCTGATTACCTAGTCCCGATGGCTATCGGGATTGCATACTTTTTCATCATTGGAAAAAGTATGAATGATTAAGTGAGTATTAAAATGCAAAATTGCCAACTTAATGCTAAATTCTGCTCTCTAGGACACCATAAAAACAGTGAAAAAGTGCTTTAAAACTAATAAAATGCGTTATTAATTTTACCGAGGAAAACAGGAAGAACATCCTGAAAACTAAAATTTACAAATCACTAAACTAAAAAGCCACGAAGTTTCAATTTCGTGGCTTTTTTAGTACATAATATTTTAAATTAAATTTCTTTATTTTTAATTCGGTGAAAGCTAAACTTAGCATTACTTACTTTACTTTCGCCATCCACTTCAAAAATGGGGTAAGCCATGAATTTAACCGGGCTCGATTGAGGTGCTGGTTCAAATTCTAAATCTCTTCCTTTGGTGAATTCAATTCTATTGGCTGGATGTCTTCCAAAATAATAAGTAGCTAAAGCAGTATATTTGTTTCCCTCACTAATGTCTACAGGCCACCATTTATCCTCAGCATAAAACTCTGCCCAACAATGATAGCCATCTATTCCTCCATCATTTCTATCAGATGGAATTCCTGCACCTATTGCAAAACGAGCTGGAATATCAGCTGTTCTGGCTAATGAGATAAAAAGGGAATGGAACTCTGTACAATTTCCCGTTTTGGAGTCACAAGCATAAACTGCATCACCTGTTCCATACTTCTCATTTTTGGCATAGCGCATATTGTCAATAATATAATCGTAAATAGCTCTGGCTTGAATCAATTTACTGTCATTCTCTTTTCCGGCAACAGCTTCTGCCACTATTTCTTTAAACCTTTCATTCCCAACGGGCATTAATATATTTTCACTCAAATATCTTGTTAAGTCAACATTTGCTTCTTTATATGCCGCTTTCTCTTTTCGTTTTACATTGTAGGTGATTTTAACATGCTTATTGCTATGTTTTTTGGACAATTTTAAGTATAATATTTTATTGCCATATTCATTCTCTGAAAGCATTTTATCCTCTCCTTGAATTTTCATGCTTTTTATTTGAATATCCTGAAATTTATCTGATTGTGCTATCGGTATCCATACTTTGGCTTCATTTTGAATTTCGGGTAGAGTGGTTTCATAATAAAATTCAAACTCATCTTCTCCTTCAATTACTCCAAGCAATTCATTAGAAGCTGATTCAATCGACACTCTGTGCCAGGTTTTATCTTCTTTTTGTTTCCAGCTGTAGAAGGGCTTCCCATTTAATTTATGAACAGTGGTTTCGGTCACATCCATTGCGCCCGGTTTTCCTTCCATAAAGAAATCCACATCATAAACATCCCCATTTTCATCTGCTAAATCTACGCATGCAAAATGACGGTTCGGGCCTAAATTGGAAAGGTATTCGGTATGAACTCTTACAAGTTTTAATCTCAATTCCTTATTTTCATCTTTCACATGAAAATAGCCATCTGCTTCTTTAGTTTTATTGTCGATATAATTTTTAATTCCTGTTTCAATATCGGCTATATCCACTTTAGGAATTGGTTTGGAGTTTTCATTTTTACTTGATTCATTTTCTTTAGAATTTTTCTTTTCGCCTGATTGACATGCAAATAGAAAAGTAGAAAATAGTAATAGGAGTAAAACGTTTTTAATCATAAAATTCATTTGTTTTCAATGATATCAATTGCTTTGTTTAACTTCTTATCTAAAGACCAAAGCGCATAATCATGTTTTAAGGCTGCTGCCAATAAGTAAGTATCAATCAAACCCACACCAGCATTATAAAGTTTAAATTCATGAGAAAGTTTACCGGCTTCAATAAATAATTCCTCTTCATTGACTTTCGGTAAACTCTCCCAAAAACCAGTTATGATTTCATATTCCCTTTTATTCCTTACTCCTTGCAGCAATTCGCCAAAAACAGCACTAATGGCTACTACATGTTTTTCTTTTAAATATTTGGGCAAAACATTTCGGTAATGCTCGTTGCCCTTCAAATATTCAATCCAAACAGAAGTGTCAACAATAATCATCTAGACCTGTTTATTTTGCGAATTCCGTCAGCAGTAAAGTTATCTTTCCAAACTAAAGGTTCTTCATTTACCCTGTCGATAAGGTCGTCTACCTTTTTTTCATTCAAATATTCATTTAAGGCTATAATTAAGCTTTCAGTGATATTTTTACCACCACTTTTAGCCTTTACTTTTTCTATTAATTCATCTGGTATTAAGGCTGTAACTTTCATAGTGCTTTAAATTTTGATTTACACTCAAATATACGATATAATATCGTATATCCAAAATCAATTTAAAATTCAATTATTTTTTGCCTTTTAGCTTTTCTAATTCCTTCTGAAGTTTTTCTTTTTCTTCTTGAGCCTTTTTAAGTTCGGTAATGTCTTTGGAAACGGTAGAAACCCCAATTACCTCATCTTTATCATTAAGAATAGGTTCACATCTTGTTTCAATAGTGAGGTTTCCGCTTTGAAGTTCTCTTTCTTCAACGATCCTCAATTTTTCACCAGCTAAAGCTTTGTTATACCTTGTTTTCCATTTTTCCAATTGATCTTCTGGCAAAACACTCAAAATGCTTAATCCTGGTTGAAGATCTATACCAGATTGTTTAAAACGGTTTTTTAACACATCATTAACAACTAAAATTTCATAATTTGTATCAATTGCAAAATAAGTGTCTTCCGTATTATTAATCATCCCGTCCAATACATATCCTCTTTGCGCAAGTTTCTTGGCATTTTCTTCTCGTTGAATTTCCATTTGTTTCTCTTTTGTAATATCTCTAGAGAATACTGAAGCTCCCGTTATTGTGCCATCCTTTTGTTTGATAGGGTGGATATCATAGTGTCGAAAGGAATCTTCGCCTTTTACGCTGCTTTTAATCGTGAATGAAAGAAACTCACCTTTAAAAACTCTGTCATAATAGCTTTTCCATTCTTCACGAACATCGCCCAACATTTCCAGAGCATTACTTCCTTCTTTCATTTTTTCATACTGAGTGCCCTTATATCTGTTTTTGATCACATCATTCATCAAAATGATTTTGTAATCAGTGTCAATTAAAATAATGGAATCAGTAGTGTTATTAATTAATGCATTAAGGTTGGCTTCTTTTTCAGCCATTTCGGTTTGGGCTCTTCCCATTTCTTCTTGGGTAGCTTCCATTTCCTCCATGTTTTGGCGCATTTCCTCTTCTTGGGAACGCATTTGCTCAGTCATCTCCTGAGATTCAACCAAAAGCTTTTTGGTGCGCTCATTGGTTTTTGCATTTGAAATAGTGGAAGCAATATTTTCCCCTAATTTCTCCACAAAATCAATTTTATATTGAGGAATATCCTGAATAGAGGCAATTTCTACCACACCTTTAATTTCTTCATTGATTTTTAAAGGGACAATTAGCACGCATCTTGGAAGTGTCTCGCCTAATCCGGATTTTATTTCTACATAATCTTCAGGTACTTCGGTTAAATAAATTTTATCCCCTTCCTGCACAGATTGACCTACCAATCCTTCACCTATGGCAATTTCTTTTTTTAATCTTTTTCTGCGCTCATAAGCATAAGCAGATTCTAAAATGATTTTGGGTTCTTCATTTTCATCTTCAGGCTCATTTAAAACAAATAAAGCTCCTTGGTTGGCATCCATGAATTTCACCAGATTGGAGATGATTTGGTATGATAATTCTTCAATATCATCATTATTATTTCTTAGGATATCTGCAAATTTTGCCAATCCCTCATTTGCCCAGCTTCGCTCTTTATCCGCCTTCGCTGATTCCTGCATTTTTTCACGCATTTGAAGTAGAGAGGAAGCCAATGAATTGTCATGATCTTCATCCAACCCTTTGTAGTCAGCATCTAATTTTCCTTCACCAATTTTGGTAGTGAAATCAGTGGCATTTTGTAAAATCTCTGCCATGGAGTTGATATTTTGGGCAATATATCCCAATTCATTTTTACTTTTATAGGGTATTTTCTCAGTCAAATTACCTTTAGCCAATTCTCTGGAAGAAAGCGAAATTTTATAGATAGGATTAAGGATCAAGAATTTCACAATCCAATAAATAAATGAACTTAGCAGTAGGATGTAGAAGAAAAGCAGGATGGTATAAAAAGTTTCAGCTTCCTCTTTTTCCTGATTAATTTCTTCAATTAAGTCCTTTGTTTTTGCATGCTCTTTAATAAAAGCATTATATTTTTTTTCTAAACTTTCTTTAGAATCTTCAATACTAGTTTCCCCATCTTGTATATTGTACAGTTCTTCTTTTAAAGGCTTCCAGTAGACTAATAAATCCTCAATTTCAGACTTTAATTCATTATTGATTTCAACTTCAATTTTAGCATCCCCTAATTGTCCTCCTTTGGTATAAGCAAAAAGTATTCTTTCTATTGCCCTGATATTTGAACCTATGTTTTCTTTATTTTCAGCTATATATTCTGGAGCTAGCGGTAAACTAATATTATCCAGATTACCAAGGGTGTTAGTCCTCAACAGACTTTGTTGATTTACTCCAGTTTGGGTAATTACCAAGTAAATGGCAATTGCAAGTAGAAAAATACCAAAGCCCATGGAATAGGCTAAGTTTCTAATTTTCCAGTCGTAAAGTTTTCTTCTCCAGTTAGCCATAATAGTTTCTTGATATAGCGTTAAAAAATAATTTAATACCTTAGTTTACCTCTTGTATATTAAAATCCACTGCTTGATCTAATGAATTAAAACGAATATATAAAGCTTTTATATAACCCTCTGAATATTGCTTGCAATTTTCGTTGGGTTCAAGGTAATAGATAAAAAATTTCTGACTTCTCTCATATAATTGATGCTTATCAGCAGTCCCTAAAAGGGATATCATCTCATTTTGGGATAAGCCTCTTAATTTATCTTTTTGTGACAATAAATCTTCCACAACCTCAATTCTGTACTCATTACAAGCATTTTTATCCTCTTTCCACTTTTTCAAATCAATATTTTCCAATTCAGGTACTTCTGTGCATGCAATGCTAATTAGAAAAATGGCAAATGGAATTATCCGAGTTATTTTCATGAAATTGATTTTGTAGAAGGTTGTTTAATTGTTGAATAAGATTTTTTAATAAATATTAAAGATGCAAATGAGATAACCCCATAAGCTAATACTGAATAGATTATCAATGATCCAGCATTAGGAATTAGTACAAAAGCAATTACAATAGGGGTAAGGAGGACTCTAAAAACCTCCAGCCCAAATGAATATTTCTTTTCTTCCAAAATTACACCTGCACCTGTCACGCCTAAAATGATTAATGAAACGGCTAGGACTTGTTCCCAAATAGAAAATTTATCTGCATTGAAAAGAAAGAGCGCAGTTCCACCTAAAATGATGATATATTGAATTAAAACATATAGACTGAAAGCTCCGGATGTTTGTTTGTCATATTTCCTGTCATGGTCAGGGTCAACTTCTGGGATAGGTAATTGACCTCCCATTTCCGCAGGTTGCCATCCAGGAGGATAGAAAATATACTTGAGTTTATTTTTAAAGCCTTTCATTTGCTTAATACCTTTACCCATTTCTACATAATGCTGCAAGTTTACCCATACAGGGTTCCAACTGGCGGTTTGCTTAGTTATTCCATAAGTTGGTCTTTCTTCTTCTTTCTGGAAAGTTCCGAACATTTTATCCCAAATAATGAAAACCCCTGCATGATTTTTATCGATATATTTGGGATTTCGTCCGTGATGCACCCTGTGGTGAGAAGGTGTGTTGAAAATCCATTCTACAGGCCCTAATTTCCCAATAGTTTCTGTATGGATCCAGAACTGATAAACCGTAACCAAACCTGACATTAGCACGAAGCTAATTGTATCGAAACCCAAAATAGCCAAAGGAAAATAAAAGAAAAATGTCCAAATGATTTGAAATGAACCTTGTCGTAAGGCTACAGAGAAGTTATAATCCTCGCTTTGATGATGCACTACATGCCCTCCCCAGAATAGATTGATTTCATGACTTTTTCTATGCGCCCAGTAATAGAAGAAATCGGCTAAGATGAAAAGTATAATCAGATTGTACCAAGTAGGAGCTATGGAAAATAAGGCGAAGTTTTCAAAAACCCATTGGTAGGCTGCTATGCTTAATATTTTGAAAAATATGCCGGTTACCTGCTGCGTAATCCCGCAACTGATGTTGGTAATGGCATCATTCAATCTGTAAATTCTATATCTTTTTACAGCCTGAATTAGCAATTCAATCCCTATAAGGGCGAAATAAACAGGGATTGAAAATATTACTGGGTTAAAATCCATCTTATCCAATTTAAGCTTTTAACAATACATTTCATAGCTTCGTTTCGAAATATAACATTTTGAATAAAAACTTCCTTGAAAAAATGCTGAATTACTCATGAATACGATTAATTTTGCCCACAAATTAAAATTATGGAAAGGATTTCGAGAGCTTTTTTGATTGGTACAAGTATTGCGTACACAGCCGTTTTATTTTATACTTATGCATATTTTGCAGAGTTATCTACAGTGAATATCAAGGTTTTAGATAATCAAATTCAATTTAGTAACAACACCCTTTTTTACACAGGATTGATTGTTCCCTTAATAATTGTACTTATCTGTGTTGCACTTGCAATTGTCATTAAAAGCCAACCTTTTGGTCCTGATTTTTATTTTAAAAATGAAAAAGTAAGAAACACCTTGGCTACTTGGGCAAGAAGTTTAGCAGGCACTTTCAATTTATTTTTTGCGAGCTTGCTATCAGTATTCATTTTCGTAAACAATGAAGAAGGTATGACGCAAAGTGGTTATCTGCCTTTGGTAATCATCAGCCTCTTGATTATCTTTTTCTGGGTACTTTGGCTACCTTTCATTTTGAGAAGAAATAAATAATTTTTTTAAAATATTTTTCTTATCGATTAGAGCTTTGTTTTGCAGGCTTTAATTATCTCATATTCAAATATTTTCTTTGCCCTGCTTGATGTAAGACTTTATCTGCTTTGGTGATCTTTTATGTTCATTTTGCAGTGCGGCTGTACAGAAAAAGCTTTACAATTAGAAAAAGCTTTGTAATTTTAAAATTTGAGTAGGTTTAAACTTTCAATCCAATAAACGCGATGGCAGAATTTCAATATGACGAGGATAGTATAAAATCACTGGATTGGCGGGAGCATATCCGTATGCGACCTGGTATGTATATTGGTAAGCTGGGGGATGGTTCTTCTCCTGATGATGGAATATACGTATTAGTAAAAGAAGTGGTTGATAACTCCATTGATGAACACATGATGGGGTTTGGTAAAACAATAGAGATTAAAATTACAGATCAGAGAGTAGAGGTAAGAGATTACGGAAGAGGAATCCCACTTGGGAAAGTGGTGGATTGTGTGTCCAAAATCAATACCGGTGGTAAATACGATACAGGCGCTTTCCAAAAATCAGTTGGGTTAAATGGAGTCGGTACCAAAGCGGTAAATGCCCTATCCAATTATTTTAAGGTTCAGGCTTTCCGTGAGGGCCAAACAAAAGTGGCGGAGTTCCAAAGAGGGGTGTTGACAAATGATGCCAAAGTAACTTCAGCTAGTGGAAGAAATGGTACTTTAATAGCTTTTGAGCCAGATGAAACAGTCTTTAAGAACTATCATTTTATCCCTGGCTTTTTGGAAGAGCAAATGTGGAATTACGCTTTCCTTAACTCTGGCTTGACCATAAACTTTAATGGAGAGAAATTCCACTCAGCTAATGGCTTAAAAGACTTGCTAGACAGAAAGTCAGATGAAGAAACGAATCGCTACCCAATTATTCACTTGAAAGGGGAAGATATTGAAATGGCGATGACCCATGCCAATCAATACGGTGAGGAATATTATTCATTCGTAAATGGGCAAAACACAACTCAAGGGGGTACTCATTTGACTGCCTTTAAGGAAGCCATAGTGAAAACCGTTCGTGATTTTTATGGTAAAAACTACGATCCTTCTGATATCAGACAGGCTATTGTTGCTGCAATTGCTGTTCGAGTTCAGGAACCCGTTTTTGAATCCCAAACAAAAACTAAATTGGGTTCTCAAAATGTGGCGCCAGATGGCCCAACTATGCGGACTTTCATCAATGATTTTGTAAAGAAAGCATTGGATGATTTCTTGCACAGAAACCCAAAGACGGCAGAAGCCATTCAAAAGAGAATTATGCAGTCGGAGCGGGAACGTAAGGACATGGCAGGGATCAAGAAATTAGCTAATGAAAGAGCTAAAAAAGCTAATCTTCATAATAAAAAACTTAGGGATTGCCGCATACATTATGATGATAATAAAAAAGAGAGAAAAGATGAAACTATGATTTTCATCACAGAGGGAGATTCTGCTTCTGGTTCTATTACCAAATCACGTGATGTGCAAACACAGGCTGTATTTAGTTTGAGGGGTAAACCTTTAAACTGCTATGGCAAGACAAAAAAATTGGTGTATGAAAACGAGGAATTTAATCTCTTACAACATGCGCTGAACATAGAAGAAGGCTTGGAAGGTCTTCGCTACAGAAAAGTGATAATTGCAACCGATGCCGATGTGGATGGAATGCATATTCGATTGTTGTTGATGACTTTCTTTTTACAATTTTTCCCGGATTTAGTTCGTGATGGACATTTGTATATTTTAGATACGCCATTATTTAGAGTGAGAAATAAGAAGGAAACCATCTATTGCTATTCGGATGACGAAAGAAGAAAAGCCATAGAGAAAATTGGAAAAGCAGCTGAAATTACTCGATTTAAAGGATTGGGAGAGATCTCCCCAGAAGAATTTGGCGAATTTATCAATGAAAATATTAAGCTTGATCCGATTATCCTGAATAACCAAACAAAGATCAAGGATCTCTTGACTTTCTATATGGGAACTAATACCATGGAAAGACAGCAGTTTATTATTGATAAGTTAAGAGTGGAGAAAGATTTGGAAGAGGAGTTGGCAGAAATTTGATTTATTGTAAAAATATTGCAAAATCAAATTGATTGTAAAGTAGACACAAAAGTTGAATTTACATTTTGAGATAAAATACTTGAATATCGTCTTTGATTAATTTAAATGGAAGAAAATAACGAAAATAAAGAACCCAATAACAACCAAAACGGAGAAGATAAGGACAAATTACATAATGTGATTGCCGTATCAGGTATGTACGAAAACTGGTTTCTGGATTATGCTTCTTATGTAATCCTTGAGCGAGCAGTGCCTGCCAATGAAGATGGTTTTAAGCCGGTTCAGAGACGGATCATGCATGCCATGAAGGAAATGGATGATGGGCGTTTCAATAAGGTGGCTAACATCATAGGGCAAACTATGCAATATCACCCGCATGGTGATGCATCAATTGGGGACGCCATTGTGAACATGGGTCAAAAGGATATTCTGATTGAGACTCAAGGAAACTGGGGAGATATCAGAACAGGGGATAGTTCTGCTGCTCCGCGTTATATTGAAGCCAGGCTTTCAAAATTTGCTTTGGATGTGGTTTTCAATCCGCAAACTACGGAATGGCAATTATCCTATGATGGTCGTAAAAAAGAACCTGTTACTTTACCCGTAAAATTCCCATTGCTATTGGCACAAGGGGTTGAAGGAATTGCAGTAGGACTTTCCACTAAAATTTTGCCTCACAACTTCTGCGAGTTAATCAAAGCTTGTATTGATGTATTAAAAAATAAAAAGGTTGAAATCTATCCTGATTTCCCAACTGGGGGAATGGCGGATTTTTCTGAATATAATCAAGGCTTAAGAGGTAGCCGTATCAGGGTAAGGGCAAAAATTGAAGAAGGGGAGAAACGTACCCTTTTAATTAAAAATATTCCATTTGGCACCACCACCACGGGTTTAATTGAATCCATTATTAAAGCAAATGATAAGGGGAAAATTAAGGTGAAGAAAGTGGTGGATAATACTGCCAAAGATGTTGAAATTGAAGTGCAACTGGCAGCAGGACAATCACCTGATATCACTATTGATGCACTTTATGCCTTTACGGATTGCGAAATTTCTATTTCTCCTAATGCATGTGTAATTATTGAGGATAAACCTCATTTCTTGCCTGTAAATGAAATTTTAAAGAAGAATGTCGAGGATACGCTTTATCTTTTAGAGCGTGAATTGGAAATCAGAAGAGGAGAGTTGATGGAGAAGATCCTTTTCTCTTCTTTGGAAAAAATATTTATAGAAAACAGAATTTACCGTAACATTGAAGAATGTGAAACTTGGGAAGCTGTTTTAGAAACGATAGATAAAGGTTTAGAGCCATTTAAATCACAATTCTATAGAGAAATCACTCAGGATGACATCATCCGCTTGACGGAAATCAAAATTAAGAGAATATCTAAATTTGATAAGTTTAAAGCGGATGAGTTAATGCGCAAACTGGAGGATGAGTTGGCTCAGGTAGAGCATCATTTGAAAAACTTGACCGAATATGCCATTGATTATTATAAGGGCTTATTAGAAAAATACGGTAAAGGTAAAGAGCGTAAAACTGAAATTAAAAACTTTGATAATATTCAAGCACATACTGTAGCTGCCAATAATCAAAAGCTTTATGTGAATAGAAAAGAAGGCTTTATTGGTTATGGGATGAAGAAGGATGAGTTTGTTACCGATTGCTCCGATTTGGATGATGTGATAGCATTTAAACGTGATGGAACTTATAAAGTCGTCCGAATTGAAGAGAAGGTTTTTGTGGGGAAGGACGTTATTCATGTTGATATTTTCCGTAAGAATGATGAGCGTAGGGTGTATAATGCAGCTTACCTCGATGGAAAAACAGGGCGAACCATGGTCAAAAGATTTCAGGTATTGTCTGTAACCCGTGATAGAGAATATGACCTAACCAAAGGAGCAAAAGGCTCAAAAGTATTGTATTTAGAAGCCCGACCAAATGGTGAGTCAGAAGTGATTAATGTCAAATTATCTAATTCTTGCCGTGCAAGAGTGAAAGTATTTGATTTTGATTTTGAAGAACTGGAAATCAAAGGTAGGGGAGCTGGAGGGAATATTTTAACTAAATATCCTGTCAAAAAAATCGAATTCAAACTATTGGGCGAAAGCAGTTTTGGTGGTCTGAAAATTTATTATGACGAATCTGTAGGTAAGCTGAATACAGATGAAAGGGGGCAATTGATTGGCTCTTTCCATGGGGATGATAATATTTTGGTGATTTATAAAGATGGTTCTTATGAATTGAGCAATTATGAATTGACCAATCGTTTTGATGGGGAGAAGGTAGAATTAATTGAGAAGTTTGATCCAAATAGTGTGATTTCATGTGTTTATTTTGATGGGGCATCAAAAAATTATTTTGTGAAGCGTTTCCAAATTGAGACCCGAACCATGAACAAACCTTTTGTATTTATTTCAGAGCATAAAAAATCAACTTTAACAATTGTGAGCACTGAAAAAGATCCGCAATTAGAGGTTGAATTCCGCAAAGGAAAAGGCAGGGAAAAAGAATCCGCCATTTATGATTTCGATATATTGATTGATGTGAAAGGATGGAAGGCAATCGGGAATAAACTTTCGCAATATGATGTCACTAAAGTGAAATTATTGGAAAGCAAGAAAGAAGAGAAAGCTAAGGAATACAAAACTGGAGATTCTGTTGAATTCGATGTGGATGATGATAAGGAGCAGTTAGGTCTATTTTAGAAAGAAATGAAGGCTGAATTAAATCATTTTCTCACCCAAAAGTTTGGTGAATTTCTTTCTGATGAACGCAAAGAATTCATAGAATCTGTTTTGCAAAACCGCACAGACTATATCAGAGTGGTCCTGGAAGATATCCGAGACCCTCATAATGCCAATGCCATTATCCGCTCGGGAGAATGTTTGGGGATTCAGCATTATCATATTATAGAAAATGAAAACGCATTTAAACTAGGCAGGGGCGTAAGCAGGGGAGCCATCAAATGGGTGGATGTTCATCAATACCCTGAAAGCAAGACACCTACTGCTGATGTATTTCATGATTTGAAATCTAAGGGTTATAAAATAGTAGTAACTAGCCCGAATAAAGAAGCATGTGCACCTGAGGATTTGGCTTTAGACCAACCGATAGCCATAGTCATGGGCAATGAAAGAGATGGTATAAGTGAAGAGGCTAAATCAATGGCTGATGAATTTGTCCGCCTTCCCATGCATGGATTTACGGAGAGCTATAATGTATCCGTTGCATCGGGCATCGCATTTTACAGTTTAGTCAGTAAAATGAGAGTATTTGTAGAAAATTGGCAATTTGATGATCAAACCAAAGCAGATTACCGTTTACAGTGGTATAAAAAATGTATGGCAAGACCTGACGATTATGAAAAGTTTTTCGTTAAGGCATTTGAACCAGAAAATACATAATGATTAAGTTCTCCATTCGTCTTGGCTTATTTTTATTAATATCTGCCATTGTATTTGCTATATTTTCCAATGTTTTCATCATTTCGAAAACCAGTAAGTATATCTATGAGAATATCAATAACATACCTGAAAGAGAAATTGCACTGGTTTTAGGGACTAGCAAAAGAAATATGAAAGGGGAAGCCAATAGTTTTTTTGACAATAGGATGGACGCAGCAGCGCAGCTTTTCCACAAGGGAAAAGTAAAAGGGTTATTGTTGAGTGGTGATAATCGAACACGCTATTACAATGAGCCAAGTGATATGAAAAAAGCATTGATCAAGAAAGGTGTTCCTGAAAGTGTGATTTCAATTGACAAAGCAGGTACCCGGACAATAGAAAGTGTTTCTCGTTGTAAGGAAGTCTTTAATCATCAAGAGGTAACTATTATCACTCAAGAATTCCATGCCTTTAGGGCATTGTACATTAGCCAATATTACGAAATGGATGCTATAGCTTTTCCTGCAGCTGAAGTGCCTGTTTATTCTTCCACAAGAGTTACAATTCGTGAATTTTTTGCTCGTCCCAAAGCATTATTGGATTTGTATGTATTGAATTCTTATCAAGACTTTAAAACGAAGGATTGAATTAAAGTGAAATTTTAGCTTTTCCAAAGTTTCATACTTTGGAAAAGCTGTTCATAATGAATTGTTTAAATTAAAAACTCTGTCTATCATCTCCACCTGATTTTTGATCATCATTGGAAATTCGGCTTCTTTTTTGCCTTGCTTTATAATCTAGCTGACCAAATTTATAGCTGAAGTTGATTCCAATTGAACGGAAAGGAATAGCGAATACATTTCTTTGATAGAAATCACTATCTTCATCTCCTAATTCGGTTTCGAATGGTTTTCGGGCTTTAAAAGGCTCTACAATTGATAATCCTATACTGCCTCTTTCATCCCAAATTTGTTTTTTAATTCCCATTCCAAATATTGAGAAAGATGGATTATAACCTTGCAAGGTTTGCCTTCTTGGTCTTGCAAAACCAAAAGCATCAATCATCCAATCGTTAGGTAATTTGATGTTTGAATTGATGTTACCACTAAATAGCCATGCATTATTTTCAACTTCTTGACCTTGAATAATACCTTCCGACATAAAATAATTGGCATTGATACCGCCACGAATTGTCCATATTTTAAATAGCTCAGTAGATATAAATAAATTACTTCCAACATTTTGCTGAGTTCCCACATTCTCGAATGTTGTGACGGTAGCATTTCTTTCTGGGTCTTCAAAAATAACAGATTGAATTACTTCGCTAATATCATTGTAGAAGAAGGAGAGGTTCACGGAAGTTCCTTTTAAAAAAGTGCTAAACCCTAATTCATAATTATCAGATAATTCCGGATTTAGAGTTGGGTTACCAAAGCTTATATTTCTGATATTTCCAATTTCCTCATAAGGATTCACATTTCTCAAACTTGGTCTTTGAATCCTTCTATTATAGGATAATTTTACAGAATTAGCCTTTCCAAATTTTTGGTTTACAATTATACTAGGTAACCAATTTTCATAAGATAAAGGGTCGAAATTTCGATCTGTTGCTTCCTCAAAGCTTCCTTGTAAACCTGTATATTCATATCTTACACCGGCAATCACGCCAAGTTTTTTAGTGATATTAGTTTGAGTAGAAATATAGCCCGCATATACATCTTGGTTGTAATAGAAAATATCCGTTCTATTATCCACTATTTCATATTGATTGGATTCTTGAGGCTTAAACTCATACTGGAAGTCACTATCAATATCTCTTATAATCGATTTAAATCCCGTTTCTAACTTAAATTTCTCACCGAAAGGATGTGTGTAATCGATTTGAACCGTATTTTCTGTATTATTTCCATCATTGATATTTCGAGCTACCTCATAATTATCAGGTGTATCTTGATCAATATCGAATTCTTGGTCTCTCACATTTCCATCAATTTTATAGGATGCTGAGAATTCTCTTCCTTCCTGCTCAGGAAACTTCATCACGTAGTCCAGTGACCACTCATAACCCCAGTTTTGAGAAAAATTATCTTGAAATCTATCATAAGTATTTTCATCACCTGCTAAATTTTCTGTTACTGTATTTGTGCCTTTTGAATTGCTATTGAATCCTCTTAATCTGAGGCTTGTTGACAAACTGTGATATGCATTGAAATCATAAAAAGCTCCTATGTTACCAAAGTAGCCTAATCTATTGCTTAAATTTTCTCCATTCTGTTCTCTAATATTGGTTTGCCCATTTACCACAGTTTTCTGATAAAAATCTGTGGTGGCATATTGTGGCCAGGAATAAAAAGTACTACCATTGGCATTAAACCCTAATCTACCTTTTCCGGCATTTATTCCTACTACTCCTCGATTGATCCGTGTTCCTGCTGTTAAATCTACATTTCCTGCAAATCCCTGCGGTGTTTGTTTTTTGGTGATGATGTTAATGATACCGGCTGTGCCTTCTCCATCATACTTTGCAGACGGAGAGGTGATAACTTCTACACTTTTAATTTGATCAGATGGAATCATTTTTAATGCATCGCCAGTGTTAGCTCCAAACATGCTGCTTGGCTTTCCATTAATCAGGATTTGCACATTTTGATTTCCTCTTAAAGAAACATTGCCATCTTGATCAACTGATAATAATGGGGCTCTTCTTAGCACATCAGAGGCATCTCCACCCATATTGGCAACGTCTTGCTCAGCATTGTAAACAATTCTATCTATTTTATTTTCAACTGTTTCTCTTTGACCTGAGACCACTACTTCATCCAATTGGTCAGTATCTTCGGAAAGCTCTATTTTTTCAAATTCAAAGTCGGGTTCTTTAGGTGTTAATTCAATTTCTTGTTGAAATTTTTGATAACCCACAAAAGAGACTTCCACTATGTATTTTCCTATTTTAAGTCCCACTAATTTGAAACTTCCATCATCTCCTGTTACTACTCCATTTACAGTTTCACCATCTTTTGGTGATTTTACCACAACTGTGGCATAAGAAACTGCTTCAGAATTTTCACCGTCCACAATTACTCCTGTAATTTTACCCGTAATCTGAGAATTCCCAGCTCCACTATATCCACCTCGCTGTTGAGCATAAGATAAGCTACTGATAAATAATAATGCTATTAATAATCTGTATTTCATAATATTTTTTGTTACTACAAATTTAGACACTTTAAAATCGATTATGTTATTTATAATACACCGAAGGTGATTCTTTGGTCTTTAGAAAAGCTAATTGATGATGAAAGGAATTGATTGTAAATTATACTGTTTTGGGGTTAAGTATGATTTTTTTACTGTCATAAAGCAAATAACTCATGCAGACAATGGCTGTTAATATGTCTGCAATAGGGAAAGCTATCCATATCCCATTTAATTGATAAAAATTAGGTAATATTAATAGGAGAGGGATAAGAAAAAATCCTTGTTTGGTTAAAGTAAGCAAAAGAGCAGGTAATGCCTTTCCCAAAGCTTGAAAATAGGCCGCACTAATGAGTTGAAAGGCTATTAATGGTGTCATCAAAAAAGTTATTCTTAAAGCCGGAACGGTTTGCTGAATCAAATCTTGATCTTTGGTGAATATGCTCACAATTTGGGGGGTGAAAATTAAGATTCCTGCATATATAAAAGAAGAAAGTACCGTGGCTGAAATTATAGCATTTCTTAAGGTTAAGCTTACTCTTTTGAATAATTCTGCGCCATAATTGTAACCAATTATAGGCATAGAACCTTGTGTAATTCCAATTGCCGGCACATTTACCAACATCATCATGCGATTGATTATTCCATAAGTTGCAATGGCACTTTCTCCTCCATATTTGAATAATGAGTTATTTAATACTAAAAACAACAAACTTACAACCCCTTGCCTGGCAATGGTTACGGAACCAATAGAGAAAATTTCACCGGTTAATTTTAGGTTGAGGATCAAATCTGTTTTATTAATTTTAAATCCTGTTTTTCCTCGAAAGAAAAAATATGCTGCATAGGAGGCACTAAATAAATAAGAAAAGGTTGTAGCCCAAGCTGCACCTTCAATTCCCCAATCCAATACGGCTATGAAAATGGGGTCTAAGATCACGTTTACTACCGCTGGAACTATCATTACTACCATTGCAACTTTAGGATAGCCTACAGCTCGGAATATACTGTTGGACATCATGGCAAAAGCCAAAACAGGAATACCCAATAAAATAATAGTGAAATAATCAATCGTAGGCTGTAAAATATCTCCTTTAGCTCCAAATACTTTTAGAATAGGCTCAATGAAAATCCAGCAAGTTAAACTAAAGAATATGCCTAAAATAAAAGTCAAGGTTAATTGGTTACCAAATGTCTTATTGGCTTTTTCAGGTTTCCCTGCCCCCAAAGCCCTCGAAATGATAGAAGCGCCACCAATACCAATCCCCATTCCTATGGAAGAAATTAGAAATGTGATGGGAATTACCACGGTTATAGCTGCAATACCATTAGAACCAACAAAATTCCCTACAAATATGGTATCCACTATTCCATAAATGGAAAGGGTTAAAATTCCAATAGCAGAAGGAATTGCTTGTTTTCTTAGTAAAAAATTAATTGGCTTGGTGCCAAATTCTTCAGACGTGGTCATTGAATGTATTTAATGCGGATTAATGTAACTACATTAATTGTTTTATGTTGTAAATCTATCAATGAAATTTAAGATTACAATTGCTGTCCACATAATAGTTCGCTTCCAGTTGGCTTGAACCAATTTTCCTGTCACTTTTTTTATTTCAATTCCAGATTTTATCTGATTATGCAAAGGAACTGCTTGAAAAAATGTGGCAGCCCAAAGTAGAATGATTAAAATACTTTGGATTAATAAAATCCAGTTTAAGTCGGTATATGTCAGATAAAAAGTGGTCAATAGTTGTATCAGCATCAAGGGCATCACTATGATGGAAATAGCATTTGTGTATTTAGGGTGAAAAGCTATCAGATTAGCTCTTTTCATATAGAGAAAAGAAGGGTAAATGATAAGTTGCACTAGCCATATTAAAATGAATAAGCCGAAATCTGATAATTCTTTAAGATATTGAAGCATTTATTTGATACTTATTTTAAGTTTTAAACTATTAAGGAACCATTTTTTTATGGTTTGGATTGCTTTTGCACTAAGTTATAAAATGATCTCATCCCACTAATATAAATTGAATGAGCACACTCCAGATGACATGGTAAAGTGCTGCTAACTTTAATGTAAATTTTTGATTTTTTGAATTCATGCCCCTTCAACTTTTAGGATATTAAAATGTTAGAGGAATTCATTATTTTTATAATTGAATTAGGTATAAGTTTTTTTAATTCCATTCGTTCAAACTATATTTACAGCAAATTAATGCAGTAATTATTACGATAAATATAAAATTATGAGATTTAAGGTTTTGGTTATTTTTTCAATTATTGCTTTTGCTATCCAGTTTGATACTATGGCACAAGATGATGCCAATTTATCTGAGCAATATCAGAATATGATTGAAAACAGTGAGACTTTTGAAAAATATAAAGTTATCCCAATCACTAAGGTCAACGCCTTTGGTAAGATCATGAACGATTCTATCAGTACATTAAAGCAAAGTGTTTCTACGGCTACAAATGCAAGAATACAGGCAGAGACTGAAAGGGATTCGGCTAAATCTCAAATGAATGGATTAAAAAGTGAATTGGAAGAAACACAGAAGGCGGTTGATGAAATGCCTTTAGTGGGTATTCCCATGACTAAGACCACCTATAATATCGTAATGTGGAGCATTGTATTTATATTGATAGCAGGATTAGTTATTGTATATGTAATGTTCCTCAATAGCTACAGAATGACACGCCAAGCCAAAAAAGACAAAGAATTAGTTGATACGGAATTGGAAGATTTAAGAAAACGTTCACACGATAAGCAGGTGAAAATTAAAAGAGAATTACAAACGGCATTAAATAAGCTGGAAGAATACAAGAGATAAAATATTAAATAGTTCAAATTTTGAAAACCACCTTCTAATGTGCATCATTGCAGGGTGGTTTTTTATTTTGATCGAGCGCCTTGAAAAAAACTTTACTGATAATTCTTAAGCTATTTGTTACCATTTTGGTATTGGTCTTTCTATATGAAAAAATCAGTGAAGACAAATCAGCTGTTTTATCTGCCTTTCAAATTTTTAGTGACAATATTTTTATTTTGCTTTTAGTTGTACTGTTGATGCCTGTCAACTGGTTGATGGAAATATTAAAATGGAAATACTCCATTAATCCTATTGCCAATATCTCCATCAATAAAGCTACAGAAGGAGTGTTAGCTGGGATTGCTTTAGGATTTGTAACCCCTCACGCCATAGGAGATTATTTTGCAAAGGTATTTAGCTTGACGCATCAGGATAGAAAAAATGCCTTAGGGCTTATATTAATATCCAGAATGATGCAAATGTTGCCTACTGCTATTTTCGGTTTAATAGCATTTTATATTTATTCAAGTAGGAGCTTTTCAAAAATTAATATACCCTTAACACTTTCATATCCTATTTTAAGCGTTCTAGGATTGCTTTTAGCTGTTTTACTTTTAATGATTTACTTCAACAGAAAGCACCCTAAAATTCAAGATTATGTTATACCTGTAAAGAAAATGGGACTTAAATTGCTAAGTATGCTAGCTGGATTATCCGTTTTGCGCTATTTTATTTTTAGTGCTCAATTTTTATTGTTGCTCTCTGTTTTAGATTTAAAAATCAATATATTCATGCAGTTTATGGGAGTAGCTTTTATGTTCTTAGCCAAATCAATTTTACCCACTTTCAATTTTTTAAGCGATTTGGGTATTCGAGAGTTCAGTGTAGCTTTGTTTTTTGAAGCCATAGAAGTAGATGTGGCGGCAGTAATTGCTTCAGGCTTGATTTTGTGGTTAATTAATATAGCAATTCCTGCCTTCATAGGCATATTCTTTATTCCGCGACTAAAATTGAAAAATGCATGATATTAGCTTTTTTCTCCATAATAATTCTCCTCTACTCCACAGCCTTACTTTTTGCTTCCAAAGTATGGAATAAAATGCCTGAATTAGGTAAAAGCGGGGAATTGAAATCTGTGGCTATTCTAATTCCATTTCGAAATGAAGCTGATAATTTAAAAATCTTGATCGAGAGTATTTCCTTTTTAGAATATCCAAGGGAGTTATTGGAAGTGATTTTAGTTAATGACCACTCTGAAGATAATTTTAAGGAAATCATTCAATCGTATGAAAAAAGCTTTCCCTTTAAAATAACAGTGTTAAGCCTACCTGCTGAGTTGAATGGTAAAAAATCAGCCATTGCGGCAGGAATAAAGCACAGCAACTCAGAAATTGTTTTAACTTCTGATGCAGATTGTAGCTTTCCGAAAGATTGGGTCCAGAAAATGCAAGCGCCATTTGAAATTAGCCATATTCAATTAGTAAGTGGCAATGTAGTTTTTAAAGCTCATGATTTTCTTTCTCGAATATTTCAAATGGAATTTGCCCCTTTGATAGGAGTAGGGGCAGTGAGTGTTGAGTTGGGAAGCCCCACCATGGCAAATGGAGCAAATCTAGCTTTCAGAAAATCTACTTTTGAAAAGCTTAATCCTTATGCCGATAATTTATCAATTCCCTCAGGTGATGATGTAATTCTATTAAAAAAAGTTAAAGCCGACTATCCCAATGGCATTTTTTTCCAAAAGGAATCAGTGGTGGAAACAAAAGCTCCAAGGAATTTTAAAACATTCTATAGCCAACGGAAACGCTGGGCTGCAAAGTGGAGTGCCACTTCAAGTTTGATGGAGACTTTGCCCGCTTTGGCAGTTTGGTCCTTTCATTTAATTTATATTACTGCCATTATTTACAGTTTTATTAGCGGGCAGTTTCTGCTTTTGTTGCCTGTTATTTTACTGAAAATCATCACGGAAGGAATATTTATTTCATTTATTTTAAAGTCTCAAAACAGAGCCTTTAAGTTGGACGTATATGCATTTCTACAATTGTTTTATAGTTTTTATGTCCTGATATTTGGCTTATTATCTAATTTTGGTAGCTATACTTGGAAAGAAAGAAAATATAATAGTAATGAACGATCAGGAAATTGACCTTTTAGATGAACTATATTTTGTACAATCTTATAATGAAGTGAAAGATGCTTTGGAATGGAAAGATGAGGAACTACAAAAGCATTTGTTTTCATTATACCAAAAAGAGTATATCAAAATCTTAATTAATCAGGATGAAGATTATAAAGGGAGGATTGAATTAAGTTCAATACCTTGGAATGATTTATATTTTCTGGCAACCAAAAAAGGATTGTTAGAGCATAATGGGTTTTAAATACGGTAGTAGCTATGAATTTTTATTTTCCAAATGGCTTAAAGCCTTACTATGAAAAGGAGTTAGAAGAATATAGGAGCAAGCTGAAATCATCTGATTATCAAACTGCCTGGAGACATTTGGAAAGGGCTCATATAATTGGTCAGGCTTATCCTGTTCAACATTCTTATGTACATTGGGTAATGCTGAAATTTGGTTTTAAAATCGAAAATTTCAAAGAAGTAATAGGTCAAATCCCAAGGTTACTAGTAGGCGGTGTTAAATCATTTGTAGGTAAAATTCCTGTTGGTAATACAGGTGGAGCCAATGTTCCGCCATTAAAGCCAATGGAAATTCCTGAGGATTTGAAAATTATATTGGCTAAAGCTTAATCTTGATGCTAGCTATTTTTAAATCTATATCACTTTTTATTTTAGCGGGTCTTTGTGAAATAGGGGGCGGTTATATGGTATGGCTAACTTTAAGAGAAGAGAAGCCTTGGTGGGTAGGAGTTCTTGGAGGAATAGTTTTAATTGGCTATGGAGTGGTAGCCACCTGGCAACCTGCTAATTTTGGTAGGGTTTATGCAGCCTATGGAGGGATTTTCATCATCATGGCGATAATTTGGGGCTGGAAAGTGGATGGTATTGTACCTGATAAATATGATTTGATTGGAGGTGCAGTAGCCTTAATTGGGATGCTGATTATAATGTACGCTCCACGAAATGGATAGAGGAATAATTTCTATTCCTTTTTATTAAACCTATACCTAATTCCCCAACTTCCTGAAAAGTAAGCTCCTCCTGCTTCTCCAAAAGCTAAATTCGGTGCAAATTCCATAATAAATCCAAAATTTTTATTCTCAAAAGGATAGATGTTTAGTCCAACAGGAAAACCCACTACTGGTGCTTGTGGGGTAAAAGGAATGAGAGATATTCCAGTATAAAATTCATAAATATCTTTCTCAACCCAGTCAGCACTGAACATCAACCTTATGGGGATGACATCAATAAAATTATTTGTAAATATTCTAAATTCGGCTCTGTATTTATCGTTATACTCATATGCGTATGAGCCTTGACTGCCATTTGCTGATTGATGAAAACTAACTATGGATTGAGAAAATGATAAAAAAGGTAAAAGAATTATAGCAGATGTTAAAATAAATTTCATTTCGGTTCAATTATAAGGTTGATAAAAATACCTTAGCCTAAACGATTGTCTAAGCTAAGATATTTTCTTAAAAATTATATTAATGATCACAACTCCCTATCGGACTGCCTGGAGGCAATGATGGAATAGGACTTACATCATATTCCTCAGGTGATTCCATAAAGAGTTTTATTTGATTAACGATCATTTTATTATGTGACTTTTTTAAATCGCTGTCTCTGTAGTTAGGTTTGGCTAAATTTGTTGAAATGCCATTTAAAGTTGAGATCAATTCAGCTCTAGCCAAAGGTGAAAGGTTTCCGTTTTGAATGCTTTTCATTAATTGATTTACAAAAACTGATTGAGTGCTCAATTGAATTGCTTCATGATAGTTATTTTTTACCTTTTGATTAAATAAAATATCTTCAAAAATCTCCATTGTAGCCTGAACACCAGGGTTTTTACTATCTCTGGCATGATATTCTACCAATCTGCTTAACCTTTGAGGATGCATTACTAACTCAAACACCATGGAGGCTGCTTGTTCTGCCGCACCGATTGCATCAAAAGTTACTCCAGTTCTGCCTTTAAGCAATTCTCTATTATCATAATAACCTAAAGGTCGAGGATATAAAGTATTCAGCAATTGTTCAGGTAGAGCTAAATTCTCTGCTTTTACAGCATTTGCTAAGCTGTTTGCTGCTTCAATTTGCCACTCAGCTGGAACTATGCTCATTTCCTTTAAATTATCATCTCTTATTTTGTAGGAGTAATCTAATCCACCAATTAATTTGACAGCAGCTTCTGCTTGATAGCGGTGAAGGAAATAAACAGGAATAAGTGCTTCTTGAATTTGAGCTAATGGTCTGTCATATTGAATGACATTCTCGCCAAAATTAGAAAGGGCTTTTTCCCTAACATTGAGCAAATGGTTGAGTTGAACGGCTGCATCTTTTCCATTGTCCCATAAATGGGCGTAAGGATGTGCTCCGCCTGTCGCTCTGGCATCTCTATCTGAAATAAAAGTCAGTCCTTTTTCATTGGCTTCATTCAAAATGCTGTTTAAATATTCTTCTTCATTTTCACCAGAAGGTATTTCCTCATAACCATAGCGAATGGCATATTTATCCCATAATCCAATGTTTTCAGCATAAGCATTCTCTAAGCTGATATTTCCTTTTTCATCTAATTCTATATTAGGATGCGGATAATCCATAACAGAGGCATCATTTTCAGTGCTGGAGGCGTATGAGTGAGCCAAGCCTATGGTATGTCCGATTTCATGTGCAGATAGTTGTCTCAAACGAGCCAATGACATTTCTTCCATGGCGTTATTTTGACCACTTTTATCATAAGGAGCTATCAATCCTTCCGCAATCAAAAAGTCTTGTCTAACTCGCAATGAGCCAAGGCTTACATGTCCTTTGATAATTTCACCCGTTCTAGGGTCTGTCACGCTTGCTCCATAGCTCCATCCTCTGGATGAGCGGTGTACCCATTGAATCACATTATAGCGAATATCTAAAGGGTCGGCATCTTCAGGCAACATTTTTACTTGGAAAGCATTTTCGTATCCAGCTGCTTCAAAAGCTTGATTCCACCATTTTCCGCCTTCTAATAAGGCTGAACGAACTGGCTCTGGCGTTCCAGGATCTAAATAATAGATGATAGGCTCCACAGCTTCACTTTTTTCTGCTTCAGGATCTTTCTTTTGCAATCTATGTCGATTAATCAGTCTTTGATTAATGTCTTCATTAATTGGAACTGCATAATCTTTATAGGTAGTACCAAAATAGCCTGCCCTTGGGTCAAATTTCCTTGCTATATAACCATCGTCAGGCAGTTGCACAAATGAATGGTGTTGTCGTACCGTAATATTATCTGCATCCGAGCTTACGGAATAGATTTCTCTTCCTTTGGCTTCTCCTTTAAATGAAATCCAAAAATCCAGTTCTGTATTTTCAGGGAAATTGCCTGATCCTTCCATATTAAATGCGGAACGACTTTTTTCCAGACTATAAGTTCCTTCCTTTAATTGTTTCAATCTTTTGCTTACTCCATGGGCATCACGTAGAAAGAAATCGGTAGCATCTACCAAATACGACCAATCATTGGAGGCTTCAATTTTAAATCCATGTATAATAGAATGTGCAAAGGCATCTTTAACTGCTTTTTTCTCAGCTTCATTATCAGAATCAGCTCTGAATTTATAGTTGGGCTCAAAAAGCATGATTTTGTTTCCTATTTTCTTAAATTTGATGATTTTGCTATTTCCTATTTGTCCTCTATCGAGCCCAATATCATTGGATCCCAATCCTGCAGAAAGATAGCTCACATAAATCAGTTCTTCATTTAGCTTATCGATTTCAAGATAAATTTTACCCTCTTCGGCATCCCAGTAATAATTCAGGAACCCACTATACTTTTCCTTCCCAGAAATCAATTTGTCAAATTCAGACAATTCGGGCTCAGTACTTTTGTTGCTTTTAAGCGCATTGCAAGAAACTGCAAAGAGCAGAATGAAAATATAGAAATATTGCTTCATGTTAATTTTTAGAAATTTTCACCAAGGTAAAAAATTATCCGAAAAGATTTAGATGGAATTCTGTGGAAGGTCGATTATTAAATTAAATTGTCTATTGTTCTCGATTCGTTCCTCTCGGGATCTTCGCTTTGCTACGACTATTGTTTATTGTATTTTCTCTAAGACTATTGTTTATTGTATTAAAGTAATCATTCATTTCTACTGTTATAATTACATTTCTCCTTTCAATTCCTTAACTTCACGTTTAAATTATGGATACAGCCTTAAACATAGCGAACCGATATGAGCTCAAGGAACTGGAGCTTAATGCATTGTTGGAAATCACACAAGCTATCAATGAGAATTTACCTGAGAATTCTTTATATAAGATTTACAACTTTACATTAAGAGCCAATTTAAAGCTCGGTAAATTGATGCTGATGGTTCAGGATAAAAACCAATGGGCATTAAAATTATCTTTTGGTATCCAAAAAGATTACTCGAAAGTTGATGAAAAGGCTTATCAGCTGGTAGAAAATAGAAAGATATTATTTCCTGCTGACTTGGTGGATTCACCATTTGATGAATTTGAAGTGGCAATTCCCGTTTTTCATAAAAATGAATTATTGGCAATAGTCTTTTTAGGAGGAGTTGCGAATTCAGAAGAAAGAGAATTAATAGAAAATCATTTAAACTTCATTCAAGCACTTACCAATATTATCATGGTAGCCATTGAAAATAAGAAGATGGCCAGGGAAAAGCTAGAAAGGGAAGTTTATGCCAAGGAAATGGAGATTGCCAAGAAAGTGCAGCAATTACTATTCCCCAAATCATTACCTGAAAACGATAATTTCAGCATAGATGCGCATTATTCCCCTCATCATACGGTGGGTGGCGATTATTATGACTGGATTTCTATAGATGAGAACCGAAAAATGGTTTGTATTGCTGATGTATCTGGTAAAGGAGTGCCTGCTGCGCTATTAATGTCTAATTTCCAGGCCTCTCTACGTACTTTGTTAAGAAAGACTACAGACTTGAAGGAAGTGATTCATGATTTAAACCATCAAGTTTATGAAAGTGCTAATGGCGAGAATTTCATCACTTTTTTCATTGCAATAATTGATTTAAAGAAAGAAGAACTTACTTATGTCAATGCTGGGCATAACCCGCCTTTTTTGATGACTTCTAATGGGAATATAGAAAAGCTAGATAAAGGGACTTTGGTATTAGGTGCTTTAAGAGAGATTCCTTTTTTGGAAATAGGAAAAACCAAAATTGAGAAAACACAAACATTATTGCTGTACACTGACGGGCTAACGGAGGCTTTTAATGAAAAAGAAGAAGAATTTGGGCCTGAGCGGGTTATGGATATATTAAATGATAATATTTCAGCCAAACCGAACCTGATTCTGTCAAGTATTTTAAATCAGATAGATACTTTTATTGGAAAAAGAGCTTTATCAGATGATATTACCTTACTAGCATGTCAATTCCATGTCTGATTGGGCACTATATAAAACGCCTCAATTTATTTCAAAATTATTCCCAAGTCTAAAATGGAGGGTGAATACATCTGAAAAAGTAATTTATCCTACTTTTGATGACGGGCCTATTCCTGAATTGACTCACGAAATTTTGAAGATTTTAAATGATTATGATGCTAAAGCCACATTTTTTTGTGTGGGTCATAATATAAATAAGTATCCTGAGATTTTTAATTCAATTTTAGAAAATGGTCACTCAGTTGGTAACCACACTTATAATCATTTGAAAGCATGGAAAACCGACAATGAAGAATATTTAAAGAATGTTCGATTATGTCAAAATGAAATTGAGAATCATTGTAATCAAGATAAAAGGCTCTTTAGATTTCCTTATGGTCAATTCAATTTAAAATTAGCTCGAGAGCTTAAAAAAGAAGGTTTTGACCTCATCATGTGGGATGTGCTTTCTAAAGACTACAATGTTTCAATATCTGCGGATAAGATTCTTGAAAAGAGTATTGAAAAATCGGAGCACGGTAGTATTATAGTTTTTCATGATAATTTGAAAGCAAAAGATAAAATATTGCAATTCCTACCTTTGTATCTCAAACATTTTTCCGATATTGGATACAAATTTAAAAAACTATGACCTATCTATTTTTAGGCCTATTGACGATTATCCTTACCGTAATCATCGTGGACTTAATATTATGGATGGCGTGGAAACCAAAAGCTAAGAACCCAAAGCCTTATGAAGGTGAATTGCCTTTTATTTCCATTCTAATGGCTGTCCGTGATGAAGTTCATACTGTAAACTATGCCTTAAATTCTCTTGAGAAACTAAATTACCCTGATGATAAATATGAAGTTTTAATGGGTGATGATGGTTCAACAGATGGTAGCACCAAGATTATGCAAGAATGGGATAAGGAAGAGAATAATTTCTTTTATGTTCCTATAAAAGATAAAGTTGGCGATTTAGATGCTAAAGCCAATGTCTTGGAGCAATTAGCTGAAAAAGCTAAAGGCGAATTTATGATGATCACAGATGCTGATGTTGAAGTCCCACCAAGCTGGGTCATGAAACAACTGGCTTGTTGGAAAGAAGGTTCAGGAATACAAAGCGGTTTTACTATTATAAAGGCAAAAGATTTCCTGTCCAGCATGCAGATGATAGATTGGAGTCTTGCATTGGGCATGGTTAAAATTGTGAGCGGATGGAAAATTCCTGTTACTGCTGTTGGAAATAATATGATGGTAAGTAAAGAAGCTTACGATAAAGTAGGAGGGTATAAGAACATTCCTTTTTCAGTTACAGAAGATTTTGCCCTTTTTCAGGCAGTGGCCAAAGAAGGGTATCGTTATCAACAATTGGCAAATGAAGATAGCTTGGTAAAAACTTTCGCCATCAAAGGCTTTTGGAATTTAATGAACCAGCGTAAAAGATGGATGAACGGAGCATTGAAACTGCCTCCTTTTATGATGACGATTTTAGTATTTCAGGCTTTGTATTACCCTGCCATGCTTGCTATGATTTTTGTCAACCCATTCGTGGCGATTCCATTATTTGGCTTGAAAATAACTTTACAAAGCTTATTTATTTATAAAATTCTTGAAAGACTCAATCAATATGTGCCTTTAGGCAATCTTTTTGTATTTGAATTCTACAGTGGTTTCATTTCTATTGCACTTCTTTTCTATTATCTCTTACCTTTGCCAATAAAATGGAAAGGAAGAAAATTTGCTAAAGGATGATAGAAACACATGCGCACTTATACGCTGAAAAATTTGATGAGGACAGAGCGGAAATGATGGAAAGGGCAGAGCAGGCAGGAGTTGAAAAATTCTATATGCCCAATATAGATCATGAGTCTATTGAGCCTATGATGGAAGTGGAGGATAAATTTCCCAATACCATAGCTACTATGGGGGTTCATCCTTGTTCTGTTGAAAAGCATTTCGAGAAGCAATTATATGAAGTTGAGGATTGGCTGAATAAAAGAAAATTTGTTGCAGTAGGAGAGATAGGGCTTGATTTCTATTGGGACAAAAGCTTGATGAAAGAGCAAAAGGAAGCTTTAAGGATTCAAATAGATTTAGCTAAAAAACACCAAATCCCCATCATTTTGCATTGTAGAGATTCATTTCATAAAACTTACGATATAGTAAAGGAAATGAAGGATGATAAGCTAAAAGGAGTTTTTCATTGTTTCACAGGTAATGCGGAAGATGCTAAGAAAGTAATTGATTTGGGCTTTTACCTTGGGATAGGAGGCGTAGTGACTTTTAAAAATGGTGGTTTAGCTGAGAATATCCCTGAAATCGATATCAACCGCATGGTATTGGAAACAGATTCGCCATATCTAGCTCCCACTCCTAACAGGGGCAAAAGAAATGAACCTGCTTATTTGGAATTGATTGCTCAAAAAATTGCGGATTTAAAGCAAATGCCAAAGGAAGAACTTATCAATATTACTTCTAAGAATGCCAATAAATTATTAGCTTGATTGATGAAGCCATACGAATTAATACATATTGAAACCGCTACTCCTAAAGCACCCGAAAGTGCTGTCCTAATTATCTATACAGGCGGCACACTAGGGATGGTGTATAATGAAGAACAGGCATTAGTACCTTTTGATTTCCAAAATATTTTAGATGAAGTCCCTTCTTTAAGAAATTTCAATTTAAAAATAACCGTTGCATCCTTTAATGACTTAATAGATTCATCAAATGTAAGTCCAAAGCATTGGGATGATATTGCCGGTTTGGTAGAAGATCATTATGATGAATATGACGGCTTTATTGTCATTCATGGAACCGATACCATGGCTTATACTGCTTCTGCCATCAGCTTTATGTTGGAAGGGCTGAATAAACCTGTAATATTTACGGGAGCTCAATTACCTATTGGTGCAGCACGTTCTGATGCACGTGAAAATTTAATTACTGCTATAGAAATTGCAAGTCAGAAACTGAACCACAGACCGATAGTATCAGAAGTTTGTATTTATTTTGATAATCTGTTGCTAAGGGCAAACCGTGCTAAAAAAGTAGAAAGCGTACAATTTGATGCATTTCAAAGTGAGAATTACCCGGTTTTAGCTGAAGCAGGTGTAATTATAGAGTATAATTTCTCTGCCTTAAGGCCATTTCAAGCTGAAGCTGAATTGAAAGTTAGGAAAAGCATACAGCAGGAAGTAGCTATATTAAAAGTGTTCCCTGGTATTTCTAAATCACTTGTAGAGGGAATTTTATGTATTAAAGGATTAAAGGGATTGGTCATAGAAACATACGGTTCAGGAAATGCCCCAACTGAGAAATGGTTTATTGATGCTTTGCAAAAGGCAATTGAAAAAGGAATTCTAATTTTAAATGTTTCTCAGTGCATGGGAGGCAAGGTGATTCAAGGAAGATATCAAACCAGTAAAGATCTACAATCCATTGGTGTAATAAGTGGTAGTGATATTACAACAGAGGCCGCTATTACCAAAACGATGTATGTGTTAACTCATGCGCATTCGAAAGAAATGCAACATAACTTCCTGATAAAACCGCTTAGGGGTGAAATGGAATAACCTAATTTATATAGCCTACATGGAATAATATAATTATTAACTGCAATCATTCTATTTGCAACTGAATTGCGTATAATAATTGTATTAATATTAACCATTTGGCATAATAGGCTTGCATGGAGAATAAATTATTAATTTATTTGTGCACGTTTGAAAAGAGTTCAATCGATAAATGAATATTTACAGACAAAGGAGAGGTGCCAGAGTGGTCGATCGGGCTCGCCTGGAAAGCGAGTGTGCCTTCACGGGTACCGAGGGTTCGAATCCCTCCTTCTCCGCATTTTGCTCAATTTTTTAAACTATTTTAAGCTTTAATGATTAAATATTAAGGTGTAGGCTTAAAGAATTGCTAAAAAAATTTTCTGTTTGTCGATATTTGTGTAAAATTGGACTTATGTTTTCATATAACTAACATACAATAACTAAAAAAGAAAATTACAAACAACTTAACTATGAAAAAGCTATTTGTTTTAATGATGATGGCCGGAGCTTTAACATTCGGTTTTAATGGCAATGCAATTGCTCAGGATGAGGACACCACCTCGGAAATGGAAAGTGATACAGCGGCAATGGAAAGCGACTCGGCTGAGGCGGTTGATACTGCAGCCGTAGAAGAAGGAGCGGATACTACTGCTACTGCAGTTGTTGAAGAGGAAGATGTTGAAGAAGAACAAGGCTTTCACCAGATTGTAAAAGAAAAGTTTATTGAAGGTGGATGGGAATTTATGTCAGTAGTATTAATATGTTTAATCTTAGGGTTGGCTATTTCTATTGAAAGAATTATTACCTTAAATTTAGCAACCACCAACACAAACAAATTGTTGGCTAATGTAGAAGATGCATTAAGTCAAGGTGGAGTTGAAGCGGCTAAAGAAGTAACAAAAAACACTAGAGGCCCAGTTGCATCTATTTTCACTCAAGGTTTAATGAGAATGTCAGAAGGTGTTGAAATGGTTGAAAAATCAGTTATTTCTTATGGTTCTGTTGAAATGGGACGACTAGAAAGAGGATTAGTTTGGATATCATTATTTATCTCTCTTGCTCCAATGTTAGGTTTTATGGGTACTGTAATTGGTATGATCGGTGCATTTGATGCTATTGAAGAAGCAGGTGATATCTCTCCTTCATTGGTTGCTGGTGGTATTAAAGTAGCCTTATTAACAACTGTTGCCGGTTTGATTGTTGCGGTTATCTTACAATTGTTTTATAACTATTGCGTTTCTAAAGTGGATTCTTTAGTAAACCAAATGGAAGATGCTTCTATTGCTTTAGTTGATATTTTAGTTAAGCACAATCTTACTAAATAAGTTTAACCTTTAAACTTTAACTAAATGGAAATTGTTGATATAATGTTATATGGCTCATATTTGTTGGTAATAGTTGCTGCTTTGGGAGCAATTGTTTTACCACTTATTAATGCGCTAAATAACCCAAAAAGTCTTATAAAGTCTGTTTTGGGCGTAGTGATAATCGGTGTAGTTTATCTTGTCGGCTGGGGAATTTCAGGCGATGAAGTGACTGCTAAATACATTCAGTTTGATATTACTAGTACTTCCTCTAAGGTAATTGGTGGGGTTTTAATCACCACTTATTTGTTAATGGGGATAGCAGTAATTTCAATTATTTATTCTGAAATCGCAAAAATCATAAGATAATGGCTAGAAGTAAAGGAAGATCAAAAGCAGAAGTGAATGCCGGCTCTATGGCCGATATAGCATTCTTATTGTTAATATTCTTTCTTGTAACTACTACCATTGCATCTGATAAAGGTCTGACTCTTACACTTCCTCCTGATAAGGATGATGCTGATCAGCAAGATGTTGAAATTAAAGAAAGAAACCTTTTTAAGGTTGCTATTAATTCAGCTGATAGGCTTATGGTGGAAGGTGAAAGATTGGATGATTATACTAAGATTAAGGATATGTTGATTGAACACGTTCTTAATCCTGGTGATAATCCAGAATTATCAGAAAGTCCACAAGATGCAATTGTTTCCTTTAAAACCGATAGAGGAACAAGTTATGAGATTTATATTAATGTATTGGATCAGTTACAAGGTGCCTACTATCAAATTTATGCTGATAGGGCAGGTATCACTGCTGAAGAATTTAGAGCTTTAAATACGAAAAATCCTAAGGAAAGAGCCCTTTATGATAAAGGTAAAGGTGATATTCCAATGGCTATTTCTATTGCTGAACCAACAAATATAGGAGGATAAGATATGTCAAAGTTTAAAAAGAAAACCAATGCAAGTCAGGAAATACCTACTTCTGCACTTCCGGATATTATTTTTATGCTCCTCTTCTTTTTCATGGTAACTACTGTATTGCGTGAAACCGAAATTAAGGTAGAACAAAAAATACCTAAGGCCGAACAATTGAAAAAGATTGAAAGAAAATCTTTGGTGAGTTATTTATACATTGGTAAACCTAAGCAAACCGAAAGGTTTGGTGGGGAAGCTAAAATACAAGCAAATGATGTATTTGTTGAACCAAAAGATATTCTACTTTGGGTAGCAAAGGAAAAAGATAAATTGTCAGAGCAAGAAAGAGATAAAATTACTATTGCTTTAAAAGTAGATAGCGAAGCAAAAATGGGTATTTTATCTGATGTTCAGCAACAGCTAAGAAAAGCGAATGCACGTAAGTTGATGTATAATACTTTAAAATTAGTAGATAAAGAAAGTGAAAATTCTTTATTGTAATAATATATTTTTGAAAAAAAACCTCATTTCATATTCTGGAATGAGGTTTTTTTTTGCTTCATTTCTATATTCTTTTAATTATTTTGTAATTGAAAATTAATCATTCTAAAACCATCAATGCATGGTGCATGTATGACTGGGCTAACTCTGTTTATGCTATTGTCATTAAATCATCTATTTTCCCTGTATTTTATAATACCGCCACACAAAATGCTTTTAATGGTGATGTTGTAGATTTTTTTGGTTTTCAATTTATTAATACGGCCCTTTATTCATTTGCTATATCTTTTAGCTTTCTAGTTGTGGCCTTCATTTCACCCCTACTTTCGGGTATAGCTGATTATTCCTCTAGGAAAAAAGCTTTTATGAAGTTTTTCACCTATCTAGGTGCTTTTTCTTGTATAGGGTTATTCTTTTTTACTGGTCAAAATGTAGAGTGGGCTATTATTTGTTCTGTTTTGGCTAGTATTGGTTATACAGGTAGCTTGGTGTTTTATAATTCATTCCTTCCAATTATTGCAACTCCTGATAGACATGATCTGATTAGTGCAAAAGGTTTTTCATTGGGTTATATTGGCAGCATTATTTTATTGATTATCAATTTAATATGTATTTCCAATCCTCAATGGTTCGGTTTAGATAATACGGCTTTAATTGCTCGTTTTTCCTTTTTAACTGTAGGACTTTGGTGGATGGGCTTTGCACAAATTACTTTTCATGCATTGAAAGAAGTCAAAGTCTCTATTAATTATTCTAATTCTTTAATTATAAATGGATATAGGGAGATTTTAAAGGTGTTTAATGAATTAAAATCACAACCGATTTTAAAATACTTTCTGACTTCTTTTTTCTTCTATAGCATGGGAGTACAAACTGTTATGTACATGGCTGCTTCATTTGGTAGTAAAGAATTAAATCTTCCAGGTGACAAATTGATAATGACTATCATTATAATCAATGCAGTGGCTATTATTGGTTCTTATGCATTTGCCTATTTATCAAAATTAAGAACCAATAAATTCTCTTTACTGAATATGCTAACCATTTGGGTAGGGATTTGTATATATGCTTATTTTGTGCATACGGACTATCAATTTTATATTTTGGCTTTTATAGTCGGATTAGTCATGGGCGGTATTCAATCCCTCTCAAGAAGTACTTATGCCAAAATTATGCCTCAAGACACCATAGACAAAGCATCCTATTTCAGCTTTTATGATGTTACGGAAAAATTAGCAGTTGTAATCGGCACTTTCTCTTATGGCTTTATTGAACAATGGACAGGAAGTATGCGCAATAGCACTATAGCATTAGGGCTGTTTTTTGCAGTTGGAATTGGTTTTTTATTAATGGTGCGCATACCATCTGCACTAAATTATAATGAGTCCTAATTAGTCCGTAGCATCTGCATTTTGCATTTTTTCTTCCATCATTTTTTCTTTCCTTCTCATTTCTTCTTGAGTGGCTTCTAATTCTTCCATATTTTGCCTTAACTCTTCTTCCTGAGCTCTCATTTCTTCAGCTTGTTGTTGCATTTGCTCAAGTAATATTCTTGTTTTCTCATTGTTTTGAGTAGTGGCAATGGCTGAAGCAACATATTCCCCGGCTTTCTCTAAAAATTCAACTTCATGCGATTCAAATTTTCTAAATGAGGCTAATTCAATTAATGATTGAACCTTTTCATTATACATCATAGGTACAATGGCCAAGCATGTAGGAGTAGCGTCACCTAAACCGGATTTAATAAAGGTATAATTTTGAGGGATTTCGGTTAAAAGCAATGTTTCTCTTTCCAAATAGGTTTGGCCAATTAATCCTTGCCCAATTTCAACCTTTTTATTTAAGAATTTTTGTCTGTCAAAAGCATAGGCTGCGGATAATTCTAAATGTTTTTGGTTTTCATCATCCTCGTCTTGAATTAAAATAAATAGACTGCCTTGCTGTGCCCCTAGATATTGAGTTAAGAATTTAGTAGATTCAAAAGTCAATTCTTTTGTGTCTTGCTCACTGTTTCGAATAATTTCGCTCAATTTTGAGAGTCCTTCAGTTGCCCAAATACGTTTTTTATTCTCTATGTCAGCTAGTTGCATTTGTTTTTTCATTTCAATTAGCTGACCGGCAAGGTTCTCCTTGTTGAGTTCACTATTTTCTTCCGTCATTCCTTCCCATTCAACTTCATATTCACCTGAGGCTACTTTCCGAACATAATGAGCTGCTTTTTTTAAGTTTTCTATAGAGCCATTTAAAATTTTAGCAGCACCTCTGAAGCGGGTGTCCCCATCATTAAATAGATACTTTTTATTGTTTTCTCTTAAGTTAAGTAATAGTGCTGTTCTGTCCTTATGTTCTTTTTTCAGTTTAATTAAAACAAATATTAAAGTAGGTAAGCCTATAAGCAATAGCAATAATTGAACAATAGTGTTTTGAAAAATAGCTCTTTCATATTTGGCTTCTGCCTTTTCGACTAGTTCTTCTTCAAATGCATAAAGTTTAGTAGTAAATGCGTCATTTATAGGCCAAAATGTTCTACCAAAATCATCCTTTAATAATTCTTTATAAGCTTC
Organism: Bacteroidota bacterium; assembly: GCA_051747245.1. Classification (GTDB taxonomy): domain Bacteria; phylum Bacteroidota; class Bacteroidia; order Cytophagales; family Cyclobacteriaceae; genus Marivirga. Next base: position 51,829 of record JBNJFX010000012.1, read on the forward strand.
CAGGTCATCATTCTTTAAATGATGCACCATTTCTTCATACATATCGGCATATTTTTTGAAACCGGCTTTTAATTTGGGGTAGTTAACAGGGTCGGAATAACCCTGAATAGCAAACAGGCTATCCAGTTTTTTGAAATTTTCTCGATTTTCTCTTCTAGCATCTGCTACACTCCAAAATAAAAACCCATCTTCCCGAATTAAAGCATAACCTCTTCCACTTATGTCCATTTGACGGATGTTAAGTAATGTGTTTTCAGCAATTCTAAAAACCATATCAGTTTGCTCTTTGGTTTCCAGCGCATCACTCATTACACTTTTATTGTAAAAGGAAAGCGTAACACTTAATAATATAAGTGCAGAAACTGCATATATGGCTATGGATACCAAGTGTTTATTTAGAAATTCCTTCATGATTCTTAAAAAATTTATAAGATTAACTTCATTAAATTAAAATATAATTTTGGCAAAACAAAGACCTGAATCATTTTATAATTATGCTTTGATGTGCTTTTTATCTATTAATTTTATTCTAAATAAGGTTTTGATCTGATAATCCACTAAAACTAATAAAATACCAATAAAAAAATAGATGCATTTATTTTTATTTAATTATGTAAAAAGTACTATTTTCATTTCTTAAACTAAAATTACATACAATGATGAGAAAATTACTTATAGTGTGTTTCAGCTTATGGTTTTTTTCTTCCTATGCACAGGAAACATTTCAAGTGAATGGTGTGAAGGATGAAAGACCTGGCTTACATGCCTTTATTAATGCAACATTACATGTTGATTATCAAACCTCCATTGAAAATGCAACACTGCTGATTCAAAAAGGTGAAGTTGTTGCTTCAGGACAAAACGTAAATATTCCCGATGGAGCTATTATTCATGATTTGAAGGGAAATCATATTTATCCTTCTTTTATTGAATTATCCAGTAAGATCGGTATGCCAAAAGCAGAAAATGGCAGAAGCCCAGGGCCTCAATTAGGACCTAAGAAAGAGGGAGCTTATAACGCCAATGATGCTATAAAAGCTTATTTCAAAGCTCATGAAGCCTTTGAGAACAATAATTCCGAAGCAGATAAAATGCGTAAGGCTGGCTTTGGTGTGGTTTTAACTCATAATCAAGACGGATTGGTGAGAGGAACAGGTACTGTAGTTGCTTTGCACGATGGGCCCGAAAATGAGATTATGCTGAAAGAATCGGCTTCTCAACATTTTTCTTTCGATAAAGGAAGCTCTACTCAAGATAATCCATCTTCTTTAATGGGAGCTATTGCCTTAATTAAACAAACTTATTTAGATGCAGATTGGTATGCCAAGCAAGATGAAATGGTTGATATTTCATTAAGTGCTTTTAATAATAATAAAAAATACCCTCAATTTTTTGAAGCGGGCGGTGATAAACTATACGTTTTAAGAGCAGATAAAATGGGTGATGAATTCGGTGTTCAATACATCATAAAAGGCAATGGTGATGAATATCAAAGATTGGATGAGATTAAAGCTACAAATGCACAATTGATCTTACCGGTAAATTATCCTGAAGCTTATGATGTTGAAGATCCTTATGATGCTTTAAATGTGAGCCTAGAAGACATGAAGCATTGGGAAATGGCTCCATATAATTTAAAAATGTTAGCTGATAAAGGAATCAATTATTCCATTACTTCTGATGGTTTGAAAAATGCATCAAAACTTCCTGCTATGATTTCTAAGTCTTTAGAAGCAGGTCTTTCTGAAGAGCAGGCTTTAAAAGCCTTAACTTATAATCCAGCTCAATTTATCAAAATGGGGGATAAGCTAGGCAGCTTAACCAAAGGGAAATATGCCAACTTTATTATTACGGATGGAAGTCCTGTGAAAAAGGATACTAAAATTTATGAAAACTGGGTAAAAGGAAACTCTTATAAATATCAAGATTATACTTTACCTGAATTAGCCGGAAACTATACTTTAACTGTTGGTAGTGATGATTACCAAATGGAAGTAAAAGGAGAGCCTGGAAAAGAGAAATTTAAAATTAAGGTGAACGATTCTACTTCCTATGATGTGAAATCTGAAATTTCCAAGCAATTGATCAGTTTATCTTTTAAAGATGAAAGTAAAGAAGAAGCAGGTAAAATTAGAATGTCAGGCTGGTTGAAAGGAAAAGAGTTAATTGGAAATGCTAAAATGCCTGATGGAAGTTGGGTAAATTGGACGGCAACATTAAATGATGAAGAAGCATCTGAAGAGAAAGAAGAAGACAAAAAAGAACAGGAAGAGGAGAAGGAAGATGAAATTGGTTCAATGATGTATCCTTTTGTGGCGCATGGAAATAATGAAAAACCACAGGCAGAGACAATTCTTATTAAAAACGCAACGGTTTGGACTAATGAAGCAGATGGTATTTTAGAAAATACTGATGTTTTATTGGAGAATGGTAAAATCGCTAAAGTAGGAAAGAATTTATCTGCCTCAGGAGCTAAGGAAGTCGATGGAACAGGTAAACATTTAACTCCTGGAATTATTGATGAACATTCCCATATTGCGATTAGTAGAGGGGTAAATGAAGGGTCGGAATCAGTTACTGCTGAAGTCAATATCGAAGATGTTGTTAATTCAGAGGATATTAATATTTATCGCCAACTTTCCGGTGGTGTGGTAGCATCTCAGCTATTGCATGGTTCGGCAAACCCAATTGGCGGACGTTCTGCAATTATCAAATTGAAGTGGGGATATAGCCCAGAGGAAATGAAGATTGATTGGGCTGATAAATTCATCAAATTTGCTTTAGGAGAAAATGTGAAGCAATCGAATTGGGGAGATCGTAATACTATTCGATTCCCTCAAACCAGAATGGGAGTGGAGCAAGTATTTGAAGATGCTTTCACAAGGGCAAAGGAATATGAAGTAGAATGGGAAGCCTATAATAATTTATCTAAAAGAGATAAAGCCAATGCAGCTCCACCAAGAAAAGATTTGGAATTAGAGACCATAGTTGAAATTTTAAATAGTGAAAGATTTATTTCTTGCCACTCTTATGTGCAGTCAGAAATTAATATGTTGATGAAAGTAGCTGAGCGTTATGATTTTAGAATCAATACCTTCACTCATATTTTAGAAGGATACAAGCTAGCGGATAAAATGAAAGAACATGGAGTTGGCGGATCAACATTCTCAGATTGGTGGGCTTATAAATTTGAAGTAAATGATGCGATACCTTATAATGCAGCATTAATGCATGACGAAGGAGTAGTAACTGCCATCAATTCTGATGATGCTGAAATGGGAAGAAGATTGAATCAGGAAGCTGGAAAAACCATGAAATATGGTGGTGTACCAGTAGAGGAAGCTTTAAAAATGGTCACTTTAAATCCTGCCAAATTATTGCACTTGGACGACAGAATGGGAAGTATCAAAGAAGGAAAAGATGCTGATGTTGTGCTTTGGAGTGATGAGCCATTATCTATTTATGCAAAAGCAGAAAAGACTATTATCGAAGGTACTATTTTCTTCGATAGAGATGAGCAAGAAGAGAAATTAGATGTTATTCAGGCTGAAAGAGCGCGATTAGTATCCAAAATGCAAGGCGAGAAATCTAATGGTAAATCCACTCAAAAGGCTAAGCCTAAGTCTCAGATTATTTACCATTGCGAAACAGAAATTCAAAATTATTCATCTTTAAAATAAGCTGAAATGAAGATATTTAAATTTATAGGAATAATAACGCTGAGCCTTTTTAGCTTTTTAGCTATGGCTCAGGTACCGGCACCGGGAGAGGCTCAATCAGAGCCAATTGCCATCATGAATGCTTATGCACATCTTGGCAATGGAGAAGTTATTGAAAATTCAGTCATCACATTTGAGGATGGAGTAATCACGAATGTGGCAGATGCCACCACTATTCGATTAGATTTATCCAATTTCAAAGTGATTAAAGCAGAAGGTATGCATGTATATCCAGGATTAGTAGCTAGTAATACTATCCTAGGCTTGGAAGAAATTGCTGCCGTAAGAGCCACCAGAGACCAAGATGAAACTGGAGATTTTAACCCAAATGTAAGAGCTTTAATTGCATATAATACTGATTCAGAAATAATTCCAACAACTCGTTTTAATGGCGTTCTTTATGCACAAACTACGCCAAGGGGAGGTAGAATTTCAGGAAGTAGTTCTGTGATGGATTTGGATGCTTGGAATTGGGAAGATGCTGTTCTGAAAAATGATGAAGGCATACACTTAAACTGGCCTTCAAAATTAAAATATCCTAGATGGTGGCTAGGAGAAACCGAATGGAGAGAAAATGAGGATTACGATAAACAATATGAAGAAGTAAAAGTGTTTTTTAAAGACGCTGCTTCATATAGTGAGATATCCAATCCCGAGACTACTAATTTGAAACTAGAGGCTATGAAAGGATTGTTTGATGGATCTAAAAGCCTTTACATACATGCTGACAGAGCAAAAGAAATCCTTCAATCGATTCAATTTGCTTTGGAAATGGGAGTAAAGAAAGTAGTTTTAGTAGGAGGGGATGAAGCCTATTACGTTAAGGGTTTTCTTAAAGAAAATGAGATTCCTATAATATTAGAAGAGACTTTAAGATTGCCTAGCCGAACAGCTGATCCTGTGGATATGCCTTATCAATTACCTAATTTACTTTATAAAGCGGGCCTAAAGGTAGCTATTGGCCAATGGGGTGAAGTAATGCAAGTAAGAAATTTACCTTTTAGTGTTGGTACTGCTGCAGCTTATGGATTAGGAAAAGAAGAAGCCTTGAAAATGGTGACTTTAAATCCTGCTGAAATAATGGGAGTGGATGATCAGATAGGAAGCTTAGAGAAAGGAAAAATAGCTTCTATAGTGGTTTCTAAAGGAGATATTCTAGACATGGGAGGCAATGAATTAGAATATGTATTTATTGAAGGTAGACAAGTGAATTTAGAAGCTCATCAGCAGAGGTTGTATAAAAAGTTTAAAGAGAAATTTGAAGAGTGATCTTCCGAAATTTTAAATAGTTAATTATTTAGTGTGAATGCCCGTATTTGATAATGCGGGCATTTTTTATTTGTAGGAATTTTTCCAATTCTGGAATCCAAATTCCCATTTGTTTTCGTATTTTAAAAAACTGAAAACATCTTATTCATGGAAAATCAATCTAAAACATCAATTCAATGGAAACAAACCATAAGTTTGTTAACATTATATGCGTCAGTAATAATCGGCTGGATTGCATATCACCGATATCAACCCGCTTTATTAGAGACATTTGAAATGACAGAATTTGAGCCATTTTTGATTTGGGCTCAAGCCATTATATTAATATTAACTCCTCCTTTGGCAGGTTATTTAGGGGATAAATACAGGGATAGATTTGGGAATCGTTTAAGGATTATTACACTGGGTGTAAGCTTTGCCGCTATGATTTTTATGACGGTAGCTTTTACATTAATAATTAACCCGCCTCAATCATTTGTTTTTTACGCATTGCCCGTTTTAGTAATACTTTGGCTATTTGCCATGAGTTTATTTACCAGTCCTGCAATTTCCACAATTGAAATGTTTTCTCCTAGTGCGAAATTGCCCATAACTGTAGCTGCTTTAACCATTGTTTCTGACTTATTATACTCATTAGAGCCTGTAATTGTGGAAATCATAGATTTTCTTGGAGGAGCTGCGACATTCGCAGTGGGAGGTATTATTGTTACTATTTCAGGTTATTTATTAAGGAAAAATTCCTTGAAGCTGATGGTTGAAGGTAAAGAGGAAAGACCTGATGATGAAAAACCTAAATCTAATATGTTTAAAGTAATAATGTTAGGAATGGGAATGGGGTTGTTCTCGGGTATTATAATTGAAGTTTTTCCCAATCATTTAAATAAATTGGAATCTGTTGTTGGAATATCAGGGCAATGGATATCCTCTATTGTACTCGTTTTAACGGCTATATTTTCTATTATTATTAGCAGGCGAGTAACTAAGGAAAATATAGTGAAACTATTATTGTTAGGGTTGCTATTTGCCGGCATTAGTACTTTAGGTGTATTAACGATCTCAAGTAATACTGTTATTTTAATTCTATTAAGTGTTTTTGCCATTTTCTATGCAATGGTGAATGTTACAGCCTTGCCATTGGCGCTTCAAAACACATCCGTAAAGGAAAAAGTATTGGGAGTGGGTGTGTTTTTCTGTGGATTTGAAATCCCCAATAGTGTGATTGATGTGATGTTAATCTAAATTAGAATTTATATTAGGGAGAAGTTATGTGTCTGGCATTTAAAAGTGCCAGACATTTCTTTTTAAGCAAAAATCAATCAACCCAAATCGTTTTCTGATTGATGAATTCTTTAATTCCCAATTCTGATAATTCCCTGCCATAACCGCTCATTTTTACTCCACCAAAAGGCACAGCAGGATGTGATGCCATTAATTTATTGATGTAAACAGCTCCGCTTTCAACTTCTCTAACAAGTTTTTGAGCCTTTTCTATATCTTCACTCCACAATGATCCGCCTAAACCAAATCGGGAATCATTGGCTAATTCAATTGCATGTTTTTCATCTTTAGCTATTAAGACCACAGCAACAGGGCCAAATAATTCTTCTTCATAAGCTGGCATTCCAGCTTTTACATTCGTTAATATTGTTGGGGTATAAAATGCATTCTCTCTTTTTCCACCTATTAGTATTTTCGCTCCTTTTTTTACCGATGTATTAACTTGTTCTTCCAATTCTTTAGCCAGATCCTTTCTAGCCATGGAGCCATAGTCAAATCCATCATTGGAGGGATCACCAATTTTAATGTTTTCAAATTCACTTTTAAAAATATTTAAAAATTCATCTGCTATGGATTCTTCCAAAATAAATCTTTTGGCAGCAATGCAGCTTTGTCCATTATTAATCATTCTGGCTTTGGCTCCTGTTTTTGCAGCTTTTTGAATATCAGCATCTTTTAAAACAATAAAAGGATCACTTCCACCTAATTCTAAAACAGTTTTCTTTAGGTTTTTACCTGCTCTTTCCGCTACTTTGCTTCCAGCTCCTTCACTTCCTGTCAAGGTTGCAGCTTTTACCCTATCATCGTCTAAAACCATATTCACTTTGGAAGAAGATATTAATAAGGTTTGAAAGCATCCTTTTGGAAATCCTGCATCTACAAAAACTTCTTCTATGGCTAAAGCACATTGAGGCACATTGGAAGCATGCTTTAATAATCCTACATTTCCAGCCATCAAATTTGGAGCTGCAAATCTGAAAACTTGCCAAAAAGGGAAATTCCACGGCATTACTGCCAATACTGTTCCAATAGGGTCATGGGCTATATAGGCTTCACCTTCTGGAACTTCCAGTGGTTGATCCGATAAAAATTTCTCGGCATTTTCAGCATAATAATTACAGACTAAAGCACATTTTTCAATCTCAGCGATTGCTTCTCTTTTTGCTTTGCCCATTTCCATGGTCATCAAACTAGCATAATGTTCTTTCCTATCCCGCAGCAAGACAGCCGATTTTAGCATCAATTCTTTTCTTTGGGTGAAATTGGTGGTTTTCCAGTCTCTATAAGTATTTTCTGATAATTCAATTTTTCCTATAATTTCTTTGTCGCTTTCCTCTTTAAAGGTTTTTATTACTTCATTATTGAATGGATTTCTGCTTTCAATTGCCATAATAGTTTTGTGGTTTCAGGTTTAAAAAATTATCGGATTGCTTTATTTGCGTGAATCCCAGCTGCAATCAAAGCAAAGGAAGGTGCAAATAAAACTCCAACAACGGGTATTAGTATAAACAGGTTTAAGGCTAAACCGTTACCTAAAACCAATCCTTTATGCTTAAAAATTTTCTGTAAGCTGGATTTTACGCTTAATTGAAAGTATTCATTTCTATAATCAAGCATTGAAGAGCCGAAGAAAAAACTCTCCACCAGGAATACTAAAATGGCAAAAGCGGGGGAGAGGAATGGTATTGCTAAACTTAATACTATTAAGCTAAGATAGATTATTATATTGAGGCCAATTAAAATTAATCCCATCAGCATGCCTCTGCCAATTTCAGAAACAAGACGGACTAAATTAATAGATTTCTTTTGTTGGTTTAAGATGTTTTGAGTTCGCTCAGAAAGTATAGCTAAAATAGGAGCGAAAATGATTAAGACTATGTATTTATAGAGGTTAATGTATAGTGAAATCAATAAAATTCGAATAAAAACAGCTGTTAATATTTGCAGGAAATCTCCCCATTCTTCCCAATCATCTGGAAAGCTGAAAGTACTGTAAATAAAATCGATGAGTTTACCTGTGTAAATCCATGCAATTACACCTACAAATATGAAGGCAAAAAGATTGAAAAAGGCTGAGCTAAAAATAAAGCCTTTCAGATTGTGTTTTCTCACAAATTGAAAGGCTTCATAATAGGCTAATGTTGACTGACTAAATTCTTGAAAAAATCTTCTCATTTTTCAACGGGAAAGTTTTCGTCTTCCCAAGCTTGCATGCCACCTGTGATATTGATAACGTTCTTAAAACCAGCTTCTTTCATTTGATTTGCCGCTTTCAAACTTCTGCTTCCAGATCTGCAAATCACATAATAGGTTTTGTCTTTATCGAGTTCTTCAATTGAAGTAGTAAATAAATCTGTTTTTAAAACATCCAGATTTTCACTGTCTGCAATTTTGCCTTCAGCATATTCCCGTGCAGTTCTAACGTCCAGAACTATTTTGCTGTCATCTTCATTGAATGCTATTGCATTTAAATCGCTAACAGTCATATTCTCCTGAGCATTGCCCTGTGAACAAGCTACAATTAGAAATGCTGATACTATAAATGTGAATAAGTTTTTCATGTATTTAAATTTAATTCTAATTTACAAAATTAATTACTTAAGGAAATAAGTTTGTGCTAAATGTTACCAATTTTTTGAATATAAAGGATGTGATATTACGGTTATTAATATGTTATTCAATATTGAGGGGTTTTAAGTATAGATAAAAATGATTACACTTCTTCACCCATTATCCATCTTTTCATATTCTCTATAGATTTAGTAGATTTATATGGATTTTCCATCCTATATTTGCAGCAGCTAAACTTAATGTATGGATTTTCAAACTATTGCGACCCTAGCGGTTATTTTATTGGCTATCATTCTTTTTGTAACTGAAAAGCTCTCAGTTGATTTAATAGGCTTAGTGATAATTTGTGCCTTGGTAATCACGGGTGTCATTAGTCCTATTGAAGGAATTCAAGGTTTTAGCAATACAGCTACTATTACTGTAGCTTTTATGTTTGTTATGAGTGCAGCCCTCTTGAAAACCGGAGCATTACAGTTTGTGGCTTATAAATTGTCTGATATTTTCAAAAGAAATTTTAGGTTGGGTTTGGTCTTAATGATGCTTTTGATAGCAGTTATTTCAGCTTTCATTAATAATACCCCAGTTGTGGCAGTTTTTATTCCGGTTGTAATTCAGATTGCAAAAAGTACTGGGAAAAGTCCCTCGCAATTGCTAATTCCACTTTCTTTTGCTTCAATTTTTGGAGGGACCTGCACATATATCGGCACATCCACGAATGTGTTAGTGAGCGGTATTGCCCAAGATTTTGGTTTTGAAGGATTTGGTATGTTTCAATTACTGCCATTTGGTTTGATATTGGTTTCCGTTGGTACTCTTTATATGATGTTGTTTGGTTCTCGTCTTTTACCCAAAAACAGAAAAAATGAGGATGATTTACAGGAGAAATTCGGCATGAGAGAATACCTTACTGAAATTGAATTGCAAGAAAATACCGATTCAATAGGGAAATCAATTATGCAAAGCTCTCTGGTAACAGATTTAAAGATTGATATATTAGAGATCAAGAGGGATGGAACTCGCTACAATTTACCGCAAGGTGATTTTATTTTGCATGCAGGAGACATTTTGAAAGTTCGATGTAATTTATCCAACATCAAGGAATTGAAGAGTAGAGCAAAAGTATTGGAAGGCTCTTCATTAAAAATGGCAGGAGATAATTTGCAAGGAACGGGCACTTCATTAGTAGAAATGGTCATCAGTGCCAATTCCGAATTTGATGGAAAAAACTTGCAGGAAGTGGATTTTAGAAGGCGTTATAGGGCTTCCCCTTTAGCTATTCGCCATAGAGAAGAGGTTTTGCATGAAGATTTATATGATATTAAACTAAAAGCAGGAGATGTATTATTGGCTGAAGTGAAATCTCACTATGTAAAAGAGTTACGTAAAAAGGAGATGAGTCAGAATGCACCATTTGCATTGCTTTCCTCTGATATTGTGATTGATTTTAATAAAAAGCAATTTATGGCAGTAACCGGGATTTTGGCTATTGTTATTGCTTTAGCAACATTCGGTATTTTAGATATAGTAATATCAGTTATGGCAGGAGTTGTGGCCTTGGTCTTGCTCAATATCTTGAATATGAGGGAAGTTTATAAAGCCATTAACTGGAAGATAGTGTTTTTGCTTGCAGGGGTTTTGAGTTTTGGAGTGGCATTAAGCAATACGGGTTTAGATCAAAAAATAGCAGGAGGGCTTTTAAGTCAGTTGGGTGCATTCGGTCCAGTAATTGTATTAAGTGGTTTGTACTTGGTCACTTCTTTCTTAACTGAATTAATGTCCAATAATGCTACTGCCGCTTTAATGGCGCCTATTGCCATAGCTATAAGCACACAACTTGGTTTGGTTCCTACACCATTTTTAATGGCGGTTACTTTTGCAGCTTCGGCAAGTTTTATGACGCCTATAGGTTATCAGACCAATACCATGGTATATACAACAGGGAATTATAAATTTACTGATTTCACTAAAGTAGGGGTGAGTTTGAATCTACTGTTTTGGATTTTGGCGACCATTTTCTTGCCTATGATTTTCCCTTTTCAACCGCTTTAAAAAGTCCCCTGTAACCAACAGTCTAAGCCGTCCGTGATCATGTGAAACAGAAGCCCGATAGCTACTAATCGGCTCCTTTTTGGGAATAGCAGAAAGAAATAAATAAGAATGGCGTAGTAAGAATGTAATGGATGAAAACCTATACTACACCTATCAGGATCAAAAATAGGGCTTGCTAAAAGGTGGTCTAAATCAACCAGCATTGTACCTATTAAAACTAAGTAGGCATTCTTCCAATTTTTAGGACTGTACAAATAAGCAATTCCTAATGGAGCTACAAAATGAAGACTATAATGTATTACGGTCGCTAACATTAAATTCCTTCTTTTGCCCTTGGAAATGTCAAAATAAAGCGTGTTCCTTTTCCTTCCTCACTTTCAATTTCAATTCCGGAATGATTGAAAGCTAAAAACTGTTTCACTAGGAGCATTCCTAAACCTGTCCCTATTTCTTTATTGGTACCTTTTCTTGAGAATGATCTTTCTTTTAAATCACCTTTCAAACTAGATAATGTGGTCTTATCCATTCCAATTCCATTATCTTCTATACTCAAAAAGACGGATTTGTCATTCTGAGAGTAATTAATTTCTATGTATCCACCTTTTGAAGTGTATTTTATGGAATTGTTCAACAGATTATTGATGATAATATTGAGTTGTTCATGATCCATGTAAACAAAGCTTTTAGATGAATTGTGCTTTAGTTCAATACCTTTCTCCTGAGCAATATACTTTATAGCGTTTAAATTTTCATCTACTGTTTTTTCTAGTTGAACTGCTTTAGGATTGGTCTTGAAGCCGTCCATTTGGGTATTAGCCCACTTCAATAAACGGTTGATTTGTTGATTGACATTGCCTACTTCTTGGGTTAATCTTTCCATAAATTTCTCATTATCTTCTTCTGAGATACTTTTTCTGATGTCCAGTAATTGTTTTACAGAATTTATAGGGGATCTTAGATCATGAGAGAGTATGGAAAATAAACGGTTTTTTGCATTGTTAATTTGTTTGAGGTCTTCATTCTGTTTTTCTATTACTACCTTTTTATCGGCTAATTGGCGGTTGATTGAACTTAAATTTTGATTATATTTTTCCTTTTGTTTAATATGCCTTCTATATAATAAAGCAAGGATTACAAGAAATAAAACGATTGAAGATAGTAAAACTATGATTAATTGATTCCGCTCACTTTCTGAGGAAAGTAAGTCTTTTTGAATCTTCAATTGTTCATTTTCAGCTTTGGCTTGTTGCAACTCAGCCCAATTTATTTCCCGATTCATTTCTTCATTTAAGAGGCTGTCGCTATATGATTTATGTAATTTATGAAATTCTAGTGCTATACCTGGTGAATTTAGGCCTTCATAAGCCTTGCTCAGCTTCAATGCTACTTCTGAAGCATCCCATTTGGCTCCTATTTCCTTTGCGATTTCAAAGGATTTTAAACCATATTCAATGGCTTTTACATAGTTGCCTTTTTTAATTTCCAGCTCTGCTAGTCCGCTTAGATTATAACTTTTTTCCCATTGATTGGGCTTACTTTCATTAACTTTCATAAAGTAATATTCAGCTGAATCCAATTGCCCATTTTCTATAAATAATGTCCCTATTCGGTTCATATCCATTAAAGCATAAATCTGGAGATCATTTTCAACGGCAACTTTATGAGATTTCAGGTATGAATCATAGGCTTCTTGCCATTTGCCTAATTCTTGGTAGCAAATCCCAATATTAAGGAGATTGGCTGCCATGTTTCTTTGATGAGCTATTTTTTCGTTTACTTTTAGTGCTTTTTTAAATTCAATGAGAGCTTCCTCAAAAAGTTCTCTGCCCATATAGATCAATCCTCTACCATTTAGTGCCCTCGCAATTCCAATTTCACTATTTATCTCCTTTGAAAGTTCGTGTAAATCTTTATATGAATTTCGTGATTCCAGATAATCACTTTGCACATATTGAATGGCAGATTTTAAGAAAAGTAGCTCTGTGAAATAAAGGTTTTTTCTTTCACTTCTATTCTTCATTTCTTGCTCTACAAGCTTTAATGCGGAATCAGGGTAATTGTACCTTAACTTTGTAAGTTCATTGATGATACTATCCTCAGTATTTGATAATTTTTGGGCATATAAATTGAAATTAAGGCTCAGTGTATATATAAAGAAAATTGCAAAAGTTGATTTCATTAACAGTTAATTAACCTAATAGTGAAATCGCTAATTTAGGTGATAAATTTTTATCCGCTATTTAATATAATTATTTTCGATTAAGGACTTATATATGGGGTCAGATAGCAGTGTTGAAGGGTTGCCTATGATGATTAATTTCCTTTTAGCCCTAGTTAACGCAACATTTAGTCGTCTATAATCACGCAAAAAACCAATATACCCTTCAGAATTGGAGCGCACTAAACTGATAATGATGACTTCTTTCTCTCTGCCTTGAAATCCGTCAATGGATTTTATTTCGACATGGTAATTTGCTAAAGCCGATTTTAAGCGGCTCACTTGTTGGTCATAAGGTGAGATAACGCCAATATCCTCTGGAAATAGCCTAGAAGATAATAAGGCATCCGTCACTTCTTTTGTCAGAGCTATTTCCTCGGTATTAAACCAAGAATGACTATCCGCTAATTGCTCTTCATAACCCTGATGACAAGCTATGAAAACTATAGGCTTTTTTACTTCTACTACCTTTTCAATCTTAGGATTAATATAAGGGAATGGCTCATATCCGGGCAAATCATTTAAAGTGTGTTGTGCAACTGTAGGGTGTGCTTTTAATTGATCCTCATAGAATTTTTCATTGGAAAACCGCATAATTTCCTTGTGCATTCTGTACTGAATAGTTAAAATATCAATCCTGTTTTTAGGTAATTCAGCCTGAAACCTTTCAAATAAACTGATGCTTAAATCACTTGCTTCCTTTGCTTTTACAGTAGGGGGCAGTTGTCGATGATCACCGGCTAATATCCATTTTTTTCCTTTTACCAGAGGAATTAATGCTTCAGGTTCTGTTGATTGAGTAGCCTCATCTATACAGACTATATCGAAGATGATGTCCTTTAAAAGCTCGCTTCCAGCGGAAGAATTAGTGGTGCAAACCACAGCACTTTTTTCTAAAATATCATCAATAGCTTTTGTCTGTAAGGCTTGAGCTTCTTCGTAATTGCTGTTGATTTCTTGTTGTGTATTTATCCATTTTGCCATTTTTCTGAGCTTGCCAGACTGTATTCCACGGTATGGTTTTTTTGATTTTGCTAATTGTATTATTTTGTTATCGCTCAATCCTCTTCGGTTTTGTCCCGTAGCCGGAACGTATTCTTCTTGCTCTTTTTTTAATAGTTGGATTTTGCTCCAAATCCCATTGGCTTGTTGGTAATCCGGGTGATCTTGAAGTTGAACATCCAAACTTAAATTCAACAGATTTTCATCCATTCTGATTGGGTTTCCAATTCTGGTAGCAGCAATTTCAAGTTTTTGTAATTTCTCTAAAATATTATCTACTGCAGTATTGGAAGGAGCGGTTACTAATATTTTTTTTCCTGCTTCAAAAAATGATTTAATTAAATAAGATAGGGTAGTAGTCTTGCCTGTTCCGGGTGGACCGTGTATTAGAAAAATATCATTTGATGTTAAAGCTTTTTTAATTACTTGTTCTTGTTTGGGGTTTAAGAAATCATCGCTGGAATTTATATATTGTGAAATAGTGTCATCTAAAAATAAGTCAATATTTGATTTTATATAATTTTGTAATTTTGGGAGTTGATGAAGTCGGTTAATTGCATCTAGCATTCTTTGAAAAGTAATATCATTAGAGAAAAGATCAAGTCTTAAATTTCGTCCGAAAACTAGGTAAGGAGGAACCTTGTTATAAGCTATAGTAATACTTCTTTTGGTCTTGCTAACTACCGTTGCCTGCTCTTCCTTTCCGTTGGGTTTTTCCTTTGAAATTATAACTACATCCCCATTTGAAATTTCATTGTCTGGCAATCCTGAACCCCTTACTAATTTTACTAAATATACACCTCCAATACCTGTGCCGGCATCCTTACCACTTAGGTTTAATATTGCTCTTCCTTTGGCTTCCCGTTGCCGACCAGAGAGAAGCATAATTTCATTAAGGTGAAATTCCATTTCGGCTTTTCTTTCCTTTTGAATTAAATTTTCAAAATACGCACTGTATTTATTGATGTCCTTAAACCTCTTCATTTTATTAGTTGATATACTTGCTAACACAAACTTAACTAAAAGCTGATAGTTTACAGAACTTCTGCTAATGAGTAGGGGAGATTGATAAAATACAATTTATATAATTTCAGTATTTTGTAATAAACCTGTATGTCACTCAAATTTTTTTCTGCTTAATTCATTTCACTTCTATAACTTAAAATTTATTGATTGTATTTTACTTATAAATCGGCTAAACTATTTATATAATATATTTTTATGGTAATTAATTATTATTTGAGCTGCATTTTTATAAGCAATAGATTATTTGGTGAAATTTTTTATCTTAATGTTAAAATTTGTTGAAGTGTTTTAAAATTCTATAAATGAATTAGTAATGAATTTTTAATAAAGTTTAACTTTAATTTATTATTTGGGTTTCATTTTCCATAAATTCTGTCTACAAAATTTTATTTTGTATAATATATTAGGGTGAATTTCATCTATTTTAAGCTTAATTGTATGGTTTAGAACTTTTATTTACTTTTAAATTCAATGTCAATTTTTGTGTTTATCTTATATTGAAGTTTATTGATCTTTGTTGTTGCATAATTTTCTCCCATTTTTAATTGGAGGAATAGCTTGAGATATTTATTTTTAATTAACTATGGATATTGGAATAATTAAATTTGAATTTTAATGCATGAGTTGATAAATTTCCGATTTTTAATTTTTCTCCTTATTATTATTTTATGAAAAGGATATTTTTAATAGTCGTGTCTCTAATAGTTGGAAGTTTTATTACTTTCTATTTTTGGGCAAGTTCCAGTTTTGTAGATGAAGAAAATTATAATCAAATTATTACCTACCATTCTGATTATGAAAATCCGCCTGATACTTTTTCGGTGTTAACTTATAATATTGGTTACTTATCCGGGATGATTAACAATCTCCCTGTTGATAGAAAAGAATCTTTATTTTCCAAAAACCTTACTAAATCGATTAGTCTTCTAGGTAGATTTGATTTTGATATAATTGGATTGCAAGAAGTTGATTTCAGATCCTCTAGGAGTTTTAATTATAATCAGTTTGACAGTTTAGGAATGCATTTAAAATTTCATCAAGGAGCTTATGCAGTCAACTGGGATAAATCTTATGTTCCATTTCCTTATTTACCGATCCGTAATCATTTTGGTAGAATGTATTCTGGTCAAGGTGTTCTTAGTAAAATGCAAATTAATTCTAATGATTTAATTGTTTTTGACAAGCCAATTAATGCTCCCTTTTATTATAATGCTTTTTATATTGATAGGGTTCTTCAAATTAATAAAATACAAATTGATGGGGATACTCTTATTTTAATGAACGCTCATTTGGAAGCTTTCGATAAAGAAACTAGAGAACTTCAAGCCGAACAAGTTTTAGTAGAATTTGATAAATGGTCAAAAGATTATCCTGTTATATTGATGGGTGATTTTAATAGTCGACCACCTTTTGCTAGTGAGATAATTGAGAAGGAAAATACCATTGAAATTTTCTTAAATAATCCACTCATAGAGGAAGCAATATCTAGGGATAGGTATCTTCAAAATGAACCACAATATTTTACTTTTGATACAGCAGAACCTTATGAGAGATTGGATTATATATTTTATAATAAAAACAAGATTCATAAAATAGAATCTGATGTTTTAAGAGAAGCTAAGGATATATCAGATCACCTTCCAGTTTGGATGACTTTCACCTTAATTGAATGATTGTTTTCATCCAATGAATTACCAAAGTTAATTTACTTTTAAGCTCGCGTTTTTTAAGTAGTTGTAAACTATCAGCTTGGCTGTTTATTTCTCTATGACCTCGTATGTTTACATTCATGAAGAATAATAAACATGAGAACAGCCGATGGCTGTGAATTAACCGCCAAGTTGCTAAAGCGCAAATAATTATAATTTGATAGGTATTAAGTTGTTTTCTAATAATCTCTATCGAAGCTTAAAGGCTTTTGTAGCAAAATCAAATTTTGTAATAACTTTGCGGCATGGCGTCTTTGCGGTTCAATTTACAATGAAAGCCTTTCTTGACCTTTTCGAAATCCTTAGCGAATCTTAGTGTAAAACTTTGAGCAACTCTTTGGTTAGCATTTCACAGCCTTTGGCTGTTCTTAAGTGTTTTCTTAATTTTCTTCTGATTTATAACAATCAGCTTTAGCTGTATATTTCTCGGTGACCTTAGTGTAAATCTCCGTGCAACTCTGTGGTTATCCTTTCTCAGCCTTTGTCTGAAAACTAATTTAACTGTGGTTAATTTCGAAATTGATTTTTTAATGTCGATTTCAAATATTATTCTTAATTTCAGATTTCTATAATTTTATAATATAACATGAATTCAAAAATTCAGAAACATTGGGCAAGAATGGAAGAGGGGAAAGCATATTACGATGCACTCTTACAGGTCTTTAATGAAGAGCAATTAAATTTCCATCCCGAAGAAGGTGCTTGGTCTATGCTTGATGTAATGCAACATCTTTATACTTCCGAAAAGATCAGTTTACAGTTTATGCAAAACTTTGATTTTAACAGGAAAAATGAAAAGTTAGGTTTAAAATCCGAAGTCAAAACAATGTTATTGGTCAATCGGCTTAATTCCAGAAAAAAATTTCAAGCCCCTAAAATTCTTTCGGAAAAGAAAGATAGTTTGAATATCAGTCTTGATCCACATGAATTTTCTCATCAATGGGAGGATTTAAGCAGTGAAATGTTTAATTTCTTGAGTGAGTTTCCTGAAAATAAGATTGGTCATTTTATTTTTTCACATCCTGCAGTAGGAAAATTAAATATTCTACAGACATTGCAGTTTTTTGTAGCCCACATGAAGCATCATCAATACCAGGTAGAAGCGATTAACCATCATAAAGACTTTCCAAAGTAATTTTATAGATTCAAAATATCATTTTATCGAATAAATTATTTTTAATAACTCTACTAAGGATTAACTTATGCTGATTAATTATATTGCTAAAAATTATTAACATAACCTTCAACTATGATACCAGAATTAAAGAATTTATCAGAATCTGAAATTGACTTACTAAAGAAAATACCTGCAATGGTGACTATATTAATTGCTGGAGCTGATGAGCAAATCAGCAAAAGTGAGTTAAAGGAAGCTATCAATCTTACTAAAATTAAACAAAGTAAAGCTAGAAAAGAATTGCTAGGCTATTATCAGGAAATTGCCCCCGATTTCGAAAAAAGCTTAAAAGAATTACTGAATTCATATCCACAAGAAGCGGAAGTTAGAAGTAAGCAAGTTATTGAAGATATAGAGCGATTAAATGATATTTTAAAGAATGTAGATAAAGAATGGGGCCAACAATTTGTAGAGTCCATGAAAGACATTGCCAAAAAAGTTGCTGAAGCAGCTGGAGGGGTTTTCGGATATTTATCTATTGGATATGAAGAATCTAAATTAATTGATTTAAAAATGATCAAAGTGCCTGATTAAATTGGCACTTACCTCATATTTGTAAAATTGACAGCTTGCCTAGCTCATTTTCATAAAGGATTGAGTCTTTAATGCTAACTTAGAAATGATATTTAAATATAAGATAGCATTTTAAGACTTCTAACTTTTTATTTCAAATCTACTCATAAGGAATTAAAGGACTTGAGGTTTTAGGGATTTTTTCCCTATTGTAGATTCCCTTAATACTAAGGATGTTTCCATTGTATAGGTATCGTATTTGACAGGTTTGTTTTCCCTGCTAAGTTGAATTTCACTAGTAACAAGTTCAACCGCCTTTTTGCCCATCTCGTAATCCGGTTGCGATACTGAAGATAGGGGAGGATCAACTACTGATGACATTTTCCAATCACTAAACCCAATTACTGCAATATCTTCCGGTATTCTTAAACCTTTTTCCTTTATGGCTTTAATTGCTCCTATAGCAGTTGGATCAGTCGCACAGAATATGGCGTCCGGTATAACTTCTTCAGCAAGCAAGGTAAGTGTTGTAGTATAGCCCTCCTCTCTGGAAACTAAATTACATTTTTTAATAAGATTGGGATACAATCTTAGCTTGTAATCACGAATTGCAGTTTCGTATCCTTTACACCTTTCTTTAGTGGTATATGGTTCGGATGAGCCCGTAATATGGGCAATTTTCTTTTTCCCTAAACTTATTAAGTGCTCTGTGGCATAATATGCGCCTTTAAAATCATCACATATAATTTTAGAAGTTTCCATGGCATAGCTCACCTTATCAATCATCACTACGGGAACATTGTGCTCTTGAAGTTTTTTAAGGTGATCTACAGTAAATGTATTATCAGAAAGAGAAATGATCAATCCATCTACCATACTTTTTTGAAATGTTTCTACTCCTTTAAGTTCTGATTCATAAGATTCATTGCTTTGGTATAACATTATACTATACCCATGTTTTTCAGCCTCATTAATTATTCCACTAATAACATTGGAGAAAAAATGATGCACAATTTGAGGGATTATCACCCCGATAATAAAAGTTTCCTGATTTTTGAAATTAATAGCAAACTGATTTCTTTGATAATGAAGTTTTTCCGCTAATTCAAATACCTTCTGCTTGGTTTCCTTGCTAATATCTGGTTTGTTGTTCAAAGCCCTCGAGACAGATGGGATACTTAAACCTAATTCCTCAGCAATATCTTTCAACCTAATATTATGTTTGCTCATATTAATAGTATTTTAACTAAAAATGCTGTTTTTATTTATAATAATTCTAAATAACCCCCTTTTTTTAGTTACGTAAACGATTACGTAAGATACTAAGTGTACTTTTTACACACAAAGCCTTGCAGAGATATTTTGGAATTTTTACATTGACCTTGAATTTGTATTAAAAACCAAATAATGTATATATAATTATGTGTAATGAAGAATTAAATCAAATGTAAATTATGAAAATTTAAAATTTAATTATGGAACTTTTAAACGGCTAAAAAAACAAAAATTCATGAGACACTTTTTACTAATTATGACAAGTGTGCTATGGCTTTCTTTAGGAAGTCTTTACGCACAGGAAAAGACAGTATCAGGTACGGTTACTGATGCTAAAACGGGTCAATCGATACCCGGTGTAAACGTTTTGGTGGTGGGAACCAGCCAAGGTACCACAACAGATTTTGATGGGAAATATAAAATTTCAGTTTCATCTGGCGATAAATTGAAGTTTTCATTTATTGGTTTTGCTGAAAAAGTAGTGGAAGTAGGAACGCAAAGCGTAATTGATGTAGTACTCAAAGAAGATGTTGAACAACTTTCAGAAGTAGTGGTAGTAGGGTACGGACAAGTAGAATCCAGAGATGCTACTGGTGCTGTCGAGCGTGTTACTTCTAAAGAATTCAATGGTGGTGTTATTGCATCTCCAGAGCAATTGATTCAAGGTAAATCCGCCGGTGTTCAAATTACTTCTGCTTCTGGTGAACCAGGTGCTGGTGTTAATATTAGAATCAGAGGTACTTCATCTGTAAGAAATGGAAACAGCCCATTATTTGTTGTAGATGGAATTCCTTTATCAGGTGGCGATGTTACAGCTGGTGGTTTAGATGTAGGTAGTGGTACATCCTCACCTAGAAATCCTCTCAACTTTTTAAATCCAAATGATATCGAAAGTATTGACATTCTAAAGGATGCATCTGCAACTGCTATTTATGGTGCAAGAGGAGCGAATGGTGTTGTCTTAATTACCACTAAAGGAGGAAAGGGAACTAAAAATAATGTTCAGTATGGTACTTCTGTTAGTTTTGCCTCTCCTGCAAGTCGATATGATCTTTTGGATGCAGACACTTACTTAGATGAACTTTCCAATTATGGAGCTGACCCAAATGAACTAGACTTTGGATCAAATACTGATTGGCAAGATGAAATAACAAGAACAGCTATTTCGCATAAACATGATTTATCCTATGCAAATGCTTTTGAAACGGGTAATTACAGAGTTTCGGCTGGTTATGAAAATCAGCAGGGTGTAATTGAAAATTCTTCCATGGAGCGTTTAAATACAAGGTTAAATTACAATCAACGTTTTTTAAATGACAGGTTGAATTTTGCAGCTCAAATAACATTATCTAGAATAAATGATATTGCACCTCCTATTACCAATAATGCAGGCTTTGAAGGTGATTTATTAGGGGCGGCTTATATTGCTAATCCTACTTTCCCTGCAGATCCTGAAGAACAGATTGGTGGTTTTAGAAATCCATTATCAATGTTGAAATATAATCTTGATGAGGCACAAACTGATCGGGCTCTTATAAATCTATCCTTGGACTATGATATTTCTGATAATTTAAATTTCAGAGTGAATACTGGTTTTGATAATTCAAATTCTACAAGAAACCAAATGGCCTCATCCGCGCTATTAGCTGGAAATATTTTCGAAAATGGGCAGGGTGGTATTGCCACTATAGAAACAAGTAGTAATTTACTAGAAGCTTTATTGACTTATGACAAAAAGCTTGGTGATGGAAATTTAAATATTTTAGGAGGTTACTCTTATCAAGAGTTTAATAGAAGTGGTAATACATTGCAGGGGTTTGGTTTCAATACTCCGGATTTAAATCAAATGATATCAGATCTAGAAGAGGCTGGGAGTACAGTTAGAGGAGCTATATCGGGTGATTATCAACAATTCGGATATGATCCTGGTGATGATCAGTTTTTTGTTAATAGGCTTGCAACTGGTACTGAGGATTTAAGTCCAAGACCGGATATCCCTGTAGAAGCTGTAACAGAAAATAAATTCGCTTCCATAGATGAGATACAATCATTTTTCGGAAGAGTTAATTATAATGTACAGGATAAATATTTATTTACTGCTACTTTGAGGGCAGATGGTTCTACTCGATTTGGGGGCAATAATAGATATGGTATTTTCCCATCTGCAGCGGCTGCTTGGAGGATATCTGATGAATCTTTTATTCCTGAATCAGTTCATAATTTAAAATTAAGGGCAGGTTATGGGGTAACAGGAAACCAAGAAATACCTCATAATGTACATCAAAATAGACAAGCTTTTGGTGGTATAGGTTTTAATGATGGTGGTCAAATAATAAGACCTGGTCTTTCTGATGTAGCTTTTGCTAATAGAGATTTGCGATGGGAAGAAACAGCCCAGACAAATATCGGAATTGATTTTGGTTTTATTAAGGGAAGGTTAAGCGGAAGTTTAGATTTTTATAATAAAACCACTACTGATTTATTGATTCAGGTTGTATCTGCTCAGCCAGCATCTCAGCCTTTTACTTGGGATAATTTGGACGCAAATGTAGTTAATCAAGGAGTTGAACTTGCCTTAGATTATGTAGTAGTAGATCAAGCAGATTTTGAATGGAATTTCGGTTTCAATCTATCTTATAATGATAATGTTGTTGAGAATTATGAAGGATTAATCAATACTGGCGAAATTTCTGGACAAGGTTTAACAGGGGCATTTGCACAACGTATTGCTGGAGGACAGCCTTTATTTGCATATTACTTGAGAGATTTTGAAGGGTACAATTCAGAAGGTATTGCTCAATATAATGATGGTGATTTCCAACAATTCTTGGGTTTTAGCCCAATTCCTAAATATAACCTAGGTATTAATACGACTGCTAGATATAAAAACTTTGATTTTAGTGTATATTTGAATGGTCAGTATGGTCATCATATTTATAATAATACAGCTAATGCATTTTTCACTGCCGGTGCTCTAGGTAATGGTAGGAATGTTACAACCGATGTTATAACTTCTGGTGAATCACCAATTAATGCGCCTGATGTTTCTACTAGATTCTTAGAAAAAGGTGACTTCTTGCGTTTACAAAATTTAGCCGTAGGTTATAATTTTAATTTGTCAGATAATGGATTCGTTAAATCTTTAAGATTGTATGCCAATGCACAGAATTTACTTCTGTTCACGGATTATACGGGTCTAGACCCTGAAGTAAATGTGAATAAATCAATGAACGGGGTTCCTTCTTTAGGTATAGATTATACGTCATTTCCAAGACCTCGAACTTATACGATGGGCTTGAATGTTACATTTTAAAAATAAAGACATGATGAATAAGTTAAAAATTATATTAATTGGTATATCAGTACTTGCATATAGTTGTACTGATTTAGAGGTAGAGGAATTAGACTCCAAAGTGACTGATTCTGAGACTGGCGAATTTAATGGGGTTGATGTTGCTCCTAATTTGACTAGTGCGTACGTAGCAACAGCTAACTCATTAGGGAGTCAAGATAATACTTATGCTTTAATGGAAGTTACTTCAGATGCACAACTTGTACCTACAAGGGGTACTGACTGGGGCGATAATGGTGTTTGGAGAACTTTACATCAGCATACTTGGGATGCTACACATCAATTCAATTTGAATGCATGGAACAATCAAAATTCTAATGTTTTTGCATTGAATCAAATAATTGCTCCTGAATCTGATGCTGATCCTCAGCAATTAGCTGAGGCTAAATTTCTGAGAGCATTAAATGTTTTTATTATTTTGGATTTATGGGGTCAGGTTCCGTTCCGAGGCCCAAATGATGGCCCGGATGTTCTACCTGAAGTATTGTCTCCAGAAGAGGCTGTTGCATTTATAGAAGAAGATTTGTCCAATACAACATTAGAAAATCTTCCAAATATCGGGCCAGGTGATGAAGACGAAATATTAAGGGCTTCGCAAGCTTCTGTCCATTTTTTAAGAGCTAAGTTTTATCTCAATAAACACATCCTTTTGGGTAATCCTTCTGGATCTGCACCTGATAATGCTGACATGGATAAAGTTATTGAAGCAGTTGATGCAGTGACTGCAGCAGGATTTTCTTTGGAGGAAGACTATTTTGATATATTTGATCCTGCTCCTGATAATGAATCCATCTTTACTTTAGAAAGAGATGCAGGTGGTAGAATTTGGAATGGATTACATTACAGCCATAATGAAATAGACGGAAATGCTGGTGGTGGTTGGAATGGGTTCTGTACTACAGCAGAGTTTTATTCACTTTTTGAAGGTGATGCAAATTCAAACGCTCCTGGTTCAAACCAAGAAATAAGACGAGGTTATGTTCCTGAAGATGGTTATGGTTTTGGATTCTTAGTTGGTCAACAATATGGTTATGAAGGACAAGAACTGAAAACTAGAAATGGTGATCCTCTCGCTTTTACGAAAGATTTACCAGGTTTAGCTGGAAATGGAGAAGCAACTGGTGTCAGAGTTCTTAAATATCATCCAGAAAATGGAGGTGCATTTCCAGGAAGGCAAATTCTTTTTAGATATGCAGATGCTGTTCTAATGAAAGCTGAAGCTGAATTATGGAAAGGTAATACTGGTCAAGCTCTTCAAATTGTAAATGATTTGAGAGACCTTAGAGGTGCCTCTTCTTTAGCTTCTTTAGATGCTCAAGAAATGCTTGACGAAAGAGGTAGGGAACTTTATATTGAGTTTTGGAGACGTCAAGATCAAATTCGATTTGGAACATTTACGGATACTTGGTCTTTTAAAGATAATACTGAAGAATTTAGAGTATTATTCCCAATACCTTCTTTAGCGATAAGTACTAACCCTAACTTGGAACAAAACCCGGGTTATTAAATTTATATAAACTCTAAAAAAGGGTAATGGATTATTTTCCATTATCCTTTTTTTATACATTTATGCTTATAAAAGCCTAAATTATCATGTCTGTTAAGAACTCTATTTTTTACTTAAGTCTTATTTTTATTCCTTTTTTGGCTTGTGATAGCAAGCCTGAAGATCAAAAGACTGCTCCTTCAAAAAAAACAACTTTTGAATTACTTGATTCTACACAAACGGGTATTACATTTCATAATCAAGTAGAGAACAAAGATAAATTCAACATTTTTTCCTACCGAAATTTCTACAATGGTGGTGGTGTCGGCATTATCGATATCAATAATGACGGCCTTCAAGATATTATTTTTACAGGAAACCAAGTCAATAATAAACTTTACCTTAATAAAGGTGATTTTCAATTTGAAGACATAACCGAAAGTGCTGGTTTAAAAGGCTATGGTGGATGGAGCACCGGTGTAAGTATAATTGACATTAATCAAGATGGTTTTAAAGATATTTATATTAGTAATGCCGGATACGAGGAAGATAGCTATCCTTTTAATGAGTTATTTATTAATAATGGAGATAATACCTTTACTGAAAAAGCAGCGGAATATGGTCTAGATGAACCTGGCTATACCACACATGCTGCATTTTTTGATTATGATGGGGATGGAGATTTAGATGTATATATTCTCAATAATTCATTTATCCCGGTAAATACGCTTAATAATAGCAATAAAAGAGATTTATATGCCGAAGATTGGGACGTAAAAGATTTTGTGAAAGGCGGTGGAGATAAGCTGCTACGAAATGATGATGGCAAGTTTGTAGATGTTACTAGAGAAGCAGGAATATATGGTTCTTTAATTGGATTTGGTCTTGGGGTGACTGTAGGAGATGTAAATGGCGATCATTTGCAGGATATATATGTTTCCAATGATTTCTTTGAAAGAGATTATCTTTATATAAATCAAGGAGATGGAACATTCTCTGAAGACAGTAAAAAATGGATGGACCACATGAGCTTAGCTTCTATGGGAGCTGATTTGGCCGATATTAATAATGATGGTTATCCTGAAATTTTCACCACTGAAATGATCCCGGAAACGGATCAACTTATCAAACAGAAATTGCAGTTTGAAGATTTTAATACCTATCAACTCAAACTTAGAAGAGATTTTTATCATCAATACATGCATAATGCTTTGCAGCTGAATACTGGAAACGGAAGCTTTCATGAAATAGCCTGGTATGCTGGGGTTGCCCAATCCGATTGGAGTTGGGGAGCTTTAATGTTTGATGCCAATATGGATGGTTATAATGATATTTTCGTTTGTAATGGGGTTTATCAAGATGTAACGGATGCCGATTTTATGGACTTCTTTGCGAATGATGTGGTTCAGCGCATGGTGCTGACTGGCAAAAAGGATAAAATGGAAGATGTCTTGGCGAAAATGCCAAGTAATCCTCAGGCAAATAAAATGTTTATCAATCAAGGTAATCTACAATTTGATAGCAAGGAAAAGGATATGGGCTTAGGGCAGGAAACTTTTTCTAATGGTGCTGCCTATGCTGATTTAAATAATGATGGAAGCCTTGATATCATTGTCAATAACCTAAATCATCCTTCTACTATTTATAAAAGTAATGCCAAAACAGATAGTACGCACTTTTTGAAAGTAGCATTGGAATTTGAAAAGCCAAATAGAGATGCCGTTGGAGCTAAAGTTCAAGTTTTCGCTACTGGGTCTCAATTCTACAGACAAATGATGCCAAGTAGAGGGTTTCAATCCTCCGTTGATTATAATCTTCATTTTGGATTAGGGGAAATCACAAAAATTGATTCTCTTAAAGTTATCTGGCCCAATAAAAAGATTAGTTTAATTAAAAATCCTGCTATTGATTCTTTAATAACAATTAATTATGAAGAGGTAGCAAAAGAAGAAGATAAAGCTGAAAAACCATTTTTAAAGGATACTGAGAAGCAATTCTTCAAACAGCTTAATAATAATTTTCAGAAGCATAAAGAAGATGATCATGTGGATTATTATTTCGAGGGTTTGATTATGAAGATGCTATCCAAAGAAGGGCCGGCAACTGAAGTGGTTGATTTGAATAATGATGGATTAGAGGATGTGATTATTGGAGGAGCAGTAGGGCAAGCAAGTACTATTTATCTGCAATTATCAAATGGTCAATTTAAAGCTAAAGAAATAAATGATTTGGATAATGAAGTCACTGCCATTCATGCATTTGACGCTAATGATGATGGCTTAATGGATATTTATTTTGGATATGGTGGAAACCATAAGCCTTCAGGTCAAGCTATCTTTAATGATAAATTGTTCACACAAACTTCTTCTGGAAATTTTGAGGAACATAAAAATGCAATACCCGAAACAGGATTCAATACTGCTGTGGCTTTAAGTTTCGATTACGATGAAGATGGTGATTTAGACTTGTTTGTGGGGAGTCGTTCTGTTCCTCAGGAATACGGACAAAGCCCTAAAAGCTTCCTTTTTGAGAATGATGGAAAAGGCAACTTTAAAGACATGACCATCAGAAGAGCAAAGGAGTTGGATGGTTTAGGGATGATAACTGACGCCAAGATTGCAGATATTGATCAAAATGGAAATCAAAATCTTATAATCTCCGGTGAATGGATGGGTATAGAAATTTTTGAAATTGCTGGCAAACAGCTAAAAAGACAAGAAGATAATCCATTACAGGATCTAAAGGGTTGGTGGAATACAGTTGAAACTGCAGACTTTAATAATGATGGCTTGCCTGATTTAGTTTTAGGCAATAGAGGGGATAATTTTTACTTTTCTGCGACAGATGAAATGCCTGTTAAAATTTGGCTAGAGGATTTTGATTCTAATGGCGATAAAGATAAGGTTTTGACCAGAAGAATAGATGGGGTAGATATGCCTATACAACAAAAGGGTGAAATGATAAGCCAAATTCCAAGTTTGAAAAAACAAAGTCTGAAATATAAGGATTACGGCACTAAATCAATTGAGGATTTATTTGGCACTGAAAAAATTGAGAATGCATCATATAAATCAGTGAATACTTTCCAAACTACTGTAATGATCAATAAAGGCAAAGGGAAATTCGAGGAAACCATTTTACCTATTGAAGCCCAATTTTCAGCGGTTCATGTAATAGAAATCATGGATGTAAATCAAGATGGTAAGCTTGATTTGATTTTAGCAGGAAATGAGGGAGGTTTTAAACCGCAATTTGGAAAATTGGATGCTAATGATGGATTAGTTTTGTTTGGTAATGGTAAAGGAGATTTCGAGATTATCCCAGAGTATAAAAGTTTAGGAATTAGAGGGAATATTAGAGCTATAAATCCTATTCAAATTCAGGATCAAAAGAATTTACTAATTGGAATTAATAATAAAGAGACTGTTTTACTTCAAATAAGAGAATAATATGATAATAAATATACTGAATAAACTTAATTTGAATCATATCAATTCCCACTTAATAAGCATTTTTTCGCTTGTTTTATTTTTAAGTGTTTTAGCATCTTGCACGGAATCTAAACAATCTTATTTCGAATTATTGGATGCACAAAAAACAGGCCTTCATTTTGAGAATACTTTAGAGCAAAGCACTGAATTTTCATTTTTTGACTATATGTATTTTTATAATGGAGGGGGAGTAGCTGCTGGAGATTTCAATAATGACGGTTTGGTGGATTTATTTTTCACTTCCAATATGGGAGAAAATAAACTCTTTATAAATGAAGGTGATTTTAAGTTTAAAGATGTAAGCAAAGAAGCAGGTATCAAAGGAGAAGGCTATTGGTCAACCGGTGCTTCAGTAGTTGATATCAACCAGGATGGGATGTTGGATATTTATGTGAATGTTGTAGGGGATCATGAAATATTAAAGGGTTCAAATCAACTTTTCATTTGCAAGAAAATTGAAGATGGAATTCCTGTTTTTGAAGATGAAGCCATTGCTTATGATCTGGATTTGGCAGGTTTTGGTACACAAGCTGTTTTTGCTGATTTTGATAAAGATGGTGATTTAGATATGTTCCAATTGAATCACAGTATTCATCAAAATGGAACATTTGGAAAGCGAGAATCATTTCAGGGGGAGACAAGTAATGTGTCAGGAGATAGATATTTCAGAAATGATAATGGAACATTCGTAAATGCTACAAAAGAAAGTGGAATAAATAGCTCAGTGATCGGCTATGGCTTGGGAGTAGTGGTTGGAGATGTAAATAATGATGGTTATCCGGATATTTATGTGGGCAATGATTTCCATGAAAATGATTATCTATATATCAATCAGCAGGATGGTACTTTTAAAGAATTGCTGACTGAACAAATGCAGCATACTAGCAGATTTTCCATGGGTGTAGATATGGCCGATATTAATAACGATGGTTTTAATGATATCCTTTCTTTGGATATGCTACCTTATGACCCTCAAATTTTAAAAAGTAGTTTGGGAGAAGATGCTTTTGATGTATATCGTTTTAAAAAAGATTTTGGGTATAACGATCAATTTGCACGTAATAATCTCCAACTCAATAATCAAAACGGGACTTTCAGTGAAATAGCACTTTATGCCGATATTTATGCAACTGATTGGTCATGGGCACCACTTTTTATGGATTTTGACAATAATGGCCAAAAGGATTTATTTGTATCCAATGGTATTCCTAGAAGGATGAATGATATAGATTATATGAACTTCATGAATTCGAATGAGGATCAGCGTAAGAAAACAGAGATGGGCATGGTAGATAAAGAGGACTTGGAAATTGTGGAGCGCATGCCAAAAATTAAGTTGCCTAATCGTTTTTTCTCCAATAATGCTGATTTAACATTTGATGATGTAAGCACTCAAATCGATAATAATTTAAATTCTTATTCTAATGGTGCAGTCTATGTTGATCTGGATAATGATGGTGATTTGGATATTGTAGTGAATAATTTGGAAGACAAGCCTTTTATTTATAAAAATACAGCAATTGAAGAGGATAGAAGTGGAAAATACTTGCAGTTGGATTTAACAGGATATGAAAATAACCTTAATGCAATTGGCAGCCGAGTTATAGTAGAGCTGAAAAATAACAAAAAATTGAATTATGAATACTATCCAGTAAAAGGCTTCCAGAGTTCTGCACAAGATAAATTTCATATTGCAATTGGAGACAGCAGTAAGATCCAAAATATTCAATTAATATGGCCTGATGGAAAAACTCAAAATCTAAATGAGCTAGAATACAATAAAGTTCATGAAATTGAATATCAAGATGGATTAGCTTCTTATGATTATGCTTCACTACATCCAGAAGGATTTGATTATAAAGCTGTTGAATTGCAAGATTCTTTGGGGCTTGATATAGTCCATGAAGAAAACCAATTTGTAGAGTTTATTCGTGAACCCTTAATACCTCACATGGTATCAACTGAAGGCCCAGCACTAGCTGTTGGGGACATTAATGGGGATGGTAATGAGGATTTTTTTATAGGTTCATCAAAAAGAGAGAAAAGTCAAATATGGGTGCAGAATGATTCGGGAAGTTTTACTAAATCTGAACAACCCCTTTTGGATAGTGATAATACTTTCGAAGATGTTGATGCAGCATTTGCTGACATTGATAATGATGGAGACCAGGATTTAATTATTGCAGCAGGGGGTAATGAATACAGCGGAGATTCTGAATATTTATTGCAAAGAGTTTATTTAAATGATGGGGAAGGTAATTTTAATAAGGAATATACCTTTGAAGATAGTTATATGACCTCTTCATCAGTTGTTGTAGCTGATTTTAATGGTGACGGTTATGAGGATGTGTTTTTTGCTGCAAGGGCAGAAACCTATAAATATGGTTTGCCGGTTAGTTCAAAGCTTTATTTAAATCAAAAAGATGGAAGCTTCCAATTAGCCAATAGTAGTCATGCGCCTTTTCTTGAGGATATTGGAATGATTACGGATGCCACCGTAACTGACATTGACGACAATGGAGAACCAGACATTGTTTTAGCCTTAGAATGGGAATCGATTAAAATCATGGTCAATGAAGGTGACAAGTTTTCACTTCAAGAAGTTGGGAATGAAAAAGGTTGGTGGAAACATGTGAAAACTGGAGATTTTGATGGAGATGGCAACATAGATATAATAGCTGGAAATACAGGTAAAAATTCTAGATTTATACCAACGGATGAAGAACCAGTCAATCTGTATATCAAGGATTTTGATGATAATGGTCAAACTGATCCGCTATTGACTTATTATCTTGATGGAAAGGAAATTCCTTTTGCTAATCATTCAGAAATCTTGAAGCAATTGCCAAACCTTAAAAAGAAATGGAAATATGCTCAGGATTTTTCCAGAGCGGATTTAAATGAAGTATTTGGAGCAGATGCATTAAACTCTGCTGAAAAGCTTTCGGCTAATGATTTTTCAAGTTATTTTTATAAAAACAAAGGAGATGGCACTTTTGAGGCTATTGCTTTACCAATGGAACTTCAAATATCCACTTTAAATGCAGTGGAGTTTATGGATAAGGAGAATAGGGAACTATTAGCGGCTGGTAATTTTTATGAGAATAACATTGAAATGGGTAAATATGATGCCCAATATGGAACAGTTTTTCAAATTCAAGATTCT
The DNA here is from genome assembly GCA_051747245.1 of Bacteroidota bacterium. Taxonomy (GTDB): domain Bacteria; phylum Bacteroidota; class Bacteroidia; order Cytophagales; family Cyclobacteriaceae; genus Marivirga. The sequence continues at coordinate 83,130 of JBNJFX010000012.1, forward strand.
GCTGCTGTTATTAAAAAAGTGAAAAACTTGAAACTTGATGGACAGGTGAGGAAGTTGAAATCTATTGAAGTGAATGGAAAACAATATATACTTGTTGCAAGAAATGATAACAGTCTGAAATTGATAGCTTTTGAAAATATAAATAATTGATAATGAAAAGTACAGTAATCTATTTTTTAATGATTTTTGGGTTCTTTTTTTCTTGTACCCAATCGGAGCATCAAAAGACTAAAGTAGAGGCAAAAGACATGCATTCTTTAATGCAAAAAGTAACTGATGTGACAGTTCACGATATTTTTTCGCCTCCAGTGGCCAGTAGGGTATATGTTTATCCGTCTATTGCTGCTTATGAAGTATTGGCATTGGAAGACTCATCGTTTCGCTCTTTGGCAGGGCAATTACATGGTTTACAGCCAATTCCTGATCCTAAGGAAGAAAATGTGAACTTACAAATAGCGGCACTTTATGCTAATTACCTCACTTCCAAAATGCTTATTTTTTCAGAAGAGAAAATGGAGGAATGGCTGGCAGAATGGAAATCTGATTTGGAAAAAAGAGGGATGACAGATGATGAGTGGGAAGCGTCAATTAATTATGCTGAAACAGTCCATCAGCATATAGTGGCTTGGGCAGATGAAGATAATTATAAGGAAACCAGAACGATGTCTAAACATCCTTTGAGTGATAAACCTCATCATTGGGAGCCTACACCGCCTGCTTATATGGCTGCAATAGAACCTCATTGGAATAAAATCAGGACTTTTGTTTTGGATAGTGCCAACCAATTTATTCCTCAGCCACCTTATGAATTCAGCATGGAAGAGAACAGCCCATTTTATAAGGAATTGAAAGAGGTTTACGAAGTGGTGAAAAGTGTGGATAAAGAAAAGAAGGAGATAGCTTCATTTTGGGATTGTAATCCTTATGTGATGAATATCACAGGCCATGTGATGTTTGCTACCAAGAAAATTACACCTGGTGGTCATTGGATGGGAATTACAAAAATAGCTTCTATTTTGGATTCCGCAGATTTAATGAAAAGTAGTTATGCTTATACTAAGACCTCAATTGCTTTGGCTGATGGCTTTATTTCTTGCTGGGATGAAAAGTATCGTTCCAATTTAATTAGACCAGAAACTATTATCAATAGAAAAATTGATGATGACTGGTCACCAACATTGCAAACTCCACCTTTTCCTGAATATACCAGTGGTCACAGTGTGATTTCTACTGCTGCGGCTAATGCTTTAACTGATGTCTATGGTGATAATTTTAGTTTTGTAGATAGCACAGAAGTAAAATATGGACTTCCTTCCCGAGAATTTAATTCCTTTATGGAAGCCTCACAAGAAGCTGCTATTAGCAGATTATATGGCGGTATTCATTACAGAAGGGCAATTGAAGAAGGAATTTGGCAAGGTCAGAAAGTAGGAGAGTGGATTAGGAAAAAATTAGAATTCACAAACAATAAGGCAATTGCAACTAACTAAAAATGGAAAATCTATTTAATAACTTTAGAATCTATTACTTCTTTTTTTTAGTATTGATTTTTTCTTCATGCTCTGAAGTAGCTGAAGAAAGAAAGCTTCAGAGTGAAAATAATATTGAAGATTTTGAAGAGTTTTATGATTCCGAGTTATTTAAAGCTGTTCAGTTAGAAGGCATTTTTGAAGATTCAAAGACTTTCGTGGATTGCAAACCTAAAATGGGTTTTAAGAAGATACAAATTAGTTATTTGGCAGAGAGTAATAAGGAAAACTTCGATTTAAAAGAATTTGTTTTAGACCATTTTGAGTTGCCCGAAAACCCAAAAACTAATTTTGAATCCGATCAGAAGAAAGATATGTTTGAACATATCGAAAGCTTATGGCCAGTATTAACCCGACCTGAAGACACCATAAAAAATACTTCTTTAATCCCACTTCCAAATGCTTATGTAGTTCCAGGAGGTCGTTTTCGGGAGATTTATTATTGGGATTCCTATTTTACTATGCTTGGCCTCAAAGCTTCAGGAAATGAAGAGCTGGCTATCAATATGCTGGATAATTTTGCTTTTTTAATTGATGATTTTGGTTTTATCCCCAATGGAAATAGGGCTTATTATACGGGTAGAAGTCAGCCACCATTTTTTGCTTTAATGGTTGATGAATTAACATCTAACAATCGCTCCAAATTCATTTCTTATCAACCTCAATTAATAAAAGAATACCAGTTTTGGATGAAAGGAAGCAAAAAGCTATCTGAAGCTAACCCAGCAATTAATAGAGTGGTTTTATTAGAGGGTGATATCGTATTAAATCGATATTATGATGAATTTGCAAAACCTAGGCCAGAATCATTCAAAGAAGATTATGAGCTGGTAAATGAAAATAATTTAGGAGAAGAAAAGGCTTATAGGGATTTAAGGGCAGGAGCTGAGTCAGGTTGGGATTACAGCAGCAGGTGGTTTGATGATCCTCAGGAAATGAAAAGCATTCAAACCACTGATATTATTCCCATTGATTTAAATGTGCTTTTATATTTTCTTGAAGTAAAAATTGCTCAAGCTTATAACTGGAATGAACAGCTCGACAGTGCTGATATTTATTTGCAAAAAGCCAATATGCGAAAGAATGCAATCAACAGCCTACTTTGGGACGAAAAAGCTAAGCGATATTCAGACTATAACTTTGTTAAGAATGAGCATACCAGCATTTTAAGTATGGCCACAGCTTATCCTCTTTTTGCCAAAATTGCCCCAAAAGACAAAGCTCGCATGGTAATTAAACAAATGAATGAAGAATTATTACTAGATGGAGGTTTTGTCAGTACTACCATTGAAAGCGGTCAGCAGTGGGATTACCCTAATGCCTGGGCTCCACTGCAATGGATAGGAATTCAGGCTTTATTTAATTATGGTGAGCATGACTTAGGCCTGGATGTGATGGATAGGTGGTTGAACTTGAATGAAAAGGTATATTTGCAAACTGGTAAGATGATGGAGAAATACAATGTTGCAGATACAAGCTTGCAAGCAGGAGGAGGTGAATATCCATTACAAGATGGCTTTGGATGGACGAATGGTGTGGCTGTTGCAATGAAGAAAATTTTGGAGGAGAAGGAAGCAATAGCACTTGACTAATATTGCTCAACTTACCATTCCAAGCAATTTTATAAACCACTCAACAAATCCCATTTTTTATTTTCAAAAATTCCCTCTAATTTCCGCTAATGGAAAACGATAAAGATTTAGAAAATAATAATCCCCCTGTACTTGGGAAGTGGAAGAATTTCTACTGGTTATTGATTATCGTGCTTGTCAGTTTGATAGGTATTTTTTATGCCATAACCCGATATTTTGCATGAGCGCTTTAGATTGGATTGTCCTTTTCGGAACACTTATAATGATTGTAAGCTACGGTGTTTATAAAACCAGAGGTAGCAAAAATATAGAATCTTATTTAAAAGGAGATAATAGCATGAAATGGTGGACTATCGGTCTGTCCATCATGGCAACTCAAGCCAGTGCCATTACTTTTTTATCCACTCCAGGCCAGGCTTATGAAAGTGGAATGGGCTTTATTCAGTTTTATTTTGGTTTGCCCATTGCCATGATAATTCTGAGTATTTGGGTTTTACCAATCTATTACAAATTAAAAGTTTATACCGCTTATGAATACCTTGAATCCCGATTCGATTTAAAAACCAGAATTTTAGGAGCATTTCTTTTTCTTATTCAAAGAGGGTTAGCTGCAGGAATCACCATTTATGCACCTGCTATTATTCTTTCCTCTATTTTAGGCTGGCCTTTGGTTTATACTACAGTTATCATTGGCTCTTTAGTGATTATTTATACCGTAAGCGGAGGAACAAAAGCAGTGAGTCAAACCCAAAAGCATCAGATGATTATTATGATGGGAGGGATGATAGTAGCCGGTTTGTTTGTCGTGAAATTATTGCCTGAAGATATCGGCATAGTGGAGGCTACAAAATTAGCTGGTCATTTAGGAAAGCTTGAGTTGATTAATACTGAAGTGGATATGGAAAACCGCTATACATTATGGACTGGTTTATTAGGTGGTTTATTTGTGGCCTTATCCTATTTCGGGACTGATCAATCACAAGTAGCTCGTTATTTATCAGGTAAATCCTTAACGGAAAGTAGATTGGGCTTAATGTTCAATGGACTGCTAAAAATCCCCATGCAGTTCGTGATTCTTTTTATTGGTGCCTTGGTTTTTGTTTTTTATCAGTTCAACCAAGCTCCTGTTTTCTTCAATGAAGCAGCAAAAGATGAAGTTTATTTAAATGAAGAACAAAAGGGGAAGTATCAGTCAGTAGAGCAGGAATATTCTGATTTGTTTGAAGAAAAAAGAAAACAAGTACATTTGCTTTCAACCGCAGAAGGAGAGGATGTAGAGATTTTAAAAGAAAAAATAGCAGGAATACATGATCAGGAAGACCAATTAAGGGATGAAGCAAAAGGTATAATTAAAGGTACAAATGAGGATTTAGAAACTACTGATACTGATTATGTTTTCATCACTTTTGTAATGGAAAACTTACCTAAAGGAATTATTGGGCTGTTATTGGCTGTGATTTTCTCTGCAGCCATGTCTTCAACAGCTTCTGAGCTAAATGCCTTGGCTTCTACCAGTATTATTGACATTTATAAGCGGAATATATACAAAAAGGGGAGTGAAAAACATTATTTAATCGCTTCTAAACTTTTTACGCTTTTTTGGGGCTTAGTGGCCGTCTTTTTTGCCACTTTTGCAGGTTTGTTGGATAACCTTATTCAGGCTGTAAATATTTTAGGATCAATATTTTATGGAACCATATTGGGTATTTTCTTGTCAGGCTTTTTTATAAAGTATATAAAAGGAAATGCCGTATTTTTTGGAGCTGTAGTAGGGCAGCTTGTGGTCTTATATTTTTATTTCTACAGTGACATGGCATATTTATGGTTTAACCTTTTGGGCTGCGGATTGGTAATTATAAGTGGATTATTGTTTCAATTTTTCAAGAATAATAGATAATCCTACTTTGTCATATTTGTTATTTTATTGAATACTGTCAGGTTTTCAACCATAGAATCTACTCCGGTAGGTGGCATACCGACCGGAAACCATAATTAAAAATTTAAGGAAACCAGGCATGTTTCATCTCTTTTTTGAAGCTGCCAAGCAGGAATATTCTGAATTATATATACTTTTAAAAAGAGTGTGAAACCTCAAATTTAAGAGGTCAGGGCTTTTTGATCATTTAAATTTTGAAGGCATTTAACTACTCCAAAGCCTATTCAATCGAAATTATACTTATTATACGTTTAACCATCTATTATTTGAATATATTTGGAGGTTTCCGTAGGTAGTTGTATTTTTCTAATCTATATGAAGTTGTGTAGTAAATTATTTCTTTCTTTTTTACTTATATTATTGAGTTTCAAATTGATGGCTCAAGATCCTGAACTGGCTAAAATTTATTTGGAGCAAGCAGATCAAGTATATGCTGAGGCAAAAGATGCAATTGAGATTGCCAAAGATATTTATATTCAGGCTGCTGAGGCGGATACCATGAATGTAAGGGCTAACTACATGGCTGGTAAGTTATATTTAGAAACTGTAAACAGGGATTATTCTACAAAATATTTTGAAAGAGTAAAAAGATTAGATCCAAAATATAGGTTTAATATAAATTATTTATTGGGAAGAGGTTATCAATACGGCTTGGAGTTTGATGTTGCATTAGAGTATTTTGAGGCCTATAAAAAGAAATTGCTTGCCAATAGAGGTTATCGAGGACCTGGCAAAACATCTGTTTATGATGTAAAAGATAGAATTGAAGAATGTGAAAATGCCAGGGAAATAATTGGAATGCCTTCTTCTTATACAATTGAAAATATAGGGGATAATATTAATTCTACATGGCCAGATTATGCTCCTGTCTTGAATGAAGACGAGACGGTTATGATCTTTACTTCCAGGAGACAGGAAGATAACACCAATGAAAATGTGGATAAGGATAACTTTTACTTTGAAGATATTTATATCTCAAAGAAAAGTCAGGGCAAATGGGGCAAGGCCAAAAATATAGGGCAAAATGTTAATACTCTATATCATGATTCCAATTTGTTTTTAAGTAGTAATGGTAAAACACTTTACATTTATTCTGATGAAGGAAATGGTGATATTTATTACAGTAAGGAAAACGATAATGATGAATGGAGTAAGCCCAAACCTTTAGAAGGCAGGATAAATTCACAAGGATTTGCTGAACAATCTATTTGGGTTTCAGATGATAATGAATTTATGATGTTTGCTTCGAACAGACCTGGTGGAGAAGGTGGTTTTGATATTTATGGCTGTTATAAAGAAGACGGTCAATGGAAACGTCCCTTCAATATGGGACCTCAAATTAATACAGAAGAGGATGAGGACGGACCTTACATGGGAAAGGATGGAACAACCTTATATTTTAGTAGTAAAGGACATAAAGGTTTTGGTGGCTTTGATGTTTTTACTACCCAATTCAACGATGAAACTGAAAAATGGGAGAATCCTGAAAATTTAGGCTATCCTGTTAATACTGTTGATGATGAAGTGTATTTTCATCCTACCGCTGATGGAGATAGAGGTTATCTTGCCTCTGTAAGAGAAGAAGGCTTGGGCTTTACTGATATTTATATGGTAAAGCATGTTGGGGATTTGGAGAAAACTGCTAAATCTAGGATTTCAGAATTGAAGGAAAAGGAAAGCAAACTAGATTCAGAAGAAAAAGAGGCTAAACAAAAGGCTATCGATTCAGTCTTGAATATACCGGCCTTTCAGGTTTATTTTGATTTAAATTCTACTGATATAAATGAGGAGTTTCAAGACCGGCTCAATGAAATGGTAGAATACTTGAAAACTTATGAAAGTTTAGGAATTCAAATTTCTGCATTTGCTTCTGCAGATGGAAATCCAAGGTATAATTACGAGCTTTCCAATAGAAGGGCTCAATCCGTTTTAAAATATTTTCTTGATAATGGAATTGAAGAGGATAGGTTGGCAGCTAGGGGGTTTGGGGTCTTAAAAGGATCGGAAGATAAATCTCGAAAGGCTGAAGTAAAAATTAAGGATTTATCTGGATTTGAAGAAGAGTGAGTTCCGGAAATTCCGAAACTCAGCTCTAAATTAATTTATAGAGAGTCAATTAGATCTTGGTTTCTTTTTACATAACCAAAATCACCTGAACTGTTCTTTTTGGCTAGTTCAATTGATTTTTCAGCAACTTTCTTAGCTTCTTTTTTCTCTCCCATTTTAGCTAATATCTGGGCTTTCAAGTGTAGGTTCCAAAACTGAGCACTATTATTTCCTTCAGCTAAATAAGCATCTACCCATTTTAATGCTTGCTTTAAATCTCTGTCATTGGTATAGTAATAATTTGCTGCAGTAATTAAATTTCTTGGGTCTACCTTAGTTTTTTGCTCGATCTGAGCCATAACTTGGTCGTCATAAGAGACCTCAAAAGGTACTTTTAAACTTACATTTTCCCATCTGAAATGAATATTTGCCGATTTGTTATCAGCACTGATATCTGAAATTTGGTAAGTTAAGGTTTCTACTGTTTCATCCAGTTTTTCAACTTCCTGAATAACTGACAATACTTCTTTAGATTCATCATAATTTCCTACATTTCCACCCAAAGAAAGGTCGCTGTATAATTTAAACTCCCATTCATTTTCACCAGGAGTCATGAAAATTAAATATTCTCCAGCTTCTACCTTGTTTCCTGCTATTACAGCCTCTGTGTTTAGTTTTAAAACTGAACCACTATTTGCTCCTGCTCTCCATAATACTCCATAAGGCTGCAAATAATCATCTCCTTCTCCAAAAATCTGACGACCTTTTACACTTGGTCTAAAGTAGCTGATAGAAACATCAGTTAATCCAACGGTTGTCTCAACTTTTGCCTTAGGTGAAGGCTGCGGTATGTTAATTTGAGCATTTAACTCAAGCGTACCTATTATTAGAATAGATAAACCAAATAGTAAAATTGATTTTTTCATAATGATTTGTGTTTTAGTTTAATTAATTTGCTATTTAGCCAACTAAAACTACTTTTCTAAATGAAAGTTGCAAAAAATAGATTAGAACGGTCAATTTTTCAAAATCCCGATGTTGTTGAGCTGGCACAATATCTTTTGGGAAAGGTGATTTGTACAAATATTAATGGTGTTTGTTGTGAAGCTATGATTACGGAAACCGAAGCTTATTCAGGTGAAAATGACAAAGCATGTCATGCTAATATGGGAAGATATACCCAAAGAACTGCAACTATGTTTGAGGAAGGAGGGCATGCTTATATTTATTTATGTTATGGTATTCATCATCTTTTTAATATAGTGTCAAATATAAAAGGAAAAGCAGATGCAGTATTAGTTCGCTCGGTTCAACCAATATCAGGCATAGACAGCATGTTGAAGAGAAGAAAAGCTGTAAAAAGCAGTCCAAAAGTATATGCAGGTCCAGGTAAATTATCTCAAGCATTGGGAATAGATAAATCTTTAAATGGGATTGATCTCGTATCTAATGACAGCATCTATTTATTAGATCAAAATATTGGGGTGAAAAAAATAGTGAAAACCACCAGAATTGGGATTGATTATGCAGGAGATGATGCATTGTTGCCTTGGAGGTTTTATATTTCAGGAAATAAATATGTAAGTAAGTACAAATAATACATATTTTTTATAAATTGATGTAAATTATAATTTGTTATGGATAAATTTTTATGCCCAATTGATTTTTCGACCTATTCATTAAATGCATTGGAATATGCTGCTAAAATATTGCAGGTTAGAAGAGGAAGCCTGACACTTATCCATATATTCACAGAGAAAGAATTTTTACATGCCTTGGATGGTGAAAAATCTGAATTCAATGATTTAAAAGATCATGCTAAAGAAAAGCTGTATAATTTAGCCAATGAAATTGAAAAGGAATATGGTTTTGAATGTGATGTGGTTTTGTCAATTGGTGAAGTAAATAATTCTATCAGTAAATATGCCAACCAGAATGATTATGATTTAATTGTAATGGGAACACAAGGAAATGGCTACGGTAGAAAAACAGTTATTGGAAGCCGTACTATAAGAACTGTTGAAAATAGTGTGGTTCCGGTATTAACTGTTCCGCTTGAATCTGATTTTACCGATTGGAATTCTGTGGTTTATGCATCAGATTATTCCGAAAAAGATAAAATCATTATGCAAAAGCTGGTGAGTTTTATTTATAGTTTCCGTAGTAGGATTCGCTTTGTCCATGTTAGCCATTCCAAAAACAAGATGAGTGAGAAAAGCTATCAAGAGTTTAAAGATGAATTGTCAAGCTTTTTAGGTTATGACAAGATAAGCTATTACCTCAAAGAGTATAAGAAAGATATCAGTAGCGGAATTGAGGAATTTGTTTACGAGCAAAAAGGTGATTTATTAGTCCTATTGAAAAGAAAACGAAACTTTTTTGAAAAACTTATGGGAAATAGCGTTTCAACGGAGGTTTCTTATCTGAGCACTCACCCATTATTAATTTATCATGAGGAGTCATGAATTCTCCTGAAGTAATTTTTCAACTATTATCAGCTTCAAATCCATTATGTAATGATTGTTGAAATTTTGAAATATTTCTATATATGATTTTGATATATTGATTTTATCTATATAACTTCACTTTTTAGTTTTTGAAATTGTTTTTGAAATATAACTATTTGATAAACAATCCATAAGAGCTTTTTTATTATAAGGTGCTATAATGGATATTATACTTAAATGTATTAGATTAGCGCAATATAAATTTAATACAATTGTTCTTTTTATAAAATATAACTAAGTGAAGAGGTAATATTTTTATAGATTGGTAATTGTAATATTTAATGTTTTACAATAACTTGTAAGTGCTTAATTATTAAAAAATGAGGGTCTTATTATTCATTTTTATATCATTTATTTTAACCTATAAAGGTATTGCTCAAGTGAACCCAAGCATTTTGGATTCACTCGAGAGTATTTATGATGATATTGCACCTGTCATTTCTCCTGATGGAAGTAGCATTTATTTCACTAAAAAAAACCATCCGGATAATAAAGGTGGGGAAAGAGACCCAGGGGATATATGGGTTTCCAAATCGGAAAATGGTGTTTGGAAATCTGCAAAACGCCTGAGAGGCCCTATAAACAACACGAATTTTAATGCAGTAATTGGAATAACACCTGATGGAAATATCATGTATGTGGTAGGAAATTATAAAAGCCCCAGAAAGGGAGGCGTTTCCTATTCACGAAAAATTGGGGAAAACTGGAGTGAACCGCAACCAATAGATATACCATATTTTAAAAATAAATCAGATCATTTATCGGGAAGCTTAAGTGAAGATGGTAAAATCATGGTTTTAAGCTTGGAAAGTTTTGGAACTAGAGGTAATGAAGATATTTATTACACTTTCAGGAAATCTATAGACGAATGGACCGAGTTAAGAAATTTAGGAGTTGATATTAATACAGAGGCACAAGAGTTGACACCCTATTTAGCAAAAGATAACAAAACATTGTTTTTTAGTTCTAATGGAAGAGGTGGATTAGGAAGTCGGGATATTTTTTACAGTAAAAGGCAAGATGCTACATGGACTACTTGGTCGGAAGTGGAAAGCTTAGATAATGTAAATTCAGAAGGAGCGGACTGGTATTTTAGGCTAATAGATGAAGGGGAAAATGCAATTTTGGTTAATACGGTCAATAGCATAGGTTTGGGGAATATTTTGAGAACTAAAACTCCTCCAGAAGTTGAAATAGAGCCTGAAATTGAAAAGAGTATGACGGCATCATCACAATCTGTATTGCCTTTTCAAAATAATAATAGCGATAAAAAGACTGCAGAAAAGATAAAAGTGAAATTTAAGGTGGTCGATGGATTTACTGGGAATAAGTTAAAGCCTCAATTATTAGTAAAAGGAGTAAATGAAATGAGCAAGAGTTCTTATTCTGAAACCGTAATGGGAAAAACGTCATCCTACCAGACTAAGCTTTTTAAAGACTCCATTTATACTATTGATATTTCTGTTGAGGGATATTTAGATGATAAACAAACTATTAAGACCGATACTATAGAAGAAAATTCCACTATTAGGCTTGAATTATTAAGTTTGGAAGAAGGGACAACTATTCAATTGAAAAGTGTATTGTTCAAAAGAGGCACTTCAGAAATTAAGGATGGATCTTATGAAGAGTTAGATAGGGTTTATGCCATGTTAAAGAAAAATCCTAAAATTGAAATTGAATTGGCCGGTCATACAGATAATACCGGAAGTGCAAAATTAAATATAGAACTATCACAAAAGCGCTCAGATAAAATCAAAGAATATCTGGTGGAGAAGGGCATTAATTCTAAGCGATTACAAAGTAAAGGATATGGAGGAGCTCGCCCGATAGCAAGTAATAAATCAGAAGCAACCAGAAAATTGAACCGCAGAGTAGAGTTTACGATCATAAAAAATTAAATGTATACATGATTACAGATGGGCTTAGCTTGAGGGAAAGAAAAGCGGCAAAATTAAAATTGCTTATTTTAGATCTTGCTAAAGAAATGCTCTTGAAAAAGAATTTTAGTGATATATATGTTACTGATATATGCAATGAGGCTAATATTTCTAAGGTAACCTTTTTTAGATATTTCCCACAAAAGGAAGATTTATTGCTGTATTTTATGCGAGTTTGGGCTTTTGAAATAAGTGTAAGTCTCCAAAAGCAAGAATTTAAAGGAATTAAGGCTGTTAAATATATCTATGATAGATACGGGGATTTGTGTGAGCGATATAGCTCTATGATTTTGCATTTGATCAAGTATCATGCTGCTTCCTCTAAAGTTTTAAAGCCTATTAGTATTAAAAAGGCTGAAAAGCAATTGTTGTTTCCTAATTATGACGACATAATGGAAATGGAAGTACTGGCTTTTGATAAATTATTAGAGAAATATTTACTGGAAGCTATCTTTCAAACTGAAATTACTAAAAGTTCAGACGTTAATGATATGGTAAGTATGCTTTTAACCACTACCTACGGCTCAATTTTAGTTGCTAAGATGAAACAACTACCCGTAAAAGCACTTCTTAGAAAAAACATTTATGCAATCTTGGAAACTTTCTGAATAATATTATTTCCTATCTATCTCTTCATCATTTTTCATTATTTTTACAGCAAATAAATAAATATGAAGATATCAGAATTTTTAAAACATAATTATCGTCATTTTAATGCTGCAGCGCTAATTGATGCTGCTGAAGCTTATAAAAGCCATGTAGAATCAGGTAAAAAAATGTTGGTGTCCTTAGCCGGGGCAATGTCTACGGCAGAATTGGGTATTTCTTTTGCTGAAATGATTCGTCAGGATAAGGTGCAAATCATAAGCTGTACTGGCGCTAATTTAGAAGAGGATTTAATGAATCTTGTGGCACATAGCCACTATAAAAGGGTTCCAAATTATAGGGATTTAACCCCGCAACAAGAATGGGATTTATTGGAGAAAGGGCTCAATAGAGTAACTGATACCTGTATACCAGAAGAGGAAGCTTTCCGAAGATTACAACAGCACATCTTTGAAATTTGGAAAGATGCTGAAGAAAAGGGAGAACGATATTTTCCGCATGAGTTTATGTATAAGTTGATTCGTTCTGGTGTATTAGAACAATATTATGAGATTGATCCTAAGGACAGTTGGATGTTAGCAGCTGCTGAAAAGAATTTGCCTATTATAGTTCCAGGTTGGGAAGATAGCACAATGGGCAATATTTTCGCCAGTTATTGTGTGAAAGGAGAGCTGAAGCCTTCCACCATGAAATCAGGTATTGAATATATGACTTTCTTGGCAGATTGGTATAAGCAAAATGCAGGAACTGAAGGTGTTGGTTTCTTTCAAATAGGAGGGGGTATAGCAGGAGATTTCCCTATTTGCGTGGTACCTATGTTATATCAGGATTTGGAGTACACCGATGTTCCTTTTTGGAGTTATTTCTGTCAAATTTCAGATTCCACCACTAGTTATGGCTCTTATTCAGGAGCGGTACCAAATGAAAAAATTACTTGGGGTAAATTAGATATCGATACCCCTAAATTTATTGTGGAATCTGATGCGACCATTGTGGCACCACTTATTTTTGCAATTGTTTTAGGGCAGTAAAAACTAAGATTTAGAGTTATTGATAGCATGGTCGGTGGTGCACCGACCATCTCTTCTTAAAGCTGTCTTTTCTTTATTTTTTGTTTTAACTTTTCCAAAGATGATACTGATCTAATAGCAAGTATTTGAAGTATCTGATATCATTTATTAAGAATTAACTTTGGAAAAGTTCTATGTTTAATATTTTAATATAAACTCCTGCAAATTATCTGAGCGTTCCAATCCCAGTTTTTTTCTTAATCTGTAGCGGGCTATTTCTACCCCACGTACCGAAATATTTAACAAATTGGCAATTTCTTTAGTGCTAAGGTTCATTCTTAAATAAGCACTTAATTTCATTTCCTGAGGGCTTAAATCGGGGTAATCTTTTTGCCATCTTTTAATGAAATCTCCATGAACTTGGTCAAAATGGATAGAAAAATGTTCCCAATCATCGTCTGCTGAGATGTTTTTATCAATATTTTGAATTACCCTACTGATTTCATGTTTTACTTCTTGATTCTTACTTCTCTTTGAAATATTATTCAGATTTGACTTTATACTGTTAATAAAGCTATTCTTATTGATCAAATGCATAGTAGAAGTAGCTAATTCTTTGTTCATTAATTTAATTTCTGATTTGAGTTTTTCGTTTTTCAGATGCTCCAATTTCTGTTCAGAAGTTTTTAACTCACTGTCTATTCTTGTAATTTCTTTTTCTTTTTCCTCAGTGATTATTTCAGTCTTCTTTTTATATCTCAATTCAAAAAACAGAAATATTAAGACTGAAGCTACTAATCCAATGAAAATATAGAGTCCATAGGCCCAATTTGTACGATACCAAGGGGGCAAAATAGTGAAATCAAATTTTGCAACATTACTGAGTTGACCATGTATATTTTTTGCCCTGACATGAAAAGTATAATGACCTTCTTTTAAATTAGTATACTCCTTTGCAGTCCTAACTGACCAATCACTATATTCTTCTTCATTGTTCTCCAACCAATACTGATATTCATTTTGAAATTGTCCGTTCATGTAGGGCGCACTGTATTCTATTCTTATGGAGTTTTCTTTATAAGGAATCTCTATTCCTGTATTGTTTTGTTTGAAGCTAACTTTATTGCCCTTCATTTGTCGCCCATAGGTTAAAATAGAATCTTTAGAATTTGAAATGCTTACTTTAGTGAAAATGACATTAAAGTCTATATCCTGCAATTTTTGAATGGAATTATCAAAATAAATAAAGCCCTCTTTTGCTGCAAACAATACTTTATTGGCTTCTAAAGTTATTATGTTATGTAAATCATCATTTAGTACATTTTTCAATTGATTAAAAACTGCAGTGTGTTTTTTGTAATTGCCATTAGTGCTTTTTTCCAAAACACCTGTTTCATCTGTGCTGACAAAGTATATGTTGCCTAATGCATCCTCTGCAAAGCTTACGAATTGTACATTTTGAGGAAAATATTCTGATAAAAATGAAGATTTTTCAAAATGGTCTTCTTTTTTATTGTATTCATATAGTCCGCTTTCCGTGGAGAAGATAAGGTTGTTGTTTAACCTCCATACATTAATTAAAACCTTAGAAGGTAAACCATGGGCTTCACCATAATATTGAGTTGAAACTGACTTTAAATCTTCTGATAACTTTATTTTGAAAACTCCCTTATATCCATGTGTCATCCAAATATTACCATCTTCATCTTCTTCCATTACCCTTGATGATTCCTCAAAACCATCTAATTTATAAAGGAATTGCAGTCCATTATTTGTTTTTTTAAATAGAGATAAACCTTTATAATTTCCTTGAATTACATAATTAGGATATTTTTTTAGGTCTATAAATGTCCAGGTGCCAGGTGTACTCGATAGGTTTTCAGCACTTCCGTTTTTTATACTGAATGTACCAGAATGATGCCCCATGACAATGCTATTATGGTGTTGTTCAATATTATATACCTGTCCTGTAGTGTTAGCAATTTTTTGGAAGGTTGTGTTTTTCTGATGAATATTTTTGTAATATAATCCATTATTGGTACCCAAATACAAGGTGTCTTTGAGTAATAAGGCATCATAACCAGTCCCAGGAAGCCCTGTTTGTTCATTTAGGTGCTCAAAAGGTGAATTTAAGGCAACTGAGGAGATACCATTATTATGCCCAAGCCATAAATTGCCTTGAATATCTTCATATAAGGAAAGGACGGTTCTGTTTTCAATTCCTTTTCCTTTATTGAGATGCATATTAATATTTCCTCTTGAATTTAGAATAAAGAGCCCTTCATTTTGAGTTCCAATAGCAATTTCGCCATTCTTTAACCTTATCATTTGGTTAATATTTGATGCTTTGAAAATTTCTTGGTTATCTTTATTCCATTCAGTTATAGAATTTCCTGATTTAAGAAAAATGCCACTTTTCAATGTACTAATCAGTAATTGATTGTTGTTGATTTCCAATATTCCGCTTATGGTCATATTTTTAAAGAAATCCCCAAATTCTGCTTGTTTTACAGTTCCATTTTCCATTACCGACAATCCTCTACCTGTTTGATTCAGGTAGAGTTGATGGTTTACTAAGAAAAAATTGTCAGGATCGGTTTCTGGGTCTACTATATCTAATAATTCCCCGGAAATATTGAAAATAAAAATATCATCAAAGGTGCAGAATAATAATCTGTCATTTTTCTTAAATACCCTCCATGCTTCATCAAAGCCTCTTTTTTCACTTGGTATGCTGTCTGCTAAGCTTATAAAAGATAATTTCCCCAATTCATCGGGAATGTAATATCCGAAATCGCCTTGTGCAGCTATATAGATTTTGCCATCCGTATCTACTAATACATCCCTACATTTAGTGCCGCTTTCCAATGAGTATTTATTCCAGTTAGTACCATCAAATTCCAAAAGGCCAAAATTATTGGCCACATAAAGAAGCCCATCTTGGCTTTGGGTTATTTTCCAATTTTGAATTCCGCCCTGATAATCCTGACTTGAATAATATTTATAAAATGGATACCCGATGAATTGTCCATAGCTATAATTCCCTAATAGAATTAGGCTGACAATCATGAATAGCACCTTAGTTTTCTCTTTCATTTTCTTCAGGTTAATTATTCACAATTTAGTAAAATATGATAAGATTGTAGTAATAGTGGTGAAAATAGTGTAGAAGAAAACCGAAAGTTTTCTGCAATTAAAAAATAGCTTTAATGTTGATTAAACCTAATTATTAACAAAATATGATGTGGTTTTGAGAAATTGATTTAGTGTTTGTGATGTATTTATGATGTATAGTGAAAATTTGTATACATGTATAAATAATGGTCATTTGGTTTATGCTTTTGATAAGAAGCTAAAAGGAATTTTTAATTGAACAAAACGAATGACTATGAAGCACATTTTAACCTTATTTTTATTACTTCTATACAGCTTTATAAGTATAGCTCAGGAGGTGACAGTATCTGGTACTGTTACTGATGAAAATGATGAACCCTTACCTGGTGTCAATATCATGATAAAAAATACCTCATCAGGTACTACTACAGATTTGGATGGTAATTATAAATTGTCTGTAGATCAAGAGGCAGTTCTCAGATATAGTTTTATAGGATATGTATCAGAAGAAGAAAAAGTAAATGGTCGATCTACTATTAATTTACAATTACAACCTGATTTCGAATCCTTAAATGAGGTTGTTGTAGTTGGATATGGAACTTCAACAAAAAAAGAATTAACTGGAGCCACATCTCAGATTAATGCAGAAAAAATTACTGAACGTCAAGTACCAAGACTAGACCAAGCTTTACAAGGCGCAGTATCGGGAGTAAACATTTCCACTAATTCCGGTGCACCTGGTGGGTCATCTAATATTAGAATACGTGGAGTTACTACTAATGGAGACAATAACCCTTTAATAATTGTGGATGGTGTTATTTATGATCAAGCTGGTCTCAATGCGCTAAATCCTTCTGATATAGAATCTGTAAATGTGCTTAAAGATGCTTCTGCTAGTATATATGGTGTAAGGGCAGCAAATGGTGTCATATTAATTGAAACCAAACAGGGTAAGAAAAATAAAAAGCCTTCCTTAAGATTTAATGGCTATTATGGGGTACAAGAGACTGCCAAAAAACTTGATTTATTAAATGCCAGAGAATATGCAGTGATTAAGAATGAAGCTTTTAGTGCAAATAATCAAGCAATTCCTTTTAATAATACTCAGCTAGGAGAAGGTACCAACTGGCAAGATGAAGTATTTCAAACAGCACCAATTGAAAATTATAATTTAGGTCTTACAGGTGGTGGAGAGAACACAACTTACGATATAGGTGCTTCATATTTCAATCAAGAAGGAATTGTTGGGGGCGAGAAAGCTAAATTTGAAAGATATAATGGCAGGTTAAATTTAACAACCGATTTTTCTGATAAATTAAAATTTACCAATGTATTACTTTTCACCCATGAAATTAGTAGTGGATTGCCGGAAAACGGAATTGGTTCGGTTCTTTATAATACAGTAAATGCTTATCCTACCGAACCGGTTAGAGTGGATGGAAGATATTCATACTTAGATAATGTAGCTGATATTATCAACCCAATAGCCCAGATGGAAAATTCTTTCAATGAAACTTTTGTGAATAAAATCACAGGTAAACAAGAATTAGCCTATGATATCAATGATCATTTTACCGTCAATGGACGAATTGGATACAACTATTCTTTAGTTGATTTTAAAGGTTTTAATCCACTGGTATGGTATGGAACCGGTAAAGCTCCAAATTCTGCAGCAAATGAAGACTTGGATCCTGTTATTATAACTGTTGGAGAAGATGATGCCGATGGTGATGGTGATGGTCAAGGAATAGATTTGGAAAGAGGTGCTAGTGTTACTGAATCTAGAACTTCTTATTTAGATTATGTGCTTGAAGGCTTTCTTAATTATGAAAGAAAGTTTAATGATGTGCATACTGTCAAGGGAACCTTTGGGGTTTCATATAACGAAACATCTTTCCAAGGAATTAGCGGAACGGCATTTAATATTCCAAATAATGATTTGGAGTTAGCTGATATTTCAGCAAATCTAGCTGTTAATGGATATTTGAACGATGTTAGCTCTAGCCAAGGCTTTCAGAGATTGTCTTCCCAATTTCTAAGAGCTGAATACGATTATAAAAAGCGCTATTTATTATCCGGTATTGTAAGAAGGGATGGTTCAACACGTTTTGGCCCAAATAATAGAATTGGATATTTCGGTTCATTTTCTGGCGCTTGGGTAGCTTCAGATGAGGATTTCTTTAATTTCCCTGTAATCGACTTTTTAAAGCTAAGAACCAGTTTTGGAGTTATAGGTAATGATAAAATCGGAGATTTTGGATACCGGGCCTTATTAGGGGGTGAAGGAAATTATGTTTTTGATGAGGCTGTTCAAATTGGTGCTGCCATAGGAAGGGCCGGTAACCCGGATTTGAAATGGGAAACTACTCAACAAACCAATATCGGTATCGATATGACCTTGTTTGAGTACTTTGACATAACTACAAATTATTTCCTTAAAAATACTAGGGATTTATTGTTTCAACCACCAGCCCCATTTTCTTTAGGTACTTATGGAGCAGGAAGCTCTTCACCAATAGTGAATGGTGCCAACGTGAGAAATTCTGGTGTTGAATTGGAATTGGGTTATGGAACAACTAATAAAACTGGATTTAACTTTAATGTTGATTACAATATAACCTATTTAAAAAATGAGGTGCTTTCAGTGCCTGAAGGCCTTGATTTTCAAAATGGTGCTCAATTTGGGGTAGGTGGAGTTACCGCTACACGGTTAGAACCAGGATTCCCTATTGGATATTTCATTGGATATGAAACTGATGGTATTTTCCAAAATCAAAGTGAAATTGATGCTGGACCGGAACAAAGAAATGCACAGCCAGGGGACATAAGGTTTGTGGATCAGGATGGAGATGGTGTTATAAGTTTTGGGGATGATAGTGACAGAACAATGATTGGTAGCCCAATTCCTGATTTTACAATGGGTTTAAACCTTTCTGCTTCACTGAATGGTTTTGATGTTTCAGCCAATGTATTTGCAGCTTTAGGTCAAGAAATTATCAGAAACTATGAACGTCAACAACCTTATGCTAATCAAATGTCTTACGTTTTGGATAGATGGACTTCTCCAGGAAGTTCAAACGAAGTACCGAGGGTCACTACTGGCCAAACACAAAACACTAATTTTTCTGAATTCTATGTTGAAGATGGATCTTTTGCTCGCTTGAGAAATGTACAGATTGGTTATACTTTCCCTGCAACTTGGATGGAAGCAGCAAAAATTTCAAAATTCAGAATATATGTTTCAGCTAACAACCTATTGACCATCAGTAAATATATGGGCTTCGATCCTGATGTTGGTTCTCCTACACCTTTCGGTTCAGGAGTTGATAATGGTATTTATCCACAAGCAAGGGTATATATGGGTGGTGTTTCATTGAACTTTTAAATTAAATAAAAGATGAGAAAATTATTTTATATAGCAGTTTTAGGTATAATGACTTTAATTTCGGCCTGTGATGATAAGCTCGAAATTGAACCTTTATACACTCAGGATGCAGACAACTTTTTTGCAACTCCTGAAGATTATGATAGAGCTTTAATTGGGGCTTATGATTTATTACAAACTTCCTACCTCACACAATGGATAGGGGAAATAGCCTCTGACAATGCAATTGCCGGTGGAGAAAGTGTAAATGACACCAGAGGATTGCATGAGATTGAAAGCATGACGCATGGTGGGGTAAACGAAGAACTAAGAAGTGTACTGAGATTCAACTATTCTGGGATAACTCGTGTGAATTATATCTTCGAAAATCAAGATAATATTGATTTTGAAGGAAAGGATGTAATTCTTGCTGAGGCATATTTCCTTAGGGCATATTACTACTTTGAAGTAGTAAAATACTTTGGCGCATTGCCGTTGATTGTTGATGAAAGAATAGGGATTGAAGAAGCTACTTCTATAGAAAGATCACCTGCTGAGGATATATATGCTCAAATTGAATCTGATCTTATTGCTTCCGCAGAAGTTTTGGAATGGACGAATCCAGTAAAAGGAAGGGTAACTAAAGGTGCAGCTTTAGCATTGCTAGGAAAGGCATATTTATATCAAGATAAATTTACCGAAGCAGCTGAAACTTTTGATCGAGTAATTAATGAAGGCCCCTATGATTTGGTTGAAGTTACTAACTCAGAAGAATTTGCTAATCTATTCAGCGTGAATGAAGAAGGAAACGCAGAATCTGTATTTGAGATTCAATATACAGGCCTAGAAGGCGGGAGCTATGACTGTTTTGTGTGTTTAGAAGGTAATGCAGCTGTAGGTTTTCATGGTATTCGCCAATATGAAGGCCCTATTTATGGTGATGGAAATAGTTATAATTTACCTACTCAAGACTTATATGATGCATTTGACCCAACTGATTTAAGGAGAGATGCATCTTTATTAGATATTGAAGCTTTTGCAGATGAAAATCCAAGTGTTAGCTATGCTGAAGGCGGTGGTGGTCACACAGGGTATTACAATAACAAATATATCAAAAGAGCGGATGAATTGGGTTTGCCTGATAATGACTTAACAAGTCCTGTAAATTATAGGGTCATAAGATTTTCTGATGTTTTGTTGATGGCTGCAGAAGCTCATAATCGAAAATCAGGAGCTGATGACAATCAGGCTAGAACATATTTAAACAGGGTTAGAACACGGGCAGGCATGCCGGATATCAATTCTAGTGGTCAAGCATTAACTGAAGATATATGGAATGAAAGACGACTGGAACTGTCAGGTGAAGGTTACCGATTTTGGGATTTGGTAAGAACTGGACAAGCTGCTTCTCAAATTGAGGGTTTTGAAACTGGCAAAAATGAATTGTTCCCAATTCCGCAAGTAGAAATTGACCTAGCAGGTGGGAATTGGGATCAAAATCAAGGATACAATTAATAATAACTAATAATAATCTTTAACTAAAACAATTAATTTTTATGAAAAATCTATTTAGTAAATTTATGATGATTGCAGCCCTGTTCATATTCATGAGCTGTGATGAAGAAGAGGAACCAACATTGGTTGAAGCACCAACTGAAGCTGATGCAGCTTTTACTTTTGAAGCTACAGCTGAAAGTGATAATATTTTGGAGTTTACTGCTTCTGTTGATGGTTTTAACCGTTATGTATGGGATTTAGGAAACGGAGAAGATGCTGATGAAGCACAAACTGTAACAGGCACATATCCTAATGCAGGTTCTTATGATGTTACTCTAACCGTTTTTAATGATGGCGGAAGTGCATCTAGTACGCAAACTGTTGAAATTGCTGAAACTGATCCGACATTATTGGATAATGAATTGTATAACATCTTAACTGGTGGTATTGAAGGTGGTGGAATGAAGACATGGGCAGTGGATTCGGCTTCTGCTGGTCATTTTGGTGTAGGTCCTGCTCCGGGAACTGATGATTATGATGGTGACTACCCAAAATACTATGCAGCCGGTGTTAATGAGAAAGTCGGAGGCGGAATGTATGATGATAGATATACTTTCTCTCTAGAAGGTTTTGGTTTTGATATGCAAACGAACGGGAATGTTTACCTAAATGGAGAACAAGTTGATAATTTCTCAGATGCTGAGGAGAGTCCAGTAGGAGATTATACTGCTTCTTTCACTCCTGCAGAAGATCTAACTTGGAATTTGAGCTTTCCAGCTGAAGGTGAAGAAGGAGATACTACATTAACAATTTCTGAAGATGCTTTTATTGGGTACTATACTGGAACTCAGACGTACAAAGTAATAACTATTGATGAAAACGAACTTTTCTTACAGTATGAAGATGCTGCAAATCCAGACTTAGTATGGTATTTAAGATTAGTTCCTGAGGGATATGACAGTAATCCTGAAGGAGCAGCTACGGCTGACTTACCAATCGGTTTCGAGACGCAGTCTCCAGATTTTTCATCATTTGAAGGAAATGAAGCATCAATTGTAGAAAATCCTGACCAAAGCGGAATTAATACTACTGCAACAGTATTGCAATTAGTAAAAGGTTTTGAAGGATTCTCTGGCTCATTCTTTGATTTAACTGAAGCACCTGCTATCACTGACGGTACAACTTTGACTATGAAAGTATGGGCACCTGTGACTGGTGTTTTTAGAATAAAGTTAGAAAATAGTGATGGTGATTTTGTAGAAGTAGATGCTGATGTTTCTGTTGCTGAAGAATGGACTGAATTGAGTTTTGACCTAAGTGAAGGAGCAGGACTTGAATTGAATAGATTAGTATTATTCCCAAGTTGGGATGTGCCTGATGCTGGAACATTCTATGTGGATGATATTGATGTACAATAATATAGACAATGTTTAAGGTTAATTTAATTTGTTTTTTCATTATGAGTATCCTCACTTCTTGTGAGGATACTTCTAGTGAAGAAATGGTAAGATTACCAGAGAATTTACAAGTTGAGGTAGTTCAATCAGATGAAAATCCTCAATTGGTTTCTGTTAAAGCATCAGCTAATTTGGTGAATTTTTACCGGTACTATTTTGGAGAGACTGATGACTATCGAGAAACTCAGAAAAATGAAGTTTCATATACCTATCAAAATGAAGGTGAGTATGAAATAAGGGTTCAGGCTCATGCTACATCAGATGATTTTATTGAAGAGAGTCAAGCTGTTGAAATCATATTGCCTGAGGAAGATGACGGAGATGATAATAGTGACTCGCCATCATTCGAAGGCTACGAAAGCCCGCTCGAATATGAAGGTTATGAATTGGTTTGGCAAGATGAATTTGAAGCTGACCAACTTTCCGATGATTATACTTTTGAAATCGGTACAGGAAGCAATGGTTGGGGCAATAATGAATCTCAATATTATAGAGAGGAAAATACTAGATTGGAAGATGGTTATTTGGTGATCCAAGCAAAAGAAGAGAATTTCCAAGGGCAAGAATATACTTCATCGAGAATTATTACTGAAGGAAAAAAAGAATTTAAATATGGTCGGTTCGACATCAGGGCAAGAATGCCTTATGGACAAGGTATATGGCCTGCTATTTGGATGTTAGGTTCAAATTTCAGAGATGTTGGTTGGCCTTATTGTGGTGAAATTGATATCATGGAAATGATCGGAGGGCAAGGTAGAGAAGCTACTGTTCATGGTACTGTTCATTGGCAAAGTAATGACGGTTATGCAAACTATGGTCACAGCAAAGACCTTTCAGACGGAACTTTGGCAGATAAATTCCATGTTTTTTCAATTATATGGGATGAGAATTCTATAGAATGGCTAATAGATGGTCAATCTTATGGTTCCATTGATACCACTCCCTCACACTTAGATGAATTCAGGGAAGAGTTTTTCTTTATTTTTAATGTAGCTGTGGGAGGTAACTGGCCCGGCTATCCTGATGAGAACACTGAATTTCCGCAAGAAATGTGGATTGATTATGTAAGAGTTTTTCAAAAACCATAAATTATTTAATTCGCCTACAACCATAAAACTTTTATCAATATGATTAAAAATCTTTGGAAATTAATATGGATTTCCTTTGCCTTAGCAATTGTAATTTCTTGTTCTAAACCGACTGAAAAGAAAAGTTCAAATAGTGAAATTAATGCAAAAGTCGATTCAGTTCTTGCTTTAATGAATTTAGAGGAAAAGATTGGACAATTAAATCAATATAGCCTGGGCACCGAATTTACTGGGCCAGGCAATAAAAAGGGGCAAGATAGTATTCGTTACCAACTATTAATTTCCGGTCAAGTAGGGTCTGTACTTAATTTGTTGGGTGCAGGAAATACAAGAAAAATGCAGGAATTGGTGGTTGAAAAATCAAGGTTAGGCATTCCGCTCTTATTTGCTTATGATGTAATCCATGGGTATCAAACCATGTTTCCAGTCCCTTTAGCTGAAAGCAGCTCATGGAATTTGGATTTGATGCAAAAAACTGCTCATGCAGCAGGAGCCGAGGCAGCTGCATCAGGTTTGCACTGGACTTTTGCCCCTATGATTGATGTTTCAGTTGACGCCCGCTGGGGAAGGGTAATGGAAGGAGCTGGTGAAGACCCTTACTTACAATCTGAAATAGCAAAAGCTAGAATTAATGGTTTCCAAGGTGAGGATTTAGCTCATAATAAAACTATAGCAGCAACAGCAAAGCATTTTGCAGGTTATGGTTACGCTGAAAGCGGAAAGGATTATAATTCAGTGAACATTAATAATTATATCCTACATAATCATATTTTACCTCCTTTTAAAGCAGCAACAGAAGCCAATGCCGCTAGCTTTATGAATGCTTTTAATGATATTAATGCAGTTCCTGCCACTGCCAACCAATATTTACTTCAGGATATTCTTCGAGAAAAATGGAATTATGATGGTGTAGTAGTCTCGGATTGGAATTCTATTGGAGAATTAGTTAATCATGCCGTTAGTCCTGATTTGAAAGATGCTGCCAAAAAAGCCATTGAAGCCGGAAGTGAAATAGATATGGAGGGAAATGCCTATGTTCAACATCTTACAGAATTAGTAAAGGAAGAAAAAATTCAAGAATCAGTAATTGACCAGGCCGTGCGGCATGTCCTACAATTAAAATTCAAGTTAGGTCTTTTTGATGATCCTTATAAATACTCTGATTTAGAAAGAGAAAAGGAAATTGTAGGCAATAAACAACATCATGATTTAGCTGAAGAAATTGCTAAAGAATCAATAGTACTCCTAAAAAATGATAATGACTTATTGCCATTAAAAAACATTAAGAATGTTGCGGTTATTGGCCCACTAGCCAAAGATAAAGATACTCCATTAGGAAATTGGAGAGCTCAAGCGGTTGAAAATTCAGCAGTTTCATTGTACGAAGGATTACAAAATAATTTGCCTGAAACCACAAATTTGAAATATGCAGAAGGTGTGAAATTATCTATTGGTCCTAATAACTTTTTTGAGGAACAGGAAATTAATAAAAATGACCGATCAGGCATTGAAGAGGCAAAGCAATTGGCTAGAAATTCGGATTTGGTAATTATGGCATTAGGTGAAACGGCCTATATGTCAGGTGAGGGTAGAAGCCGAGCAGATATCACATTACCAGGATTACAAAAGGAGTTGCTAAAAGAAATTCATGCCATTAACCCAAATATAGTTTTGGTTCTGATGAATGGCAGACCTTTAGATTTGAGTTGGGAAGATGAAAATATTCCAGCTATAGTGGAAGCTTGGCACTTAGGTCAAAGAGCTGGAACGGCAGTAGCTGAGACTTTAATTGGTAAAAACAATCCTTCTGGCAAGTTAACCATGAGTTTTCCTCGTGAGGTAGGGCAACTACCAATTTACTATAATCATAAGGTTACCGGCTTTATTTTTGAAAAATAATCCAATGCCCCAATAGTCATTTTTAAACAATTCAGATTTTTAAATCCTGAACTTTCCACCATCATTTTTTTAAAGATATATTTTGCAAATGTTATGCTACGAAAAACTCCAGAGAATTTAAATTGTCCCCTTTCAATATCTTTAGAAAAATATATTTTTACGGCGACAAATTTTGCATATATTTTATTTGGGATTTTGGCAAATAATAATAATAATAATAATAATAATAATCCCATGCCAT
>JBNJFX010000013.1:0-23522 GCA_051747245.1 Bacteroidota bacterium
TCGGGTGGTAGAGCTGGAAGCTTGCGCTAGCGTTTGGGTAGTGTATGGTTTTGGCTGAAGTTTAATATCTGGGGATATTTTGGTTCTTAACTATTTTTACTTTAAATCCAAAAGTATGGGTTTTGGGACAATTTCAAAAAAAATAATCATAAAAAAAGGGCCGAAGCCCTTTTTTATTAACTAATTACGATTTTTGATCAATCTTCAGAACCAATTTTAGCTCCAAGATATTCTCTATTCATTCTAGCGATATTAGATAAATCAATGCCTTTTGGACATTCAGCTGAACATGCTCCTGTATTAGTACAAGCCCCAAAACCTTCTTCATCCATCTGAGCAACCATTTTTTGTGCTCTTTCTGCACGCTCAACTTGCCCCTGAGGTAAGATAGCCAATTGTGAGATTTTAGCACTTACAAAAAGCATGGCTGATGCATTTTTACAAGCTGCAACGCAAGCCCCACAACCAATACACGTGGCTGCATCAAATGCTTCATCTGCAACTGGTTTCGGAATAGGAATCTCATTTGCATCCGGGGTTCCTCCTGTATTTACACTTACATAACCACCGGCTTGAATCACTCTGTCAAAAGCTCCCCTATCAACCGCTAAGTCTTTTATCACAGGGAAAGCTTTTGCCCTCCATGGCTCAATGGTGATAGTCTCGCCATCTTCAAAACTTCTCATGTGAAGTTGACAAGTAGTTACTCCTTTTAATGGGCCATGAGGCTCTCCGTTGATATACATGCTGCACATTCCACAAATTCCTTCACGACAATCATGATCGAAATGTACTGGATCTTCATCCTTATCGATTAATTGTTCATTTAAAACATCAATCATTTCCAAAAATGACATATCTGAGGATACACCATCTAATTCATAAGTTTTAAATGCTCCTTTATCTTGATTATTTTTCTGTCTCCAGATTTTTAAATTGAATTTCATAATTAAAATATTTTTGATGACTAAAAGCTTACTTATAGCTTCTTTGTGTCAGTTTCACATTTTCAAATATCAATTGTTCTTTATGAAGAGTTTCCGGCTTTTCAGGACCATTAAATTCCCAAGCGGCAACATAAGCAAAATCTTCATCATTACGTTTAGCTTCACCTTCTGGTGTTTGGTGCTCTTCCCTAAAGTGACCACCGCAAGATTCTTCTCTGTGAAGTGCATCATCTATCATTAATTCGCCTAATTCCAAGAAATCTGCCACCCTTGAAGCTTTTTCCAATGAACTGTTAAATTCCTCATTGGAACCTAAAACCTTCACATTTTTCCAGAAGTCAGCCCTTAATTCCTTCACTAAATCTTTGGCTTTTTTCAAGCCTTCACTTGTTCTGGACATTCCGCAGTAATCCCACATGATTTTTCCTAACTCCTTGTGGTAATGATCTACAGACTTGCTTCCCTTAATGGAAAGGAGCTTTTCAACATTTTCTTTTACAGATTTCTCTGCTTCTTTGAAAGCTTCATGATCTGTACTTACTTTTTCGTATTTCTCCCCAGCTAAATAATTTCCTATTGTATATGGAAGAACGAAATAACCATCTGCCAATCCTTGCATCAATGCACTGGCACCTAATCTATTGGCACCGTGATCGGAGAAATTTGATTCGCCAGTTGCATACAATCCATCAACATTTGTTTTCAAATTGTAGTCAACCCAAAGACCACCCATTGTATAATGAACTGCAGGGTAAATCATCATCGGCTCTTGATAAGGATTGCTTCCGGTGATTTGTCTGTACATATCAAACAAGTTTCCATATTTTCCAGCAATCGTATCTTCACCATCTCTATTAATGGCATCTCTAAAATCAAGATATACAGCTTTTCCTGATTCATTTACTCCCCTTCCTTCATCACATACATATTTGGCATTTCTTGAAGCCACATCACGAGGAACCAAATTACCAAATGCTGGATATTTTGTTTCTAGGTAATAATCTCTTTCATCCTCGCTTAAATCATTAGGATGAATTTCTTTTTTTCTGATTTTCTCAGCTAATTCTTTTGTTTTAGGAACCCAAACACGACCATCATTTCTTAAGGATTCTGACATCAAGGTCAGTTTAGATTGGTGATCACCACTTACCGGAATACAAGTTGGGTGAATTTGAGTATAGCAAGGATTTGCCATCAAAGCACCTTTTTTGTGCGCTCTCCAAGCTGCAGTTACATTTGAACCCATTGCATTAGTTGACAAGTAGAATACGTTTCCATATCCACCCGATGCTAAAACAACCGCATGCGCACTATGTGATTCTATTTTTCCAGTTATTAAATTACGGGTTACTATACCTCTCGCTTTCCCATCCACCATCACTAAATCCAACATCTCAGTTCTTGGAAATAGCTCCACTTTACCGTTAGCAACTTGACGGCTTAATGCACTATAAGCACCTAACAATAACTGCTGTCCTGTTTGACCACGAGCATAAAATGTTCTGGAAACTTGCGCCCCACCAAAAGAACGATTCGCTAATAAACCACCATATTCTCTGGCAAAAGGAACACCCTGCGCCACACATTGGTCAATGATATTAACACTTACTTCTGCTAATCTGTAAACATTCGCTTCCCTTGAGCGGTAATCACCACCTTTGATAGTGTCATAAAATAATCGGTAAACACTGTCACCATCATTCTGGTAATTTTTAGCAGCATTAATGCCACCCTGAGCCGCAATAGAGTGAGCTCTTCTTGGGCTGTCTTGAAAACAAAATGCTTTCACATTGTATCCAAGCTCGGCTAAAGATGCGGAGGCAGAAGCACCTGCTAAACCAGTTCCTACTACAATTACATCGTATTTACGCTTGTTAGCTGGATTAACCAGCTTCACATTAAATTTATGATTCGTCCATTTTTCTGCTAATGGACCTTCAGGTATTTTTGATTCTAAATTCATAGTACAGTAATTATCCTTAACTATTGAAAAACATGATTAATGGAATACTTGCAAATGCAGCCGGGATAAGGATTGCATAAACAATTCCCAAAACTTTAATGAATGGAGTGTATTTCTTATGGTTAATTCCAAGCGTCTGAAAAGCACTTGAAAATCCGTGAGACAAATGAAAAGCTAATCCTACCATACACACAACATAAAGTGCAACATACCACCATTGACTGAATGCTGCATTAACAACTGCATATAGGTCTTTGTTTCCGGCAGTATCTGCTTGAATAGAACCCCAGTGCATTTCATACCAAAAACTTCTCATGTGGATTACCAAAAAAACAAAAATGATGAAGCCCAAAATGCCCATATTTCTAGAAGAAAAAGAGCTATTGGCTGATCCTTTTACTTTGTCATAACCAACAGGTCTTGCTTTTTTGTTTTTTACCGCCAATGCAATTGACATTATAATATGAATTAATATAAATGCATATAATCCATAAGAAGTAAATTTAATCAGCGGGTTAGTTGTCATGAATTTTGCATATTCATTAAATGCTAAACCATCATCACCAGCTAATAACTGTAAATTTCCAATCAAATGGACGACCAAAAAAATGATTAAAAACAAACCGGTAAGCGACATCACCAGTTTCCTACCGATTGTACTCGTTAAAGTGTCAGAAAGCCAACTCATATATTTTATCTTAATTAATAGGTTTATAATAAAATGTTCGTCTCAAAGTTACATTTGGAACATTTAGAAAACAATTGTGTTTTCTATTTTAAACAATTCTAAATAATATTGCTTATTTTGGAACTTTGATTTAATATTTTGTGAAAACTAAATGTTTTAGTGAATTAAGAACATATTTTCCTAAATTAACGTTTTAATTTTCGCAACAAAAGGCTACATGTGAAAAAAATACTCCTCATTATATCATTGATAATCTTTGGCCTGTATGATTCCTTCGGAACCCATATCAGGGCTGGAGAAATTACCGCAAGGCGCTTAGGTTGTAGTGGGCTCACTTTTGAATTTACTTTAACGGCTTATAGGGATACAGGCTCAGATATTCTATTCGGTAATGGGGAATTCAAATTTGGTGATGGTGAATCGATAATGCTGAATCCGGACGGATTTAATAGAAAAGAGCTCATTGATGATGAAATCGAATTAGTAGAATTTAAAATCCAACATACTTACTCTTCTAATGGGGATTATACCGCCTCTTATGTAGAAGACTTCAGGAACGTAGGCATTGTAAATATGAGTAACTCAGGCTCTGTTTCTTTTTATGTGGAAACAACCATTCGTATTGATCCATTTTTTGGTTGTAATAACACCCCAGTATTTTTAATTCCGCCAGTAGATAAAGGAGCTGTGGGCGTTCTATTCTATCACAATCCAGGTGCTTTTGATGTAAATGGAGATAGCATTGCATTTAAAATGGTGACCCCGCAAAGCAGACAAGGTGTTGATGTACCTAATTTTAGATCTCCAGAAGTTGCAGCTGGTGGTCAAAACAGTCAGCAAACAGGCCCTGCTACACTTACACTTGATGAAGTACTTGGTGATTTGATTTGGGACGCGCCCGGCATGAAGGGTGAATTCAATGTTGCTTTTATAGCGGAAGAATGGCGGAAAATTGCAGGTGAATGGCAATTTTTAGGCAGCGTTACTCGTGATATGCAAATTATAGTGGACGAAACTGAAAATGATCCACCAGAAATCGAGGTTCCATTGGACACTTGTATAGAAGCCGGCACATTGTTGGAAGCCACTATTGTAGCAACGGATCCAAACGCTGAATCTTTAGTGAAAATAGAAGGTTTTGGAGGGCCATTTGTATTGAATCCACCTGCTAGCCTTTCACCTGATCCAGCTGTTTTTGATGAATCTCCTACTGAATCCGCCTTTTCATGGCAAACAGACTGCTCTCACATCAGGGAAGACCCGTATTTAGTTCGTTTTAAGGCAACTGATAATGGCCCTGGATTGCGTTTGACCGCTTTTGAAACTTGGAGCGTAACGGTTGTGCCTCCATCACCAAAAAATGTTGTGGCTGAAAGTAAGCCTCAGCGCTCAATTGAAATAAGTTGGGATGAATATGACTGCGGTGATGCAGAGGTAATTCAAGTTTATAGAAGAGTAGACAGTTATGATTTTGAACCTGAAAATTGCGAAATCGGCATTCCTGAAAATGCAGGATATGAATTAATAGGAGCTGTTCCAGTTGATGAAAATTCCTTCCTAGACAATAATGCAGGACTTGGTTTAGATTTCGGGGCAAAATATTGCTATCGATTGGTAGCTGTTTTTGAATTACCAAAAGGTGGTGTAAGCTATGCTTCTGAAGAGGTATGTCAAGAAATTGCCGCTACTGGCCCGGTTATCACCAATGTTACAGTTGATGAAACGGATACTGAAAATGGAGAAATTACAGTGAGCTGGCTACCCCCGCTTGAAATTGATATTACTCAATACCCACCGCCTTATCAATATAGAATTTTAAGGGGTTCTGGTGAAGAAGTTGAAGAAGCTGGTATAATTGTGGATGACACTACTTTTACAGACTCTGGATTAAACACATTAGACGAATCTTACAACTATCAAATAGAATTATATTTGGCAAATGATCAAGTTTCAAATGATAATCTAATAGAAATATCTGCTCAAGCCTCATCTGTCGAACTTTCATCCGTTGGGCTTTTCGAGACTATTGAATTAAATTGGTCAGCTAATGTACCTTGGTCAAATACTAACCAAGATTATCCTTACCATTACATTTATAGAAATAAAGTAAATGGAAACCCCGACCAAATGGTATTGATCGATTCAGTTGATGTTACACAAAATGGATTTCAATATTTAGATAGCGGACAATTTAACGATCAGAACCTATCCAATATGGAGGAATATTGTTATTACGTGACTACTTCGGGAGGCTATGGAAATGAAGATATATTTGAGCCACTTTTAAATGATTCTCAAATTCTTTGCGCCCGTCCTGATGATCAAATTGACCCATGCCCACCTTTTGATGTAGGCTTCCAATTAGATTCTCCGGATAAATGCCTAGACTTTTTAGCAGATAAAAATTGTGAGTTCGACCAATTTCAAAACGAATTATTCTGGGAGGCCAATTTGGCTGATAGCTGTGATAGTGAGATTAATTATTATGAAATTTTCTTTAAAAATGAACTAAATGCAGAATTTGAATTAATCGGAACTACCCGTGACAACTTTTTTATTCATGATGAACTAGAAGAATTCAAAGGCTGCTACATGATAAGAGCCGTTGACCAATCAGAAAACAGAAGTGAGTTTTCAGAAGTATTCTGTAAGGAAAACTGTCCGAATATAGCATTCCCTAATGTATTCACGCCAGGCAGTGATGGGAAAAACGATGTATTTACCCCATTCTACCAAAACCCAAATGAGCCAGGTTCAATCCCTCTGGATAAATGCCCTAGATTTTTGGAGAAAATTGAATTCAAGGTTTTCAACCGTTATGGCAAACAGGTTTATGCTTACGAAAGTGGAGGGGAAAATAGTTTATACATTAACTGGGATGGAACAAACTTTAGTGGTGACCCATTACCTTCTGCCACTTATTTTTATGAAGCTATCGTAACTTTTGACATGTTACAACCAGAAAATAAGCAAAAAAGGTATAAGGGATATGTTCAAATCTTAAGGTAATTTGGAACCTCAGCACCCAATCATATTCTTCGATGGAGTTTGTAATTTATGCAATGGAGCCATAAACTTTATCATTGACCATGACAATAAGGGTTATTTTAAATTTGCCCCATTGCAATCTGCAAAAGCTGAAAAAAATATCCCTAAATCTATTAGAGAAAATACAGATAGCATTATATTATTAGATTCAGATAAGATTTATTCAAAAAGCACTGCTGCCTTGAAAGTTGCAAAAAAATTGGACGGGCTATGGAAAGCATTTTATGTATTGATAATATTCCCAAAATTCATTCGAGATTTTGTTTACGACTTTATAGCAAAAAACCGCTATAAATGGTTTGGCAAAAGGGAGAGCTGTAGAATGCCTACAGAGGATATCAAAAACAGGTTCTTGGAAATGGATTAAACTACCCAATTCTACTCATCAGAGCTTTATTCTAATGTCAACTTTTCCAAAGTTCATACTGGTTTTATTTATAAATGATTATAGTTTCAACAAGCATTTATTTATTCAAACTTTGGAAAAGTTTATAACTTGCCACATTATTTACGTAAAGTTTATTGAACATTAAAAAATAATTTATGAAAGCTTATGTATTTCCGGGCCAAGGTGCCCAATATCCGGGAATGGGAAAAGAATTATATGAAAATAACACTGAAGCCAAAAAACTATTTGACCAAGCCAATGAAATATTAGGTTTTGAAATCACTAAAATCATGTTTGAGGGAACAGCTGAAGAATTAAAGGAAACCAAAGTGACTCAACCAGCAGTTTTTTTACATTCTGTAATTAATGCTTTGGTTCATCCTGATTTCAAGCCTGAAATGGTGGCAGGACATTCATTGGGTGAATTCTCAGCATTAGTAGCCAATGGTACTTTATCTTTTGAAGATGGTTTGAAATTGGTTTACAAAAGAGCTTTGGCAATGCAAAAAGCTTGTGAAATCAATCCTTCTACTATGGCGGCAGTTTTAGGTTTGGAAGACGAAGTGGTAGAAAAAATTTGTGAAGAAATTACAGAAGAAGTGGTGGTTCCTGCTAATTATAATTGTCCAGGGCAATTAGTGATTTCTGGCTCGAACAAAGGAATTGAAATCGCATGTGAAAAAATGAAAGAAGCAGGTGCCAAAAGAGCACTTCCTTTGCCTGTTGGAGGAGCTTTTCATTCTCCATTGATGGAACCCGCTAGAGAAGAACTAGCAAAAGCCATTAAAGAAACAAAATTTAACGAACCTAAATGCCCAGTATATCAAAATGTAAATGCTCAGGGCTCTATAGATATAGATGCAATTAAGGGGAATTTAATATCGCAATTGACTGCGCCTGTGAGATGGACTCAGTCTGTTCATCAAATGGTTCAAGATGGAGCTTCTATTTTCATTGAAAGTGGTCCAGGGAAAGTTTTACAAGGTTTGGTTAAAAAGATAAACAGAGAATCTGAAGTGGCACAATTATCGTAAGTCTAATAAAATAAATAATTAGAAAAAGATGGGATTTAATTGAAAAAGACTGAAATTCAATTGTTTATTGAAAACAAATATGATGCAAAAGCCAAATATTCCATCTAACGAAAAAGAAAGATTAAAAGAACTCCACCGGCTAAACATATTAGATTCTGATAAAGAAAAAGATTTTGATGATTTAGTGGAATTAGCTTCCATCATTTGTGGAGTTCCTATTTCTTTAATAACATTAATAGATTCTGATAGGCAATGGTTTAAATCAAATAAAGGTCTTGCCGTAGATTCCACACACCGTGATGTATCTTTCTGTGGACATGCCATTAATGAAGATAATATATTTATAGTTGAAAATGCGGCTGAAGACAAAAGGTTTTATAACAACCCCTTAGTAACCGAAGACCCCAATATTAAATTCTATGCAGGAATGCCCATTAAATCTAAAAATGGATTTAATTTAGGAACTTTATGTGTTATTGATTCTAAGCCCAAAAAGTTAAATGAAGATCAACTAAGCGCTTTAAAAATATTAAGTGCACAGGCTTCCAAATTGATTGAGTTAAGAGAAAGTAAAAAACAGCTTAAACTAAAAAATAAAAAACTAGAATCTTTAAACCATCTCAACAACCGAATTACAGGTATCATTTCACATGATTTAAAAGGGCCTATAAATAGTCTTAAAGCATACATCAATTCCGATTATATTGATGCTGATAAGCCAGAAGATTTAGCGCAATTATTTCCATTGGTCAAAAATAATCTAAACAGCCTCAATGAACTTGTTGAAAATCTTTTGGAATGGTCCAAAAGCACAAATGATGTCAATTTCATCAAAGTAAAGGTCAAGGATTTGGCACTTGAGGTATGCAGTTTATTTGAAGGGAAAGCTATAGAGAAAAACATAAATTTAAAATGTGAAGTTGAAGATAAAGTTCAAGTTGAGGGCGACTTGGCTATGTTGAGGTTTATCCTTAGAAACTTGATAAATAATGCCGTCAAGTTTACTGAAAATGGCGAGGTGAAAATCAAAACTGAAATCAAAAAAGATAATCAAGTTATCATCAAAGTTAATGATAGTGGTGTTGGTATATCTTCAGATTTATTAAAAAGAATCAAACGTAAAGACAAAAAAATTTCCACTAAGGGTACTCGACAGGAAAAAGGAACAGGTTTAGGGCTTCAACTTGTTCGCGAATTTTTATCTATTCATAAATCTGAATTAAAAATTGAATCAGTAGAAAACAAAGGAAGTACTTTTTCCTTTGCACTTCCTTTGGCTTGAGAGGATGAACCTGACAGGTTTACTTAAATTATTAATCATGGTTTCCGGTCGGTGTGCCACCGACCGGGGTAGAATCCATGATTGGTGGCACACCGACCATTTTAGGCTTCGGAAGACTAAATAGGGTTCTCTTGATAAATAAAAAAGGCTAATAAAATAGGTCTAAACTAATATAAAGAGGCTTTCAACAGAAATCAATTTTATTCAAATACCTCAAAATATAATGTTTTAATCAATATTAGAGGTTTTGGATCCCATTTATAAAATTAAGCATCAAATTATTATTTTGCAGTTTCTACTTTTTCTTTTTGCTTGAACAAAAAGAAACAAAAATTCAAGACAAAAATATGCTGCAACCCACATCCTCGTCTGGCTCGCATTTTTGTCCTCCTACCCACACTCACAGATCAAAATTTTATTTGGTCTGAGGGTTTTGTGGCATTTTTCATGAGTCCCCTAAATATCAATAACCTAAAATATTCAACATACTTTCGCTAGTCTGCTCTTCAGCAAAAAGCTTGGTGGTTATATTTCCTTCTTCATCTTTATCAATCAAGACATGCTTGGGCGCAGGAATCAAACAATGTTGAATACCGCCATAACCACCTAATGATTCCTGATAAGCCCCAGTATGGAAAAAGCCTACATATTGCTTTTCATTTCTTTCCACTTTAGGCATGAACACTTCAAAGGAATGGGCTTCTGAATTATAATAATCCATAGAATCACAAGTTAACCCACCCATTTTCACCTTATGGAAAGGTTCATTCCAATTATTAATTGCCATTAGGATAAACTTCTGGTTTAAACCCCAAACATCTGGCAAATGAGTGATAAAAGAGCCATCAATCATGTACCAAAGCTCTTTGTCATTTTGTAGCTTTTGATCCAAAATAGAATAAATAGTGGCTCCACTCTCTCCTACTGTGTAACTTCCAAATTCTGTCATGATATGTGGAGTTTCTACATTATTCTTCTCACAAATCCATTGAATATTCTCCACAATCTGATCGACCATATATTGGTAATCATATTCAAAGCCCAAAGAAGTCTTAATTGGGAAACCTCCTCCAATATCAATTGTATCCAACTCTGGTGCTATTTTCTTCAGCTCGCAATATTTATCAATAAAGCGACCTAATTCACTCCAGTAATATGCAGTATCTTTTATGCCCGTATTGATAAAGAAGTGCAGCATCTTCAGCTTTGCCTTCTCGCTTTTTGCGATTTTATTTTGATATAAATCAATTACATCATTATAGCGAATTCCTAATCGGCTGGTATAAAACTCAAAAGTTGGCTCTTCATCTGAAGCAATTCTAATTCCTACTTTATAAGGATTTTTAGCTTCTGCCTCATAGCTATCGATTTCATTCAAATCATCTAGAACGGGGACTACATTTTCAAATCCAGAATTAATCAATTCATTTATATATTGTCTGTAAAGCGGTCTTTTAAATCCATTGCAAACCACATAATGTTGCTTTGTCAGCAATCCCTTTTCGTGTAATTTCTTTACAATCGGGATATCAAATGAAGAGGAAGTTTCTAAATGAACCCCAGCCTTCAAGGCTTCTTCCATCACAAAAGAGAAATGAGAAGATTTGGTACAATAACAATAAGTATAATCCCCTTTATAATTTAATTTCTTAAATGCATTGGCAAAATACTCTCTCGCCAGATTTATATTTTGACTAATCTTGGGCAAATAAGTCAGTTTTAAGGGAGTACCGTACTTTTCGATAATATCCATTAAAGGAACATCATGAAATTTCAAAGCATTATCCTCAACGTTAAATTCATTTTGAGGCCAATAAAAGGTTTGTTCTATTAAATCAATGTAACTCTTCATTCAACTAAAGTTTAGTACGGTGTTGAAATGCAATATTGAATTATATTTGCAATCTTTGCAAAACTAAAATTTTAACGCTGAAACATTCGGGTTTTTCTATTAAATAATTCAATATTTTTTTATGATAAATGTATTTGTAAATGATGAGACCTCCCCATTGAGGGCCGTGATATTAGGAACTGCCAAAGGAGTTGGGGATGTCCCCAATCTGGAAGATGCCTATGACCCAAAGTCTAAAGAACATATAGCTGCAGGGACTTATCCTAAAGAAGCGGATATGGTGAAGGAAATAGAGGCATTTGCAAAGGTTTTAGAGAAACATAGTGTAAAAGTTTATAGGCCTGAAATCATAGAAAATTACAACCAAATATTTTCTCGAGATATTGGATTTGTAATTGAAGATAAATTTATCAAACCTAGAATTCTTAAGGACAGAAAAGAAGAAATCAAGGGCATTCAATACATTTTAGAGCAAATTAACCCTGAGCAAATTGTTACAGTTCCAGAGGATGTGCGAGTGGAAGGTGGTGATGTGATGCCTTGGAAAGACCATATTTTTGTGGGCTATTCTGAAAAAGAAGATTTTGAAAAATATATTGTTTCTAGAACAAACAGAGCAGGATTAGAATTTTTAGCTAATGAATTCCCTAACAAAAAAGTAAAAGGTTTTCAGCTCAATAAATCGGATGAAGTAGCCAAAGATAATGCTTTACATTTGGATTGCTGTTTTCAACCTATTGGTGAAAACCAAGCCATAATTTATAAAGGTGGATTTAAATTGGAGGAAGACTACCAATACATAGTGGATTATTTTGGAGAAGAAAACTTAATTCATATTACAAGAGATGAAATGTATGAGATGAATTCCAATGTTTTCTCTATCAGCCCTAAGGTGGTGGTTTTGGAAGAGAACTTTAACCGATTAGCTGCCATTTTGGAAGAAAAAGGATATACGGTTGAAAAAGTGCCTTATGCTGAAATTTCTAAAATGGAAGGTTTGTTAAGATGTTCAACTTTACCGCTTGAAAGAGCGAAATAAATAATTTTATTCTTTTTGAAAATTTTACTCAGATGGAAAACAAACAAAGTACCGATACATTAATGATGGTTCGCCCAGTTCAGTTCCGATTCAATGAACAAACTGCAGTAAACAACTATTACCAAAAAGCAATTGAAGGACTCAGTGCATCCGAAATACAGTTAAAAGCAGCTGAAGAATTTGACCATTTTGTTGAAAAGCTAAGAAGCAAAAAAATCAATGTGATTGTGGTGGAAGATACTCCAGATCCTAGCACCCCTGATTCTATTTTCCCAAACAATTGGGTCTCTTTTCACGAAGACGGTAGAGTGGGTTTATATCCTATGTATGCACCTAACAGAAGACTTGAAAGAAGACCTGATATTTTAGAAAAGCTTCAATCTAAAGAAGGTCTAAAAATAAGTGAAATTTTAGATTTCTCACATTATGAAGAGGAAGATCGCTTTTTGGAAGGCACTGGCAGTATGATATTAGATCGTCCAAACAAGTTAGTCTATATAGCAATTTCGCTCAGAACAGATGAAAAAGTTTTGGATGAGTTCTGTGATAAATTTGGTTACAAAGCTGTGAAATTTACTGCAAATCAAACCGTAGATGGTAAAAGACTGCCTATTTATCACACCAATGTAATGATGTGCTTAGCCAATGATTTCGCTATTCTTTGTGCAAATTCAATTGATGACAAAGAAGAAAGGAAAACCGTTATTGAAAGTTTACATAATAGTGGAAAGGAAGTAATTGAAATTAGCGAAGAGCAGAAACACCATTTCGCAGGAAATATGCTGCAGGTAAATGGAACAGACGGAAAACCCTATTTGGTGATGTCAGCAGCTGCCCATCAATCATTAAATGAAGAACAAATTAAAAGAATTGAAAAATATTGCGAGATTATAAGCAGCTCATTAGATACGATTGAGGCATTAGGTGGCGGAAGTGCTAGGTGCATGATGGCAGAAGTATTTTTACCTAAAGCATAATTATTCAATTCAAAAAAAATAAAATTCACCCTCTATCATGTTAAATTTAACAGAAGAATTAAAATCACTTTCATTAAAAGCATTCAAATCTTTATTTGATCAGGATTTGGATGAAAACCTTATTCAAATACAGCCTACCAGAAAAGAATTTGAAGGCAGCCATACTTTGGTTTGCTTTCCACTTGGACGATTCTCAAAATTAAGCCCTGAGAAAACTGCTGAGGCTGTTGGTAAATTCATGCAGGAAACCGCTGAAATGGTTAGCGGATATAATGTAGTAAAAGGATTTTTGAATATTGTGATAGCCGATAAAATATGGCTAAAAATAACTTCTGATATTTTAAATACGCCTAATTACGGATTTAAAGCCGAAACGGGTAGAGAGGTAATGGTGGAATATTCCTCACCTAACACCAACAAACCTCTGCACTTAGGGCATTTAAGAAATAATTTCTTAGGCTATTCTGTAGCGCAAATTTTAAAAGCCAATGGAAATAAAGTTCACAAAGTGCAAATCATTAATGATAGAGGGATTCACATCTGTAAATCCATGGTGGCTTGGCAAAAATTTGGCGAGGGAGAAACACCTGAATCAAACGGAATGAAGGGCGATAAATTGGTGGGGAAATATTATGTGATTTTTGACCAAAAATATAAAGCCCAAATTGCTGAATTGGTAGAGGCTGGGAAAACCAAAGAAGAAGCAGAGAAAGAAGCGCCTATCATGAAGGAAGCTCAGGATATGTTGCTGAAGTGGGAACAAAAAGACCCTGAAACTTATGCGCTTTGGGAAAAGATGAATGGATGGGTGTACAAAGGCTTTGAAAACACCTACAAAACCATGGGAGTGGATTTTGATAAGTTGTATTATGAATCACAAACTTTCTCATTAGGAAAAGAAGAAGTGCTAAGAGCAGTTGAAGAAGGATTGGCTTATAAAAAAGAAGATGGTTCCGTTTGGATTGATTTAACAGAAGAAGGCTTGGATGAGAAATTATTGCTCAGAAAAGACGGGACTTCCGTCTACATGACGCAGGATATTGGAACTGCCATTTTGCGATACAGAGATTTCCCGAAAATCGAACAGCAAATTTATACAGTAGGAAACGAGCAGGAATATCACTTCAAAGTGCTTTTCATTATCTTAGCTAAGCTTGGATACGAATGGGCTAAAAACTGCTATCATTTATCTTATGGCATGGTAGATTTACCAACAGGTAAAATGAAATCAAGAGAAGGGACTGTAGTTGATGCAGATGATTTGATGGAAGATATGTTTGCCACCGCCAAAAGCAGAACAGATGAACTGGGAAAAATTGACGGCTTCAATGAAGAAGAAGCCCAAGAACTTTACCGTCAATTAGGCTTGGGTGCTTTGAAATATTACTTGCTAAAAGTTGATCCTGTTAAACGTATGATGTTCAATCCTGAAGAATCAATTGATTTTCAAGGAAACACAGGTCCTTTTATTCAATATGTACATGCTAGAATATGTGCGATTTTAAGAAAGGCAGAGCAGCTGGAAATTGAACCAAAGGTTAGTGAAAACCTGAATTCTTTGGAGCCTACTGAAAATAATGTTCTTCAGTTGATCATAGATTTCCCTAATAAAATAGATGAAGCAGCAAGAGAATATGCACCATCTATCATTGCTAATTATGTGTATGAAGTAGCAAAAGCTTATAATAAATTCTATTCGGAGGTTTCTATTTTCAATGAGTCAGATCAGGAGGCATTGTCTTTTAGAATCGGATTTTCGAAAATTGTAGCTGAAACCATTGAAAAATCCATGAATTTATTGGGGGCAGAAGTTCCTGAGAAAATGTAAGCTCAATAGACAGTTGACAGTTTTCAATTTACAAAAAGGATACAATTCTAATTAGGTCAGTATCGCAGGCCGGAATTTGCTTCAAGTGATATGATTAGAATAGAACTTTTTGTCTACTGAATAAGCCTTTGGCTTATTATTGTCAACTGTCAATTTGTTAATTAAAAGCAAGTAGTAAGAATAACCTGTATAGCCTCCAAAGTCGCAAACCATGAACATTCACCTCCAAATCCTGTTTCTTATGCTGAATTTATCTATTTTCACAGCTTCAAATGAAAACGAAAAAGTTATGAGCATATACGATTTTGAAATACAGTCTTTAGAGGGTGAAATCATTAATTTTGCTGATTTTAAGGGTAAGAATATATTAATTGTCAATACAGCTAGTGAATGTGGTTTCACTCCTCAATATGCCGATTTACAAGAATTGCATGAGAGTTTTGGCGATAAAGTAAACGTTTTGGGTTTTCCTGCTAATAATTTTGGTGGACAAGAACCGGACAGCGATCAGCAAATCGCTCAGTTCTGCGAGAAAAACTATGGCGTTACTTTTCCAATGTTTTCCAAATTGGAAGTGATTGGAAATAATCAACATCCTCTCTTCAAGTTCTTAAAAGAGCAAACTGGCAAAGAACCTACTTGGAATTTCTGCAAATATTTAGTTTCCAAAGATGGAAAAGAAATCAGTTTTTATCCATCCTCTGTAAACCCAGGTGAGATAACCGAAAAATTATAAGTATGCTCAAAAATTGGTTAGAAGCCTTTAGGCTAAGAACTTTGCCTTTGGCTTTATCATGTATTGGAATGGGCAGTTTCTTGGCTGCTTTTTACGGGAATTTCAGTCTTTCTGTCTGTATTTTAAGTTTGACCACTACTCTATTTCTACAAATCCTTTCCAACTTGGCGAATGATTATGGAGATAGTGTTCATGGAGCTGACAGCACAGAAAGAGAAGGCCCTCAACGCAGTGTGCAGAGAGGTAGTATTACCTCAAAAGCCATGTTCATTTCCATTATCATTTTTGCCATTTTATCTTTTATAAGTGGCATATTGCTTTTACATTTTTCAGTCGGAATTGGCAGTACTACTTTTTATATTTTTCTAGGCTTGGGTTTAGCTGCAATTGCAGCGGCTATTGCTTATACCAATGGCAAAAGACCTTATGGATATAGTGGATTAGGTGACATTTCAGTTTTCTTATTTTTTGGTTTATTGGGCGTTTGTGGCACCTATTTTCTTCACTCAGAAAGTATTGAAATATTGATATTATTGCCCGCTTCTAGTTGTGGTTTCTTTGCTACTGGAGTTTTAAATGTCAACAATATTAGAGATATTAAATCAGATAAGACCGCTGGGAAAAATAGCATACCCGTAAGAATTGGGGAAAGCAATGCTGTGATTTATCATACCATTCTTATAGTTTCGGGATGTCTAGCTTCCACCATATTTTTACTCATTCATAAAGAAATAAAAAGCATATTTATACTCATTCCTGCTTTTGCTTTATTTGCTATTCACATCATTAAGATTTATAAAGCAAAGAACTCAATTGAATATGATCCTCAGCTAAAATACTTAGCGCTTTCCACTTTACTTTTCGTATTATCCTTCGGGCTTTCTATTATTGATTTATAGTTCATAATTTATAGTACTTTTCTCATCATTTTAGGATAAGATTCGTATATTTAATTGAACAATAATCGAAAACTATATCACTATGAAAAAAATATTGGTTCCAACCGACTTTTCAGACCAAGCTAAATATGCTTTAAAATTGGCTACTGAAATAGCTAAGAAAACAGATTCTGAATTAATTTTATTACATGTAGTGGAAATCCCTGGGCAGACTTCATTCAATACCATGGGAGAAGCTACTAATATTGATGGAATGGATGGAGTATTCGTCATGAAAATGATCGAGCTTGGAAAGAAAAAATTAGCAAAGCTTAAAGAAAGCGATTTATTGGAAGGTGTTAAATTCAAATCTGAATTGAAAGCTGGAAATACCTATTATAATATATCCAGTATGGTAAACGAATACGAGCCTGATTTAGTGGTGATGGGAACTAGCGGTAGCAGCGGTGTGGATGAAATATTGATTGGCTCCAATGCCGAAAAAGTGGTTAGAAATGCTAAATGTCCTGTCCTTACACTAAAAGAAGAAATTAGCTTAGCTAATATTGACAATATTGTATTTGCCACTTCATTGAAAAATGATGATAAAGAATTGGCTGCAAAAATTAAGGAAATTGCGCATTTCTCTTATGCTAAAATTCATTTATTAAAAGTGAATACGCCAAATAATTTTGAGTCTTCCACTACTACCAAAAAACGAATGGATGAATATATGAAAAACAATGGTTTGGAGGCTGAAAAACATATTTTTAACGGTATCAATGAGGAAGAAGGGATTTTAGAATTTGCCAAGGAAAACAATATTGATTTGATTGCCATGGGAACTCATGGTAGAAAAGGCTTGATGCATCTATTAAGTGGCAGTATTGCAGAAGATGTTGTAAACCATTCTAAAAGACCTGTATTAACTTTGAAGATAGAAGATTAACAATAAACTTTTTCAAATGTCCTGAGCAATTACTCAGGACATTTTTTATTTAATTAATTGATCTAACTCTTTCTGTTCAACTTCCAGTAAACCTACCTTAGGTAATCTTTTCGTCAATTCCCGCCAATTAGAATCTGCCTGATATATTTTTTGAAGCATTTTAACGGCTTTGTCAATTTTACCGTCATTGGCTAAAGTTATAGCTGTCCAATATTGCATTTCCAGGTTTTCCGGAAACATTTCCATCGCAGCATTATATTCATTCATGGCTTCCTGCATAGCTCCCTCTTCTACATATAAATCTCCCTGATTCATGTGTTCATAAGCACGAAATACTTTCACTAATCTGTCTAATTCTGATATAGGATTTTCGTGATCATCTACTCTTAAATCCAAAACTTTATCATTCCATGGCTCATCTGTAGCTTCTCCCTTCACAATTAGAAGTGCGGCTGATTGCTTTCCTCTTATATCTCCGCCCTCAGCTTGTGCGGCTTTCAAAACGGCTACTATCCTTTCCGCTAAAGGTAAATCTTCGTTCTTTTTCCATGCAGTCTCCATGGCAGGAACTACTGTTTTGTTTAGCATCATATTAGCCTGCACTGAGAAATTATCTCCATTAATATGACCTGCTTCATCTATACACTTAGCAC
Source organism: Bacteroidota bacterium (assembly GCA_051747245.1). Classification (GTDB taxonomy): domain Bacteria; phylum Bacteroidota; class Bacteroidia; order Cytophagales; family Cyclobacteriaceae; genus Marivirga. Next base: position 18,263 of record JBNJFX010000013.1, read on the forward strand.
CCGTATGACTTGCTACCTGACCTTTTGTGTTTAAAATGGCAACTTGACGAAATGCTTGTCCTTCATCATTATTGATCAAACTATCCATTGCTTCCTGTGGAGAAAGACCAGATTTCATCATCGCTAATCCTCTTAAGCCGAAAGATTTGTTGGTAAATGATTGAGTAGCTACTACTCCTACTCCTGCTTCTCCCCAAGAAACTGCTGTTCCCACACTAAACCAATGAGACTGTACGGCTACAGCCATTTCACCCGTTTCGGCATCACGTGCCACTATAGAATAGGTATGAGCTAAAGGATCATTAGGTTTATTTTGACTTAAGGAATTAAAACAAAACAGTAGCAATAGTGGAATTAAATATTTCATAGCTTATTTATTTAATAGATTATTAAAAGTTATTGATTTCAAAAATAGACAATTTACTACTGCAGAAATTTCTTAAGGATTTGATTATATCCCTCCTTATTATCATGTAAAGTTGAATGACCAGCCCCTTCCACGACTTCAAATTCAGCGTTGGAAACCAATTTACTAAAATATTTTACTGTTTGAGGTCTTGCTTCATCATATTCTCCGGTAACAAAAAGCGTAGGAACTGAAATTTCACTTAAACTTTCGGTTCCATCAAAATCTTTAAGCGTTCCCGTACACCTAAATTCGCTTGGTCCCCACATATAGTTATAAATCAATCCATTTCCTGAAACTTCTACTGTATCCAAAGGATGATCATTTTTTGCAGTCCTCAAACCAAACTGACTCCAATAATAGGCATCTGCTTTTTGATATTCCTCGGAATCATAATCCCCAGTTTCATTTGCATTTTCAATTACTTCCTGTAAATCAGCTGGCAAGGTATTGATTAAAGTATCAGCATCTGCTTCCCAGCGAGGAGTACTAATCAGCGGGCTGCTCAAAATCAATCCTTTTATTCCTTCAGGATAATTAAGATAATATTCTATTGCCAAAGTTCCACCCCAGGAATGCCCCAAAAGATAAAACTCATCCAAACCTAAACTTTCCTTTACTGCTTTTACTTGTTCCACAAAGTGTTCTACGGTCATCAAAGTAGTGTCATTATGATAATCTGACCTTCCTCCACCCAATTGATCAAATAATATAATGGGCCTTTCTTCTGTTTGAGGACTTAATTGATAAAAATAACGGTGGGTACCACCAGGTCCGCCATGCAAAGTTAAAATAGGAATACCCTCTCCTTCTCCCATCACTTTATACCAAATTTCACCACCCTCTACCTTTACTTTTCCTTCATGTGGTTCAAGCCCTGTTGGAGATTGTGATGAACAACTAAACAGAAATAATATTGGAATAAAAAGATTTATTATTTTTCTCATGCTTTCTTTTAAGTTTAACAACTCACAATTTACTATTTTTAAAACACTTCAACATTCCAAAAAGCCTAAAGATTTTCTACCTTTAAAATCTGTTTAACTTCAGAATCAAATTTCAAATGAGCAATACACCTGAATCAGATAAAAAATTATTCCTTCTAGACGCCATGGCATTAATTTACCGTGCGCATTTTGCTTTTAGCAAGACTCCAAGAATAAATTCCAAAGGACTAAATACAGGAGCAGCACTGGGTTTCACCAATAGCCTGTTAGAAATCTTAAAAAAGGAAAAACCTAGTCATATTGGAGTGGCTTTTGATACTTCGGCTCCTACATTCCGTCATGAGGAATTCCCCGCCTATAAAGCACAAAGAGAAGAACAGCCTGAAGATATAAGAGTGGCCATACCTTATGTGAAAAAGATTGTGGAAGCTTTTAACATTCCTGTACTCATTATGGACGGCTATGAGGCAGATGATATCATTGGAACTATTGCTAAACAAGCAGGTGAGGATGGTTTTAAAGTTTATATGATGACCCCTGACAAAGATTATGCGCAGATGGTTACGGATAATGTGTTTCTTTACAAACCTGCTTTCATGGGTAATGCAGTAGACGTTTTAGGTATAGAAGAAGTTAAAAAGAAGTTTGATATTGATAGAGTTGAGCAGGTAATCGATATTTTAGGATTGCAAGGCGATGCTGCAGATAATATCCCAGGCATACCTGGAGTTGGTGCTAAAACAGCCATTAAGTTTTTAAAGCAATACGGATCGGTCGAGGGGTTATTGGAGCATACCGAGGAACTAAAAGGAAAAATGAAAGAGAAAGTAGAGGCAAATAAGGAGCAAGCCTTACTTTCCAAAAAATTAGCTACAATCAAAACGGATGTGCCTTTGGCTTATGAACCTGATAAATTAGTATTGGATGAACCTAATGAGGAAGCTTTAAGAGAATTATTTGAAGAACTGGAGTTTAGAACCATCATGAAAAGGGTTCTAGGTGAAGAACCGGCTGCTCCTTCGAAATCTTCTGCCAAAGTTGATCCAGCTCAAATGTCTATGTTCACCGATACACCTGAAGAAGCAGCTGAGAAAGCGGAAGAACCACAAGAAAGAAGAACACTTGCCAATACAGTCCATCATTATCATTTAATTGATACGCCTGAACTTAGGGAGGATTTGATTACCTACCTTTCTATTCAAGATGAATTTTGTTTTGATACAGAAACCACTGATTTAGAACCTACAGATGCCGAATTAGTCGGGCTAGCATTTTCTTATGTTGCAGGTGAAGCTTATTATGTTCCATTTCCTGCCGACCAAAAAGAAGCGCAAAAGATAGCGGATGAATTCAAAGAGGTTTTAGAAAATGAAGACATCACTAAAATTGGCCAAAACCTGAAATATGATATTCAAGTCATGCGTAATTATGGGATTAGGGTAAAAGGCAAAATGTTTGACACCATGCTGGCTCATTATCTGCTTGATCCTGAAACACGTCATAATATGGATGTGATGGCTGAGAATTACTTGAACTACAGCCCTGTTTCCATAACTGATTTAATTGGCAAAAAAGGAGTTAAACAAGGAAATATGCGTGATGTTCCAGTGGAAGAAGTGGTGGAATATGCAGGAGAAGATGCTGATATCACACTACAACTTAAACATATTTTAGAGAAAGAAATCAAAGAAAATAATCTTGAAAGTTTACTGCATGATGTAGAAGAACCACTTTCCTATGTATTGGCAGAAATGGAATATGAAGGCGTAAAAATTGATAAAGATGCGCTTGCCAAAATGTCAAAGGAATTGGAAACAGCGGCTTTGGAAGCTCAAAATAAAATTTTCGAATTAGCTGGTCAGGAATTCAATATTGCCTCACCAAAGCAATTGGGGGAGATTCTTTTTGATAAAATGAAATTGGTAGATAAACCCAAGAAAACCAAAACGGGTCAATATGCCACAGGAGAGGAAATTTTATCTAAACTAGCAAATGAACATGAAATAGCCGATAAGATTTTAGAATTCCGTGAATATCAGAAATTGAAATCTACTTATGTGGATGCCTTACCAAAATTGATCAGCAAGAAAGATGGAAGAGTACACACTGATTATCGTCAAGCAGTTGCTGCCACAGGTCGATTAAGCTCCAATAATCCGAATTTGCAAAACATTCCAATCCGAACTGAAAAGGGTAGATTAATTAGAAAAGCCTTTGTGCCTAGAGATGAAAATTACCAGCTCATGGCAGCGGATTATTCTCAAATAGAATTGCGTATTATGGCAGCTTTCTCTCAAGATGAAGCCATGATGGAGGCTTTCAAAAATGGCAGAGATATTCACGCTACCACTGCAGCCAAAGTTTTTGGCGTTGATTTAGATGATGTAGATCCTGGGATGAGAAGAAAAGCCAAAGAAGTAAATTTCGGTATCATTTATGGTATCTCTGCTTTTGGATTGGCTCAAAACCTTAATATTTCTAGAACGGAGGCTTCCGATATCATAAAAGCCTACTTTAAGGAATTCCCAAGGGTGCACGATTATATGGAAAAAATAAAAGAAGAAGCTAGGGCCAATGAATATGTGACCACTATTTTAGGTAGAAAAAGATGGTTAAGAGATATAAATTCCCGAAATCAGACCATCCGTGGATATGCAGAACGAAATGCCATTAATGCTCCCATACAAGGAAGTGCTGCCGACATGATTAAAATCGCTATGATCAATATTCATAAATGGATGGAAAAAGAGAATTTAAAATCAAAAATGATTATGCAGGTGCATGATGAATTGATTTTCGATGCCCATAAAGATGAAATTGATAAGCTAAAAGATAAAGTAGTAGACCTCATGAAAAATGCCATGGAATTGGATGTTCCAATGGAAATCGGGGTTGGAATTGCGGATAATTGGAGTGAGGCGCATTAACAAGTATGGAGGTGAGGATGTGTTGAGGTGTTTAAGTGTAGAAATTAAGTTACCTTTCTGTGATATTCTGTGGTTTCTGTGAGCCAAAAAGAAGTGCCATAAATCAGACCGGAATCAGTAAAAAAAGAATAGCTGTAAAAATTAAATAACTTTCTGTGTTCTTCTGTGCCTTCTGTGAGCAAAAAGACAAGAGAATTTATAAGCAAAAAGCAATTTAAAGAATTTAACATATGCCTAAAGACAAAATCATATTAGGGCTTGATCCAGGGACAACCGTGATGGGCTATGGGGTAATTCAAATTACTGGCAATAAAATGGCGATGCTGCAATATGGGGTTATTCACCTTTCTAAATATGCCAATCATGAAATCAAATTGCGTAAAATCTTTGAAAGAGTCACAAACTTAATTGAAGATTACAGTCCTGATGAAGTAGCTTTAGAAGCTCCCTTTTATGGTAAAAATGTCCAATCCATGTTGAAATTAGGTCGTGCCCAAGGAGTAGCCATGGCAGCTGCCCTACGATTAGACTTACCAATTACTGAATATGCTCCTAAAAAGGTAAAAATGTCTGTTACAGGTAATGGAAATGCTTCTAAAGAGCAAGTTGCCGAGATGTTGAAAACTTTATTAGGCATCAAAGAAATTCCCAAATTATTAGATGCTACCGATGCATTAGGAGTAGCTATATGTCATCATTTTCAAGGCGGAAAAACAACCAGTGGCCCCAAAAGCTGGAAAGCCTTTATAAATGATAATCCGAGCAGAGTTAAGAAATAAGTGTAAAAGTGTTGAGGTCTTTATGTTTTGAAGTATAGAAGTATACCAGGTACTTATTCCTAATAAAACTTACCATTAATAATTTCTGTGGTCTTCTGTGCTTTCTGTGCGCTATATAAACTCCGCAATTGGCTCTCACAGAACACACGGAATTACACAGAAACCTGAATTTTTATCTCTCATTCCTATACTAACTTTTCA
>JBNJFX010000013.1:23622-104751 GCA_051747245.1 Bacteroidota bacterium
TTCTGTGCGCTATATAAACTCCGCAATTGGCTCTCACAGAACACACGGAATTACACAGAAACCTGAATTTTTATCTCTCATTCCTATACTAACTTTTCACCAAGACACTACGATATATACTTTTTACAAATCAATCAATTCATTGGAAACAGTGTCATTTTTCTGTGTTCTTCTGTGCTTTCTGTGCGCTAAAAAACTCTCACAAAACACACGGAATTACACAGAAATTTAAGTGCCAATTTGTTCATGCCAATCCTTATATCAAATAATATCTAAATTACAATAACATATACTTCAAGAAAAACTAGCCTATTGATTACTTAACCTCCTTTTTTCTGTGGTCTTCCGTGCTTTCTGTGAGCCACATTTCATATTTAACTAAATTCTTTTTATCTTAAAATCCTTAAATAATTTTTCAACCTTATAACCAAACCCAATGAGTTTAAACGACTTGACCTACCAAATAAGAGGTGCCATCTATACAGTATTTAAAGAATTAGGACCAGGATTATTAGAAAGTGTATACGAAGCTGCACTAATGTATGAATTACACAAAATGGGACTTAATGCAAGAAGCCAAGTAGGCTTGCCCGTTATATACAAAGGCGTAAAATTAGAATTAGGCTATAGATTAGATGTTTTGGTAGAAAATACGATTATAGTAGAAATCAAATCAGTAGAATTTCTGCACAATGTCCATAAAAAGCAATTGCTCTCCTACCTTAAATTATCAGACAAAAAATTAGGCCTACTAGTTAACTTCAACGTCTCAAAACTAGTGGATAACGAAAGCTTGGTGAGGATTATTAATTAAATCTCTTCAAATTATAGCAAACGCTATCTATTTACTATTTTTATTTTCCAATTATTCTTTCTGTGACCTTCTGTGTATTCTGTGAGAAAATTATCGCGAGAGAATTTTAGAGTGAACGAAAAAACTATGAAAAAAACAGCATTTATAACTGGCGCAACATCAGGCATCGGACGAGCTACTGCCCTACTTTTAGGTCAAAACGGATTTAGAATTATTGCTACCGGAAGAAGGCAAGAACGGCTTGATGAATTGGAAAAGGAATTAAGCAAACAAACGAAAATCCACACACTGAATTTTGATGTGCGCGACCAAAAAGCAGTTTTAAATGCTATCGAAAGCCTACCTGAAGAATGGCAAATTATTGATTTACTAATTAACAATGCAGGAAATGCACATGGTTTGGCTTCAATTGAGAATGGAAGCATGGAAGATTGGGAAGCCATGATCGATATAAATGTAAAAGGGTTATTATACGTTTCTCAACCAATTATTCAAAAAATGATTAGCCAAAATTCAGGGCATATTATCAATATTGGTTCAGTTGCAGGAAAAGAAGCTTATCCCAATGGAAATGTATATTGTGCTTCCAAACATGCTGTAGATGCATTAAACAGCTCCATGCGAATGGATTTAAACCAATATGGAATTAAAGTTTCTCAAGTAGCACCCGGTTTGGTGGAAACTGAATTTTCATTGGTTCGATTTAAAGGTGATGAAGATCGATCCAAATCAGTTTATGAAGGTTTTGATGCCTTAAAAGCGGATGATATAGCCGATTTAATTTTATTTATGGCTACCCGGCCTGCTCATGTAAATTTAGCAGATGTCTTAATTTTCCCAACAGCTCAAGCTGCTTCTACAATGGTGAATAAGTCTTCTTGAAATATGGAAGTGTTGAAGTGAATAAGTAATGAAGTTTAGAGGATAAAAATTACCTCCTCATAATATAAAACTGTTGCTTTCATTTTTTAATAAAGTTATCTCGTTGAGCAATAATTTGATTTATTTTATTTTTCAAATCTTCCTTTTGAGCTGAATTGAGAATACTGCCATCGGATAATTGGGCACTCATTAGTTTGATGATTTCGTCCAATTCTTCACATGAATTAAATAATTTATCCATCAAATCCTGAGTTTTAGGATCTGTGCTTTCCATTCGGATCAAATCTGTTAATCCAAGAACTCTAGCTAAAGGTGCTCTAAGTAAATGGGAATTAATAAAAGCATACTCAGTTAATTGATAGTTTCTTTCTTCTAATTCAGCTGTTCTATTTTTCACCATTAAATCCAAGCCATCATTCATAGATGTCAATTCCTCATTAGCATGGTTCAGATCCTCCACTGTGCTGCTCAACTCCTCTGTACGCTCTCTTACTAAATCTTCCAGTCCTGTTGAATATTTCTTTAGCCTCCTGCTGTAATTAAATTGAATCAAAAATAAAGTGACAACTAGTAAAGAAGTGACAAATTCAAAATATAGAGATTGGCTTAATTCTTTATAAAAAGGAATAAAAGCTGCTTCATTCAACCCCAATAATTGATTTGTTACTATAAAAATCGGCATCAAAAATGCAGCATAATAAATAGTAATCCCCAGTGCACAATACAAAATGCTTTTGATTACTTTACCTGAAAAATTCCTTAGAAACATGTGATAATAAATCCCAAAAAAGGCCAAGCCACCGGCATGCATCAATATAGTAGAATAAATAGAGCCTTGTTCAGGTGTTGTTAAGGCAGAAATAACAACTGCGATTATAAGATAAAATGGATTACTTATGTAGAATACACTAATCAGCAAAGGAATTTCATTCAAACTACTAATAGCAGCCGTGAAACCGGGGATATTAAATTTCACCAAACCTAATAGTGTAGAGAGCAAACCAAAAATTATACTCAATGAAATATCCATTACATGCTGATTTTTTAAAATATTTCTCTCCAAACACCTTAAGTTTAAATGCAAAATATCACTTACGGAACCTATTATTCTTTGTTTAAATCCTGAATTAAAGCAGTTGCTTCATCAACATCCGAAGTATTTACATATAAATCTACGGCATTGGGAGAAGCTCCAAATCCGGCCATTACACCAGATTGAAATTCATTTTTCACCAAAGATGGAATTCCTATTTTTGCCAGTTCAGCCCTGAGCTTGTTTATATTGATTTCTGTATCACTATAAACCCTCACCATATCACTTTGATTATCCTTCATATTACTAAAGATAAGAATTTTATAGAATATCTAATCAAATATAAGGATTGTTTAGTTGATTAAAAGTAATTAAGCGTATGATATCCCACTGAAATAATTTAACAATCAAATCCATTAAAATACATAGCTTTGCAAAATGGCAGAAGCAATTAAAACCAGAGAAGAAATATTAGCTAAATTGAGCATAGAAGAATTGAACACTATGCAAAAAGAGGCTTTGGAAGTGATAAAAACTTCTGAAGACACCGTTTTGCTATCACCAACAGGCACTGGCAAAACACTGGCATTTCTTCTTCCAATAATTGAAATGCTTGATTCTGATTGCCCGAATGTGCAGGTTTTAATTGTAGTTCCTTCACGAGAACTAGCTATTCAAATTGAACAAGTGGTCAGGGAAATGGGAACTGGATATAAAGCTAATGCCATTTATGGCGGAAGAGCTGGGGCTAAAGATAAAATAGATTTACAACATCCTCCTGCAATTCTAATCGGAACACCTGGGCGACTTGCTGACCATATTGAAAGGGAGAGTTTTGCCGTTAAAAATATTAAAACATTGGTATTGGATGAGTTTGACAAATCACTGGAAATTGGTTTTAAAGCTGAAATGAAAGCCATTATTTGGGAACTTCCTCAAATCAGAAGAAAGGTTCTAACTTCTGCCACCGAACCTAAAAAGGTACCAGCATTTGTAGGCTTAAGAGATCCATTTTATATTAACTATTTACATGAGGGAGTAAATGAGCTTTCCATTAAAGTAGTGAAAACTGCAAAAAAGGATAAACTTGAAACTTTAGCTGAGCTTTTAAAACAATTGGGCAATCAACCTGGCATTGTATTCTGTAATTTTAAGGATAGTATTGATAGAATTAGTGAATATTTAGTCCAAATGAATATTCCTCATGGCAGTTTCTATGGTGGATTGGAACAGAACGATAGGGAAAGGTCATTAATCAAATTCAGAAATGGGACATACAATTTGCTTTTAGCTACTGATTTGGCTGCAAGGGGAATTGATGTTCCGGAAATAAAATTTATCATCCACTATCACCTTCCCATTAAAGAAGAAGAATTTACGCACCGAAACGGTCGAACAGCAAGAATGCACCAAAGTGGAACCGCCTATGTTTTGCAATCTCCAGATGAGCAATTGCCTGTTTTTATCCCTACGGATTACATCTCTATTCAAGAAATTGAAAAAGGAAATGATATTAAAAAGGAGTTTGACACACTCTTTATTTCGGGTGGAAGGAAAGACAAAATTTCCAAAGGCGATATTGCTGGATTTTTCATGAAAGAAGGGAAATTGAGCAAGGATGAATTAGGCATGATAGAATTAAAGCAAGATTGTGCTTTCGTAGCCGTGAAAGCTGAGAAAGCTCATAAACTGGTCAACAAATTGAACAACACTCAATTAAAGAAAAGAAAGATTAGGATTAAGATGATTTGATAATTTCTAAGAAAAAGAATGCACAAGCGAGAAGTTTGCGCTAGTTGGTGAAAAAAGTAAGGATTAAGACTATTTAAAAAAGAAAAAGCCCAAGCGAGACGCTTGAGCTAGGTAGCACAGTTAATAAAAAGACCCAACTGGTTCAAGCGTCTCGCTTAGACCAGCCCCCAAATTACCACCAAAATTTCACCTAGGAATAGCATAAATCTCTTCCTGTCTGCCATCGATATAATAAATTTCTTCTCCATCGAAAAAGGCTTCTTCTTCCAACATAATACGGATCTCTTTATTCCATTCCTTTATGAAAACGGCTGCATTCAATTCTATGGAATAAGTGGTATTAGGATATAAAGGATATTCTCCACTTCCGGGAACTCCACCTTGCGCATCCCACATCCCGATGGTTGGACCAGCCGCATGACCGTGATAACCTATTGGATGCGTATAAATAGTTGGCTTTAAACCTTCTGCTTTAGCTTCTTCAAGTGCAGATAATAACATTTCATTACCAGTTCTACCTGTTTTGAATTGATTGGTCAAATGATCCTGGACTTTTTTACCTTCTTCAAAAGCTTTCACCAAGTAATTAGGAATCCTTTTTTCACCTGGTTTTAACACATAAGCATGCTGTTGAGTATCCGTATTTAATCTTAAATAATTTATCCCAAAATCTACATGCAATAGATCACCAGGCTGAATGATTTGTAAATCAGGTCTTTTGCTAAAACTCCTTAAATGGTCAAAACTTTCAGGGTCTGCTCTCTGCACATCCACAGTTGGGTGAAACCATGTCTTTAATCCCAATTTGTTGATTTCCTGACGATACCACCAAACTAAATCATCGGTAGTGCTGACACCGGGCGTAATGGCTTCCAATGAAAATCCTTTTGCAATAATTTTATGGGCAATATTGCAAAGCTGCTCATAAATTATCCTTTCTCTTTCGGTTCTAGTTTCCAACCAACCAACAGCTAATTTTTCAGCTGAAACTACTTTTTTATGTTGTGATTTTGGCAATGCCTCCATCAATAAATCATATTCTGATTTCACTAATCCATCGGCATGTGAAAAATCATTGGACATATTCACACCTATTTTCTTCGGATTTTTTTCTTCAATTATTTCTGCCAATCGCTTCCATTGGTCAGGCTGTGTATCAGGGTTCCAAGCTCTTTTGAAAATCTCGCCCACATCATATCTCGCCACTGCCTGAGTTTGTAATTCAGCACCTTCTTCAGGCTGATAAATTACCAGCATAGTGGTTCTTCTTGCTGCCATCCAAGTAGAAGGCAACATGGTTTTGATTACTGGGTCTTCGTTGTATTCGCTTGATATAATGAGCCACATATCGAGACCTGTTCGTTCCATAATTTCTGGAAGTACAGTTTCAAAACGTTCTGTTAAAATTTCATCTTCCACTTTTGCTTGATCCTCTAGACTAAGGATTTCAGGATATTGAGCTAAACTGCTTTGGGCAATAAGAAATGATATTAAAAGAGAATAAATAAATTTGATTTTCATTTTGTAATTGAGTTAATCAGAAAATATGGTTAAAAATCCATTAAAAGGTAAAGTCAAAATAAATAAACTAACCTGACAGGTTTTTAAAGTGTATTTGATCAATTAATTTCAGTTAGAACTGTATAACTATCTAATTTTCCTTTTTTATCATATTGTTCGGTTCTAACAACCCCTACATTTTTCGCCACCCACTCAATGTTTTTGGTCTCTCTGGTAACCATGGCATCCATTTTAATGATAGAATTAATTTTCCAAGCATCATAAGTACCTGCGGGCACTTCAATACTTTCTTTATCCATCACTTTCCTATCTTGAATTTTAATATCCATAGATATGGGCATTGGTCCATTTACAGAAATGCTTACACCGCCATCTTCCAAATATTGTCCTGCTTCCAAATTTTCAGGAATTGTAATGGCTTCAAATTCCATTTCAACATCCATATTTTTAAAGCTTTCCAAGGATTCCTCAGGAATATACTTGGACATATCCATTTCCACTACACCATCTTTACAAGTAAATTCCACTTCCTTTTCCATAACAAGTTTATCCTTTTTATCATAAGAAGTCAGCATAACCTCGGCAGTAATCTTGCCATCCTCTTCACTTATGGATAAAACTTCATAGCTTTGCTTTCCTTGATATTTATCTTTAGCGTTATAGGTAGCTGAAGTCCATTTTCTTCCCTCATCCAATAATAAATAAGGATTGCAATCCGATTGAGCAAAAGATTTAAAGGGGATTGATAAAATAAAAAATAATGCCAATCCTTTCAGTAAGTTTTTCATAATTCAGTGATTTAGTTTTCACCAAATTACGATTTTATCTTGATAGTGGCAATAATGTATAAGTTGTGGAAAATTTTAATTTATAGATGTTTGACACAAGCGAGACGCTTGCGTCAGGGGAGGAGAGTCGCGCGCATCAATTGGGAGATGGTCGGTGTTCACTGCCCATGGCACAAGAGTCAATCATAGTGAAATCTACATTTTGCAATTAACAATTCATCTTCTTTTACTTGATAAATCAATCTGTGCTCTCCATTAATTCTTCTTGACCAAAAGCCTGAATATTTGTATTTTAAAGGCTCAGGTTTACCTATTCCATCAAACGGATTTCTAGATATATCCTTTATGAGCGTATTTATTCGTTTAAGTATCTTTTTATCCGTTTTCTGCCAATACAAATAGTCTTCCCAAGATTCATCCACAAAAACGATCTTCATTCCTCAAGCAAGTCTTTTTGAAAAGATGAACCCGATTTAAGTTTTGAAATAGCTGAATCTAGCCTTTTTTCATTAACTTTTGAGGATAATTCATGTTGAGTAGCTTTCATTGAATTGTACTCATCCAATGACATTATCACTATACCAGAATTTCTACCTCGATTAATAATTAAGGTCTCGAAATTATCCGTTACACTATCAAAATATTTTTTAATATTATTCCTAAAATCTGATAAGGTTGTGGTTAACATGTTTCTATATTAAATGTACACATATATGTACAAATATAATGAAATAAAGTTTTATTTTGTAATTGATGATTATGAATTCTATTATATAACAAAATATATCTACAAACTAATAATATTTCCTAAAGAGGACTAGAAACAGCTAAAACATCAAAAAATGAAAATTCAGCAGTAAAAAACGCATCCTAATTAACAATAAACTCAAAAATATCATTTTCATTTTCAATAGTATCTGCTAAAACAACTTCAATTATATTTAAGTTATTCCTGCTTAAATCAGGTATTGATGTCATATGTCCAAAGTCATTTTTATAAGTTTTAATTGAATCACTATATTCTACTACCGCCATGTACAACATGGGTTCAGTGAAATTAAAATATGTACCTTCAAAATCATATATAATAATATTGGAAGTGTCATAGCGGTTTAATTCAATATTAATTTCACCATTCCTAGAACCTAATTCAAATCTGTCCAAACTATAGTCTGTTTGATTTAAAATCTGAAATTCATATTCATTTTTACGAGTACATGAAAACAAAACACAAACAGAAATCAATAAAAATACAGTTTTAAGTTTTTTATCCATTTGTATAATTTTTATTCATATAACATCTAAACACTCAATAAAATCTTATAAATTCTATTACCCTCTCAAAAACCTCACCCCACCAACTCAGCCTGCATCTTTTCCACCACTTCTGCTTTCAATTTAGGTAACTCTTTTTGGGTTAAACCTTCTGTGGAGATAGGAGAAAGTATTTTAACATCAATTTTACCCGGCTTCATTAGGAAACTACTGGGTTTCATCAACTTTGCTGCACCTTTAATGACTACTGGTAAAATTGGAGCTTGAGCATCTATAGCTATTCTGAAAGCACCATCATAAAATCTTTGCAATGGCTGATCAGTTCTATTCATAGTGCCTTCGGGAAATACTAGTATAGAATTTTCATTTTTCAGTACTTCGTTTAAGCGGTCTTTACTTCTTTGCCTACTTTGTGGATTTGACCTATCCACCACCTCTGTGATCATCTTTATCAAAAAACCAAAAATCGGTATTTTGGTCAATTCCCTTTTTGCCAATGCTTTGAAAGGCGCATCTATTGCCTGAGCAATGGCAGGTGAATCCAAAAAAGAAGTATGATTGGAAATAATCACATAATTCTCCCTTTTATTAAAATGCTCTTTCCCTTCAATCTTATAAATAATCCTGTTAAAAAAGCTAAATAACAATGACCACAAACGGATGGCTTTAAAACCTAAATGGCTTCCTTTTCTATGAATCATGGGTGGAATTATAAATACAGGAAAAAGGATAATCATGATGACATGAAAAACCAGTAGTGCCCATACGGTATAGATGAATTGGAAAAATTTCAGCATTTATTCTGTTCTAAAATTATGATTTGTAAGGACAAAGATGCTGAAATTTCCTGTTTTAGGTAGGGTTTTCTTTGAAATATGTGAGACTCCTTAAGATAATCAGAAAAAGCCGTAATGATTAACGATTCTATAATTACCTTCTCATACAGGAGATTCCGGATAATTTTAGCCCCATTTCCTTCGTCTTGAGACTAAAATTTCCGGAATGACGTGCACACCTATTTTTTGAAAAGTTAAAATTATCTACTAAACATAATAAAAGCTCCCCAGTAATACGGATGTTTGTATTCATTCAACATTGCCAATTGCGCTGATCTAAATGCATCTGGAATTGCTTTGCCTTGTACGTTTTCCCTGTAAAATCCTGACATCAGTTTTTGGGTGGCGGTGTCATCCACTTTCCACAAACTCATCACCAAGGATTCAGCTCCAGCTACTATAAATGCCCTCTGCAATCCATAAACACCTTCTCCTGCTTTCACATCTCCTTTACCTGTTTCACAGGCGGAAAGCACTACCATTTCTGTATTATTTAAATTTAGATTTATGGCTTCGTAAGCAGAAAAAAACCCGTTATCACTTTGATTAAATGATTGCGAACTTCCTGAGGTCTCTTCCGCCCCTGCTCCTGTCAACAATAAGCCAGAGCGCAAAAGTGGATTTTGTCGGATATATTGCAACTGCACCCCAAACAAATTATCATTTGCTTGTTTATCCTCCAAAAAGTAACCGTGACTTGCCAAATGCAAATACTTAGGAGATTTCACTTCCTTCAAGTTCGATTCATTGGCTTCATTGTTCAAGTACTTTTGCATTTTCATTGTAGGTGAAAGGTATTTTGATATATCCTCTATTTCTTTTCTTGTACCTGGAAGCTGCGCAATACTTTGGCTATTAAAATTAGGATCGCCCATCAAGAAGGCTGTTTGTTGATCAGAGGTTCCAGCTGATTTCTCAAATAAAATATCATTGGGATGACCTACATAGCGAATATCATGATCTTGAATCAAGTATTTTCCATTTGGTTGCTGGAGCGTATTCATATTGACCTGATTATAAATCCCATCAGGTGAAATATAAATTCTGTTTGCATTTCCAATTTCATTTTCCATACTCTCCCAGTACTGTGCATAAGAATAATCATCTTTCAATTTTTGATTGATGACGTTATTATAATATGAATAGTACCTGTTTTCCAGTAAATCTCCTTCTTTGTTGATGATTATGCTTGGTTTATCCTCGTCTTCTTTCAAAATGACATAAGCATAAGCATTTTCAGCAGTCAATTGCTTATCGAATATTGGATATTGCACAATTTCAACCATCACCTGACCTGGCTTTAATTGGTTAAGAATAGTTTTGTAATCCAAATTCCTGCCTTCATAAGCAGAAGAAAATGCTTCCGATTTTACAGACAAATCTCTTTCGGTCTGATTAGTGGCATTCTCCAAGGAATCCACATTAAGTTCTTGCTCTTTTATTTCTTCATCACTTAGCGCATAAGCATTAGCCAATTGCTGTTTCTGATCCAGCCATTGTTCATAAAGTGCGGTCAACTCCTCATCATTTTGGCTGAAAATTGTATTTCTCAAAGCAGTGGATGCACTTAATAGAATCCCTTTGGTGGCTAATCTATAGCGCATGAAATCTTCCAACAATTCAGGATATTCCTCATGATTTTCCAAGGCAAAATTATAGAACCTGAAAAAACGAGGCTTGAGCTGTTCCCAGTATTTTGTTTTTTCTGCTTCACTTAGAGCGGGAAAGTAATCCTTTATAAACTCCTGACTGGTTTCCATTACTCGTTTAAAATAGCTTTTAGCTGATTCCGCTTGACCTTCAGACCAAAACCATAAAGCCAAATCTTCCTGGCTTTTCACCACCTTGGGATGCGTCTTGGATAATTTTCTTTCACGGGTATAAAGTGCTGATTGCAACAAAGGTTCGGCTTCTTCATTTTTCCCTAAAAACCGATAAAGATTTCCTAAATCCGATTGAGTCCCTGCTGTGGTCAGGTGCTCATCACCGAATTCATCCTGATAAATTTCCAATGCTAATTCCAATGCCTCTTCAGCTTTCTCATACTCTTCCTTTTCAACATAAAGTGCAGCAATATTGGATTTCATGTGGGCATAATCGGGATCATTTTTAGCATTCAGCTTTAACCTACTTTCCTGTAAATCCAGTACTTCCTGAAAAGTATTTTCTGCAGTTTCCAAATCCCCATTTTCTTGTTCAAGTATAGCTTTATTGGTCAAAAATTGAAGATAGGTACTGTTCTTTTCTGTTAGGCTTTCCTTGGCGATATTGGCACATTCCTGCATCAAGCCTAATGCTTCATCCGCCCTTCCCATGTACTGATTTAAAATGGCATCATTATTTAAATAAATAGCATAGGGCAACATTTCATTTTCCTTTTCCGCATTCAAGTTTTTGCCTAATTGTTTAATGATTTTTTCAGCTTCCAGATAGTTTCCTAAATTAATTTCGAGTACCGCATAATTATTTAACTCCGCCAGATATCCAATGCTTTCCTTTCCTTGCAGCTCTTCCCATCCATCCAAAGCTTTTTGAGTAAACTCCTCTGCTTTAGTGAATCTTCCCATATCGCTATATAGCAAGCCTAAAAGTCCTATAGTTTTCAGATAATTAGGCTCATTTGTGCCAGAAATTTGCTCATACTTCAGTTTTGCTAATTTCAAATTGGTTTCAGCCATAAACTGATTGCCCATTTTATAATTTAGACGACCAAAATCATAAATATCCCTTGCGGCTTCCAAATCTGTTTGGGGTTCATCATCCCTTAAAAGGAAATTAGCAGTTTTAACCAGGCCTTCCCCCTTTTGTTGATTCTCGAAAGACTCTGTTTTATCAAGAAATGCAATGGCATAATTAAAGGACAAGGTGTCATAACTTTCACGTTTCTCTTCGGTTTTTTCCTTTAACTTATCTTTAACTAGCTTTTCAGCTTGCTTTTTAAGCGCATTGCCAACCCCAAACTGAGCAATGGAATTATGCGTAAAAGAAAGTACAAGTAAGAATAAAAAGGTTTTAAAAACTATTTTCAAGAAAAAGGACATAGCTAAGAATTCGTTTTGTTTTTGTTAATGCTAATAAAAATGAACAATTTTCATAAAAATAAGTAAAATAATTAATGATATATCCATAAATTCTCGCTTAGCTCAAATTTGTGTCTTCCTAATTAGGCACAGGCTAAGTCAAAATTGGAGTTTAAGCAAAATAATGAGCGATATATCCACTAGGAAAGCTAAGAAATTTAAATTCTGAACATTTTTTTAATATGATGAGAAAAATAAGAATGCCTAAGATAGTACCTGACTATAAAAACAGGGAAAAAATTATCTTAAGAGACTTTTTAGCCTTAGAAAGAACAACCTTAGCTAATGAAAGGACATTATTCGCATACATCAGAACCAGTCTTTATTTAATTTTAGGTGGAATTGCCTTTTTGAAAATGGAAAGCTTGGAAACGGTCAAATGGCTTGCCTATTTATCCTTTGGTATTAGTTTCCCTATGATTGCCTATGGTTTAATTCGTTATTTCAAATTAAAACGCAAGCTCCAAAAGTTTTATGACGAGGATTCAATGAAACCATTTGAAGAAGAGCAAAAAGAAGAAGATGAGTGATTTTATTATGATTTTTTAATTAGTTTGGAAATTAGTGTTTGTACCTTTGTAACCGAATTCAGATTTTACCCTTATGTACCCAATTAAAAAAGTAATAATAGGATTAGATTTAAGAGAGTTAGATAAAACTATGGTGGAGTTTGCGGACTTTTTAGCCAATAAACAAGCCGTAGAAGATGTTTACTTTGTAAATGTTATCAAGAACCTTTACGTTCCTAAAGAAGTATTGAAAGAATTTCCTGACATGGTAGAAAATGCCATTAAAGAAAGGAAATCGGAAATGGAAAAAAAGGTTGAAGATTTTGCAAAAAGTGAACATAAAGATAAATTTCACTTCAATGTTCTGACAGGTAAAATTTCCGATAGTATTTTAAAATTCACCAAGGAAAAAGATATAGATTTAATCGTGATGGGCAGAAGGGAAAAAGCAAATGAGAGCGGTGCTCTTGCCCAGCGATTGGCAAGAAGAGCAGCTTGCAGCCTTCTAATTATTCCAGAAGGGACTAGCCCTAAGATGGACAGAATATTGGTGCCGAGTGATTTTTCTGAATATTCGAAACTAGCTTTGGAAGAAGCCATTAATATCGCCCGTTCCAATCAGAATTCAACCGAAATCACCATTCAAAATGTTTTTACTGTCCCAACAGGCTATCATTATACAGGAAAAACCTTTGAAGAGTTTACTGAGGTGATGAGAAATAATGCTACCAAAAACTATAAAAAGTTTATAAGCAAGTTTGACACTAAAGAAATTGAATTAAATGCGGTTTATTCTCAAGATACCAATGAGGATGTCACAACCGACATGATTGACAAAGCCCACGAAATAAATGCAAATGCAATAATTATAGGCGCTAAAGGAAGAACGGCAACCACAGCCTTCTTCTTGGGAAGCATAGCAGAACGATTAATCCAGCTAGATAATGACATTCCGTTAATGATAGTTAGACCTAAGGGGAAAAATGCTGGCTTTTTAGAGTTTTTAAAGGAATTATAATGCGTAAAACCATAGAAAAATTTTACGGTTGGCTTTTTGCTGATAAAGAGAGGGAAGAGGAAGTTCCTTATGCCAATAAACGTTTTATGTTTTGGTTTTCAATTATCAGTTTTGCCATAGTGCTTTTTTTCATTATAAAAGATGTAGTTAAAAATATCCAAAACGTGCAACCCTAATGCAGCACATATCTCTTACAGACCTCAATTTATTAATTAAAGATACGCTTAACACCCAATTGGAGCCTTCTTATTGGGTGGTGGCAGAAATAGGTGAATTAAGAGAAGCCCGCAACGGACATTGCTATTTGGAATTTGTTGAAAAAGATGAAGAAAGCAATCAACTGTTATCCAAAAGCAGAGCAACCATCTGGTCTTACAGCTACAGAAGCATTAGTGCTTGGTTTCAATCCATCACTGGGGAAAGTCTAAAAGCTGGAATGACTGTTTTGGCAAATATTCAGGTACAATTTCATGAAGTATATGGCTTAAGCCTAAATGTTAAAGATATTGATCCTAATTTCACTTTAGGGGAAAGAGCTAGAAAAAAACAAGAAATCATTGCTCAATTGAAGGAAGATGGTGTTTTTGAGATGAACAAAAGCCATGCTCTTCCATTAGTTCCACAGCGTATAGCCATTATCAGTGCTGAATCTGCAGCGGGTTATGGTGATTTTATGAATCAAATCTTAGACAACGACTATCAATATAAATTACAAAGCAAGTTATTTGTAGCCACTATGCAGGGAGATAAGGCTGCTCAGACTATTATTTCAGCTTTGCATCAAATCCATGAGCAGATGGAGAATTTTGATGCAGTGGTACTGATTAGAGGTGGTGGTGCTCAAGTGGATTTAGACTGTTTTGATGATTATGAATTAGCGGCTCATATTGCGCAATTTCCATTACCCGTTTTTACCGGGATCGGTCATGAAAGAGATGAAACTATATGTGATTTGGTGGCGCATACAAAATTGAAAACCCCAACAGCTGTGGCAGAATTTTTAATTAGAGGCATGAGAATTTATGAAGAAAAAATAAATCTGGCTACTAATAACATTTTAGCTCACCTCAACCAAAAAGTGGAAAGAGAGCAGCATAAATTAAATGATCGCAAACATTCGATGCGTTATGCCTTAAAAAAACATTTCAATAAAGCTGAAAATCAATTGAGCCGTTACCAGCAGAAAATGCAATATGATATTCGAAAAAGCTTTCAAAACACTCATCAGAAATTAGAGATTTACGAAAAAACTTTGGAATTAATAAATCCCGATACAGTTTTCAAAAAAGGTTATTCCTACACTAGCCTGAATGGGAAAAGCATCATGGGACAGAAATTAAAAAAAGGAGATGAATTGATAACTATTACGGCTAATCAGGAAATTAAAAGTAAAGTGGAATCTGCTGGGGAAAGAGATTAGATAATGCAAAGCACAACAACCTAAGGCTGATTATTTTAACCACCAAGTTACTCTAAGACTTTCACAAAGAAAACAAAGGAATAGCCTGGGCTATTTAAATTTTACAGCATTGTGAAACTAAGTGAAAAGCTTCGTGCCCTTAATGGTTAGAGTGTAAATCTGTCTATTAATTGCGTTAAAGACTAAATTATTAATTACTAATTACCTCCCATATCCTTCCATAATCCCCAGCCCAAAAAGTGCAAAATCATACTTTACAGGATCATTAGCATCCATTTTTCTCAAGGCATGAGTGAGTTCTTCTGCGGTTTGCCAATCGGTTTGCTTTCTTTGGATTAAACCTAGTTTTCTAGCAACTCTGTCAACGTGTAAATCGCAAGGGCAAATTAAATCTGCGGGTTTAATTTTCTGCCAGATTCCAAAATCAACGCCTTTATCATCTTGCCTTACCATCCACCTTAAGAACATATTGATTCTTTTGCAGGCAGACTTTCTTTCGGGAGTGGCAATGTGTTTTCGGGTTCTTTGAGGAGCCAATTCGGAAGCAAAAAAGAAATGATGGAAAGCTATCAAGCTCTGCTTCATAAACTCAGAATCAGCTGGTTTCCCTAATAGAAAAGCCTCTTCCAGGCTATCGTATTTCTGATAAAATTCTTTGAAGAAATGAATAAAATAAAGCGTATCAATATCATTGAAAGTCCTGTGCTTGAAATGCATTAAATCTTTCAAATCATTTTCAGAATGGTTCAATATGAATTCGTAAGGACTGTTGCCCATCATCGCCATCAGCTCTTTGCATTTATTGATGATGGTTTTTCTTTGTCCCCAAGCTAATATGGAAGCAAAAAAAGCAGCTATTTCTATATCCTGCTTTTTCGTAAATAAATGTGGAATGCTAACTGGATCATCCTCAATGAAATCAGGACGATTATACAGATCGTATTTTTCATCCAGCAAGGATTTTACTTCCTCAAATTGCATCTTGCTTAATCTTTAAGCGGAAGGTAGCTGATTTCAACAGGGAATTTATAATCTACTCCCCCCAGCTTTTCGAAAGCTTTTTTGGATATTCTTATAATCACTTTTTCATCCACTCCTGTGTTAGGAAGTTTGCCCAAAACTCTCACAAAAACAATTTGATCATTCAAATCATTTCTGACTTGCATGATAGTCCCAATTTTGGCTGTTCTATGCAATGCCAGATATTTCTCTGTACCTTCAGAGCCTTCAATAACTTCAGCTACACCCTTTTCCTTAATCTTATTAATTTTAGGCATGTCATCTTCCTCCACAGTAAAATAGGCTTTAGTATCCTGTTTTTGTGGATTTTCAGATAATTTAGGTTTTGATTTATCAAAGACAGGCTTCTCTTCCTGCTCTTCTTCTCCTTCAATTCCAACATCAGCCATCAAAGCATCCGGATTTTGAATATATAATTTTTGACCTCGGCTTAATTGATAATTATCCAAACTATTCCATTTTCTGAGGTCTTCAACAGAAACCTCATATTTATCAGACAAGCTATATAAAGTTTCACCCGAGCTAACTGTATGGATTCTTGATCTATCTACTTTAACTTCTTCCTTAGAATCAGCTAAATCAGCAGATTTTTCTTCTTCTATCTCAGGGGGCACAATTTTGATTACCTCACCACCCACAAAAGGCTCTTTAAACTTATTCCATCTTTTCAGTTTTGCTTCTTTCAAGCCATACATATTGGCTACTTCCTCATAAGTTTCACCTTTTTTGGCATTATGAAAAGTTTGTACACTTGGTGTTTGGTTCTGTGGCTTAGGTTTTTCAACCACCTCTTCCATTTCTTCTTTAACTTCAGCTTTTATAACTAATTCCTGCCCCACAGAAATATTATTATCTTTTAAATCATTCAATTCAATAATATCACTTTGCTTAACATCATATTGCTTAGAAATACTATAAATGGTTTCACCCAGATCTACAATATGAATAATTTTATCCTTGCTATTATTTTTTTTGATATCCTTAGAATCATTTTTATCAGAAGGATAGCTGGCAGGATTACTGACCCACAATTTTTGTCCCAAACTTAAATTAGTGGATTTCAAATCATTCCACTTCATGAGGTCGTCCTGGCTAACATCATATTTTTTTGAGATAGAATAAACGGTTTCCCCTGCCTTCACGCTATGTTGCTTTCCATCATTTTGGGAAGGAGAATTTCCTGCAGTGGAAGTAAATTCTTCTTCTTTATATGGAATTAAAAGTTCTCTGCCAATTTGATCAATTTTATAGCCGTCTTTCTCTTCAGGATTTACTTCCTGAATTTCCGCTACAGATACATGATAGCGCTTCCCAATGGAATATAGGGTTTCCTTAGGCTCCAGTTTATGGATAATATATTTTTTCCCGTCTATAACTTTAATCCCCACAGAATCAATAGCAGTTGCATTTGAGCTAAATGAGGTAATAAATATGAAAAATAGACAGATGAATGAAATTTTTATCTTCATGCTTTTTTTAAGGTATTCGATTGCTTTACAAAAATGGTTATTATGTAATGATAAGTAAAATAAAACTGAATTTTAATTCTTAATTCAATAAAGAAAACGTGAATATGGTTTACGGATTATAAAATCTGGTGTTTTAAATAAATTATTAATTCTATTTTGTCAAGTTATAATATTGCTCCCATTTTGTTATGAAAATGTAGAAGGAAAAATCAATATAAATCGAACGCTAAATTAATTTTATAGAAAATTTCTAAAATGTCATAGTATAATATTGTTGCTTAAATACTATTCACTTAAATTGATGCATAATTTTAATCCTGAAATTGACATTAAAAAATCAGTTTTATAATTCTGATAATATTAGAATATAAGAAGATTAACTTAAATTGAAATTTCCATATTGCAAATGAGGAATCATTAAATACACATGAAAAAAATAACCTTTCTTTTATTTATTCTGGGAATATTTCAAATCCCGGTTTTTGCTGATTCAACAGATGTAAAGCAAGAAGTTTTCATCATGGAAATAAAAGATCAGATTGATGTCAGAACAAATAGGTATATAGAACTCGCACTTCAAGAAGCAAAAGATAGAAATTCTTCTCATATTATAATTGAGATGAACACTTATGGAGGCGCTCTTTATGATGCAGATGAAATCCGCTCAGCACTTTTAAATTTAGATATCCCCGTTTATGTCTTTATAGATAACAATGCAGCTTCAGCAGGAGCATTGATTTCCATTGCTTGTGATAGCATCTATATGGCGCCCGGTGGAAGTATAGGTGCAGCTACAGTGGTTAATCAAAGCGGTGAAGCAGCGCCTGACAAGTATCAGTCATATATGCGTTCCATTATGCGGTCTACTGCCGAAGCATCCGGAAGAGACCCTAGAATAGCAGAAGCAATGGTAGATGAAAAAATTGAAATAGAGGGGATTTCAAAAGCAGGAGAAGTCATCACATTTTCTACTTCAGAGGCTATGAAATACGGATTTTGTGAAGGTGAATTTAATAACACCACAGAATTACTAACACATTTAAATTTAGACATAACTAAAGTTCATCGTTATGAAGTAAGTGGTACTGAATCTATCATTTCATTTTTCATCAATCCTTTTATAAGCGGAATATTGATTCTCATCATTATTGGAGGAATATATTTTGAATTGCAAACACCAGGGGTGGGTTTCCCTATCATGGCTTCCATCATAGCTTTAGTACTTTATTTAGTACCTTATTATTTAAACGGATTAGCTGAAAACTGGGAGATTTTAGCTTTTATAATTGGACTAGTTTTAATAGCCATTGAAGTTTTTGTCATTCCTGGCTTTGGTATATTTGGAATATTAGGACTCATTTTAACATTAGGTTCTTTGGTGTTCATGATGTTGAACAATGAAATGTTTGATTTTGAATTTGTGCCAAGCGAAAATATAACAAGAGCCTTACTCACCACCTTAACGGGCTTATTTGGAAGTATAATTCTCATGTTCATAGGTGGAGTCCGTTTGACCAACAGTAATTTTTTC
Organism: Bacteroidota bacterium; assembly: GCA_051747245.1. Classification (GTDB taxonomy): domain Bacteria; phylum Bacteroidota; class Bacteroidia; order Cytophagales; family Cyclobacteriaceae; genus Marivirga. The sequence continues at coordinate 42,571 of JBNJFX010000013.1, forward strand.
AAAAAGGTAGCTTTACAAGGAGTTCAATCAAAAACTGAAGGTTATTCTTCAAGATTTATTAAAGCGGGCTTAGCTGGTAAAACAGGGACAGTTTTCTCAGTTCTGAGACCTAGCGGAAAAGTAGAAATAGATGGAGAGTTGTATGATGCTAATACAAGAGGTGAATATTTAGATCAAGGAGAAAAAATAGTAGTGGTAGATGAAAGTGGGACGAGTTTAAAAGTCAAAAAAGCTGAAAACTAAGAAAATATGGACATTATAGGAATTATCCCTGCAAGATATGGCTCTACCCGATTTCCCGGAAAGCCACTGGCTGATATAAGCGGCAAAAGCATGATCCAAAGAGTGGTAGAACAATGCAAAAAAAGCTCTGCATTGAAAAAGGTGATAGTTGCTACTGATGATGACCGTATTATTGACCATGTAAAAGGATTGGGGCATGATGTTTACAAGACTAACCCAGACCATAAAAACGGAACAGAACGCTGCTATGAAGCTTTAAAGTTGGATGGGGGGAGTTATGATTTTGTCATCAATATCCAGGGAGATGAGCCCTTTATTGATCCCCAGCAAATTGATCTTTTAGCAAGTGTTATCAATAGGAAAACAGAGATAGCTACTTTAATTAAAAATATTGACCACTTAGATGACCTACAAAATACGAATGTCATAAAGGCATTGAAAGCAGATAGTGGGTTAGCTCTTTACTTCTCTAGGTCACCTATTCCTCACATGCGTAACATCCCAACTGAAGATTGGATGAAAAGCCATCAACATTATAAACACATTGGAATATATGCCTATAGAGTAGACATTTTGGCTAAACTTGTTACGCTTTCCCCTACTCCATTAGAATTAGCCGAATCATTGGAACAATTAAGATGGATCGAAAACGGATATAGAATTAAAACCGCTATTACCCCAATAGAAACTATTGGAATTGATACTCCAGAGGACATTGAAAAAGCATTGAAAGAAATGGAATTGTAATGGAAAAGTTAATAAATGGGCATCCTCATATTCAATTAAAACATCTAAATCCCGATACTGAAACACTACAAAAAAATAGTAAAGATTTTTATCTTTCAATGGATAAACGAAGATCAGTACGAGAATTTTCCAGTAAACCCATTTCCAAAGAAGTAATTGAAAATATTATCAAGACTGCTGCCACAGCGCCATCCGGGGCACATAAGCAACCTTGGACCTTCTGTATTATTTCCAAGCCTGAATTAAAAAAGAAAATTAGGGAAGCTGCAGAAAAGGAAGAATACGAAAGCTATCAAAATCGGATGAGCGATCAATGGTTAAAAGACTTGGAACCCATTGGTACGGATTGGGAAAAACCATTTTTGGAAACTGTTCCTTATATTATAGTAGTTTTTAAGAAGATTTACGATGAGGAAGAAGGACAAAAGAAAACCAATTATTATGTAAATGAATCGGTTGGGATAGCCTGTGGCTTTTTAATAGCTGCTATTCATCAAGCCGGTTTGGCAACTCTTACTCATACACCTAGTCCCATGAATTTTTTATCTGAAATTCTGGATAGACCCAAAAACGAAAGACCCTTTTTATTAATACCCGTTGGTTATCCAGCAGAGGAAACTTATGTTCCTAAGCTTGAGCGAAAAGGTTTAAGTGAAATGGCTAAGTTTTATTAAAAAAAGAGCTTCAACATAAATTGAAGCTCTAAAACACCTAAACAATTACTACTATTCCTTAATAAATTTTCGTTTTATCATTCCTTTTTCATTTTCAATTATCAGATAGAAAATTCCAGCGTTCAAATCTTCTAAACTAAATTCAAATGTATTCCCTCTAATATTTTTTTCACGTAATAATGATCCATTCAAATCATAAACCATCAATTTACTTGAATTAAAACCTCCTTCATTAAGTTGAACACTCAATTTATTCGCTACTGGGTTTGGAAAAAGTGAAACTGTAAATGGATCATTTACGCCTAAAATAGTTTGGGTTACCTCAAAAGGTTCAGACATAAACCCACAGCCATTCAAGATTGCCTCAACAGAATAAATGCCTGTGGAATTGACCAATGGCCGTTCTTGTGTAGATAACTGATTTCCATCCTCATCATACCAAATTAAACTATTGTAAGATATGTTCTGAACAAAAAGCTCTACATCTCCATTTTCTAATCTATTCGATTCTATTATTGGGATATCAGATTGAACCACGGTGCCTGAAATATTAAAATCAGAAGTGGTTATTGATTCACACAGCCCGCTTATTATGCATTGATAGTTAAAATTCAGATTTTCATCCGTTACTTTAAACCTTAAAGTATCATCGTTTACTGAAGAATAGTTCTCACTTTCAGCAAGATCAACAAAACCATTCCCCTCATCTACTTGCCATTGAAAATTTAAGGATTCACCTCTTGTATTTACATATAAATATGTTTCGCTCTCAAGACAAAGTAAATTTCCAGTAACATCCACTTCTGAAATCGGATCTTCTAATAAGGTTACCTCATTCATATTAAATTGTACTGAATCGCTATAAATAGTTTGTTGACAATTATTCCCATTGACTACTCTGGCTCTAAAGTAATATCCATCTAAATCAAAATTTGAAATATTATTGCCATCAAATACAAGGGTATCAGTATTCTGGTAGAAGTCGTAATTACCATCTATAGTTAACGAACGTTCCCAAAATATATCAATATTATCCCCTGTAGTACCTAGAGTGAAAACAGCTTCTTCATCCTGATCAAAACAAATTGTTTGATCTTCAGGTTGAGCTGTAATAGTAGGTTCTTCCTCAATAAATAATTGAGAAGTATCGGAATAAAATTCGTTTTCGCATCCTCTGACAACTAATCTATAATAGTTAGAATCTAAACTGAAAGCAGCTGAATCAATTATTAAATCCCTCTCTGCAACATTTCTATAGATATCACTATTAGAAAGATCATTGAAGGTCACCCCATCTTCAGAATACTGCCATTGAAAACTAAGAAAATTGGCATTGATGCCATCAGAACTAGATAATCTTCTATCAATTCTTCCTGATATTCCCTCGCATAAAATTAAGTCTCCAGTGCTCATAGAGGCATTAAAGTTAGGGTCACTATATACAATCAGTCTGGAATCTTGAGTGGCTTTTTCACATAATCCATTTTCACTAGTGACCACACAGCGGTATAATCTGTTCATAGCACCGCTATTATTAGTAATTTTTAAAGTGTCATTGTTAACTCCTGAATGATTATTATCTTCAGTTAAGGTTATGTATGAATTAGAACTTAAATACTCCCATTGATAGCTTACGTTAGGTTGATCAGACTCTACCACAAAAATTGATTGTGAATTTTCACAGGTCTCAATATCCTCACTTATGGTAACTTCTGGAAGTTCATCAATAATGGCTTTTACTGTGTCAGTAGCTATCTCACAAGGAAATACTATTGCCCGGTATTGTAAATCACTATACTTTTTCTGGGCAGTAAAAGTTACAGAAGTATTTTTTTCACCATCTATATCTATAAAACCATTACCATCTAAGGAATCAACTTGCCATTGAAGCGTTTCACCATTAGCTAAATCAGCTTGAAGACTAAACCCAATAGATCTGCCATTCCCATTAGTATCACATTCCGTTACATTAGTTGGTTGGCTTGTGATTCTGTTTCTTGAGGGTTCACTATCCACAATAATTAACCTAGTGGTATTTTCCCCTTCACAATTAGTACTTGAATTGGTAGCAATACACTTATAGAGCACGGTTCCACTACCATTAATATGATCCATAGAATTATCTGCGCCCGTAATTTGAAGCGTATGAGAATTAACACCACTATAAATGCCCCCATTTGCCAAATCTTCGTAAGATGATGTATTCAAATTATAAATTTGCCAACGATATGTAAGATTCGTATTGGCAGAAGTAGCCGTTAAGCTAATATCACCATTATCACAAAGAGCAACTTCACTACCTTCACCAATTGAAAATTCAGGTGCAGGATTAACAGTTAACGTAGCTGGAGCAGAAATAACGTCTGTTTCACAACCTCCTGCTATCACTCTATATTGATTTCCATCCATATCAATATTTATATTATCTACCTTGAGAGTAAAACTATTAGCGCCTGTGTAAGTAAGGCTATTACTTAGGTCAATAAATTCTTCTTCCTCAGTCGACTTTACTTGCCATTGTAAATTCTGAGTATTACCAGTTAAAGTGAATGAAAATTCAATACCATCTTCAAATTCACATGCAGATACATCTTCAGGCTGTTCAGTAAAAGTTGGGTTTTCAATTACGAACAAAACATCACTTTGAGATGTTTTTTCGCAATTACCATCTGATATTATAACCCTGTACTGATTACTTGCTAAGGATGTAGTTATATTATTGATGCTAAGTGTGTTTGAATTTGTATTAGTGTAAGTAGCATCATCACTTAAATCCGTATAAAGACCTGAGCCTGAATTAGTATTCACTTGCCATTGATAAGTTAATCCTGTTCCACTTGCATCAACGCTAATGTCTCTTGATTCACCCACACAAGCATTTTCTATTTCAGGTTCTGTATTGATAGTGATACTTTCACATAAACCTAATTTTGCAATTGTATTAGCAGTCTTTCCTCCATAAATATCAAAATCCCCTACTGCAATAAATTCATCAGAAGTTTCATTGTATAGAATACTTTTTACATTTGAAGTAGTACTGCTTTTAAAATTATTACCTACAAAAAAATCGGTTTTTGATAAGGTTGCAGGATCACCATAGACAACACCAAATTCTCCTGAAATGAAAAAGTAATTATCATTTTCTTCTACTATCAAATCTGTTAATTCAACAGGAGCAGTTCCAGTAGTAGAAACAAAATTATCATCTATGTAGGTGCCGTCTGATTGATATTTAGTAAAAACGACACCTGCACTTGAAGTATTTTGAATGGTGTAAACATCCCCATTACTATTGAGTTCAATTTGTTCAATTGGTCTTGAGCTAATGATATATTGAGCATAATTGGGTACAAAATTTTGATCAAAATCACCTGTTAAATAATCAAATCGAGCAATATTTATAGGACTAAAAATCCCTACAGAATTAAACCTCCCAACAATGTAAACATCATTATTATTGTCAACTTCAATATCTCCAACACTAGCACTAGAACCAGTAAGTGTCCTTACCGTAAAGTCATTGTCTTCTACACCTGTGGAGCTCAAGTGCTGAGCAATTTCGATATCACCGTTAACTTCTTGACCAATATATAGCTTACTTAATTGTTCGTCTAAACCTAATTCCTGAATAGTTCCTCCAACAGATAAATTGGCACGGCTAAAATTAAATCCCCCTTCAATCGTACCAGTATTATCTATTTTCAAAACTTCATCAGCAAATGTTCCTGAAATATAAATATTATCACTGGCATCAATTTCCATATCGGTTATGCTAGCGCCAGAAAAAGTAGCACTTAAATCGCCAAAACCTGTATCTAAGGTTCCGTCAGCATTTAATCTGACCAAACCTTCTCGGGAAGTTCCATTGTAGGCTGTGAAATCACCAGCTACAATATACTTCCCATTTGAATCCATCAAGACAATATTGGGAGAGCCTCCTGTAAAGCCGGCATCTACATTGTTATTGAAATTCTCATTCAGCTCATAAATTTGAGCATTAACTAAAAAAACAGTATTTATAATTAAAAAAATACTAAGAAGTGGCTTGTATAAAATACTCATGACACAATAAATTTAATTTCACTAATTTACTATTGTAAATATTCAAAAATTTATTGTTTATCTACTACCTCTAAAGAGGTATTGTTAAATTATATTAAGAATTATATAATTTATTTTATTACTATTTGAATTAAAATGCCTTTGTCATGACTTTTATCACGAATTTTGAGCTTTCCATTGATGAGCTTTATCCTATTTTGGATATTTAATAGTCCAATTCCTTTTTCTGCTTCTTTGAATTCAAATCCAACACCATCATCCTCATACTGAATCTCTATAGTATTGTCTTCAGAACAGATAAATTGAAAACTAACATTACTCGCTTCACTATGTTTTAGTGCGTTTTGGATTAATTCTTGAACAATTCTGAAAATATGGAGTGTAACCTCATTGGACAGATTATAATACTCCCATTTATGAAAAATACTTGTGAACTTTATATTTCTATTTGAGGATAGAATACAAAGTTCTGTGATTTCAAATTGCAAGTCTTTGTTTTTTAGTTGAGGAGTAATCAGGCCATGGCTAAGATTTCTGACTGTATCAACGGTTTGTTGGAGAAGGCTTCGCAAATACTGATTTTCCTTTGTAATTTGTTGTTTTACAACAGCCAAGTTTGCACCAATCATATCGTGAAGTTCACGTCCCACCAGATTCCGCTCTTTTTCCTGACTCTCAACAGTTGCCAACAATAAATTCCTTTGATAAAGTTTTTGAGCTTGCACTAAAGAGGTTCTTTCCTTATAAATTTTATAGTTCTCCCTTGCCACAAGTAATAGAAAGGTAAAAATTTCAACTATTGACATTATCAATAGGATAGCATATACATTTATGTTTTCATTTTGAATTAGCCCTAAATTAGGAAAGGTATTAGTCAACCAAAAAACTGTAACATAGAAAGTATATATAGCCAATAGTAAAATTGCATTAGGTTTCTTTAAAATGGCGGCTCGAAATAAAAAGATTAATTGAAAAACAAATATTAGGGCTGAAACATAAATTGCATAATAGGTAATAATGAGTAAGATTTTAGTATCCTTAACCGGATCAAATAGAACCATGATGAATAAAATGGAAAAGCCAACCACTAAATATATCATGAATTTCCACATTTTAGGATTCAGCTTTTTTATTGGGGTTAGCGCATTTAAAAACATCGGGAAAGAATAGACAACAAATATATTTCCCAAATGCTTTATATCAATTATAGTATTTCTGTTATCCTCGTTCATAAATAAAAAGAAATCCCCCGTTTCCACACCTACAAAAAGTATAATCCCAATAAGTAAAAGAGTATAATAAAGAAATAACCTAGTTTTAATAAAAAAGAATAGTATGGAAGATAAAACTATGGAAAACAGCATTATCCCCTTCCAAAACCACTTTAAGGATTGGTAATCAATATTGACCTCTCTCATTTTATTTTCAGAAAGCAAAAATATATTTGCCCTTAAAGGCAAGTAACGATGATCAAGCTTAAGATAAAGTTGATAAGTTGAATTAGGCTGTAAATCTAATTTAAAAGGATAGCCTGTTGATTCTATAACCTTATCATCAAAAGGGCGAGCAGTCCCGGTTTTAACCTGTTTTATGATTTTGTCCCCTTGAAGAACAAACAAATCCAAATACTCGATATGATGGTAAGGAATATATAAAAATTTTGAAACTAATTGTTCACTAGCATTTTGAATATTAAATCTTACCCATTGAGGATGTTCGGCAATACCAAAATTCAAATTTGCTGTTTGCCCACCTTGCCAATCAAAATGATTTACATCATTAATATCGGCTGTATTAGTATAATCTGAATAAGTTTGAAAATTTTCTGAAATTTTAAAAATGTTATCAATTTGATCAATATTTATAGGGTCAGCGCATAAAAGGATATTGGGAATCAGTAATAACAGTAATGACAGCCGAATCATTTTACTAAAAAATTCTGCTCTGCATAACTAATAATGTCACTCAGTTCATGCATTCCAAGCTTAGTTCGAATGTTTCTTTTATGAGTTTTTACAGTCTCCAAGCCAACTGACAAGTGTTTTGAAATCTCCAAATTACTAAATCCTTTGACCATCAATAAAATTATTTCCTCCTCTCTTTCAGAAATATTATTTAATTGATTAGAATATTTACTATAAAATTTAACTATCCTAGGTGAGTAAAAGTGTTGCCCCTTTAAAATGGAGTTTATTGCCTCTGTCAAATAATCATCATCATCTTTTAATAAATAGCCATCAATTTGAAGCTCTTTACATTTTTTGATAATTGATAATTTCTTATGCATGCTTATGACCAAAACAGGAATCTTTGGATATGATTCCCTTAGTTCATAAAAAAAAGTAAAGACATCTTCACCAGGCAGTTCAATATCACAAATTAGCAGATCAACTTCCGGGAGAATTAATTTATGTGATTGAAAATCATGAATAGAATCAAAACAATTAATATTTGATTTTTCAAATGCTTGTGAGATTAGCTCCTCCAGCCCTTTCAAAAACAAGGTATGATCGTCTATTATAGCAAAATCAAGAGGCTTCTCCATGGATTCAAGAGTATTACTTCCATGAAAAGTTAAAATTTATTCTATTTATTCACAAATAAATCTAATTATTTTTAGACTTTTGTATGTATTCTTTCTGATTGCTAATTGATTATTTCCTCAGCTTGCTTTCTGCTATAGTATTATTTTTTCATCACCTTCAACAAGTTGAATATGACAACAATCTTTACCTATAACCATTTTATGCTCCACAACAGTTTCACCATTGAGCATGCCATAGAAAGTCACTTCATTTCCATCAAAATCCAAGATTTCCATTTGTCCATCAGTGGCTACCGGGTAAATCCCATCTCTTGATTCATAAACATCATCTGGGATTTCAATTTTCTCACCATCAACTTCACTATAAAATTCATCTAGAATAATTGCTTCACCTGCATTGTCCCTAATTTCCAAATTAATAACCCTGAATTCCATAGTGCACATGATATCAGGATCACATGGATTTTCTTTCTTATCCTGGGATTTGGAACTTTTATCCTGGCAAGTAGCTGCCATTGAAATAAAGCAAAATAACACTAATAAATTTTTCATGAGACTTCGATTACAATTTTATCTTCCCCTTCAATTAATTGAACATGGCAACAATCGTGGCCAATCACCATCTGATGCTCCACAATATTCCGACCATCCTTTTCTCCTACAAAAATTAGAGTAGTTCCTTCTCGCTCTAACTCATCTATTTCTGAATCAGTAATAACAGGATAAAATCCAGTTCCTTTTTGATGGTCGTCCAATTCAAATTCAAACTTTTTTCTGGAATCATGAAAGGTATAAAAATTATCTAAAATAACAGCTTCTCCTTCGGGAGTAGTTATTTCTAATGTGATGCTTCTGAATTCTTCAGTACAAATTAGGTTATCATCACATTCGTCTGAATCCAAATTTTCATCCTCACAAGAAAAAAAAGAAACCGAAAACAATAACAAGAAGAAATGTAACCCTTTGAATTTCATTACCTTATTTTTCTTTATTAACGATGCCTTTCTTCCAATATTTTCACTACATCCTGTAATTTATATCCTTTTGCTTGTAATAATATCAGATAGTGAAATAATAAATCAGCTGACTCATTCAAAAACAACTCTTCATCATCATCCTTAGCTTCAATTACAACCTCAACAGCTTCCTCTCCTACTTTTTGAGCAATTTTATTGATGCCTTTATCAAATAAACTTTTCACATAAGACTTTTCATTGTCTCCGTTCTTACGCTCTTCAATTACAGCTTCCAGTTGATTAATGAAGCCTATGCTCTCATTTTTCTCATCCCAACAAGTATCGGCACCCGTATGGCAAGTGGGACCATCTGGTTTAACTTTAATTAAAAAGGTGTCCTGATCACAGTCTAAAGATATTTCTACTAAATGAAGGTAATTTGAAGAAGACTCTCCTTTGGTCCACAGTCTTTTTTTCGATCTACTATAAAATGTTACTTTTCCAGTTGACTGGGTTTTTTCCAATGCCTCTTCATTCATATAGCCCAGCATTAAGACTTTTCCTGTAATGGAATCTTGAATGACAGCAGGAAGCAAACCATTTTCACCTTTTGAAAAATCGGGTTTTTGCATAACTAAGTAATTAATAAAATCTAAAGATTAGATTCTTGTAGGTATATTTTTATTCTTTAAATAAGTTTTTAATTCAGGGATTCCAATTTCTTTAAAATGAAATATACTGGCAGCTAAAGCCGCATCGGATTTCCCGTTTGTAAAGGTATCACAAAAATGTTGCATATTCCCTGCCCCGCCTGAAGCAATCACGGGAACATTCACCAAAGATGATATTTTGGACAATAATTCATCCGCAAATCCTGATTTAGTGCCATCATGATCCATGGAAGTCAATAAAATTTCACCTGCGCCTAATTCGACTGCTTTTTGAATCCAAGCTTCTGTTTCTAGTTCAGTAGGTTTAGATCCACCATGTGTGTGTACTATATTTTTATCCCCTACTTTTCTGGAATCTACTGCCACCACTATACACTGTGAGCCAAATTCATCCGCCATTTCCTTTATGGTTTTCGGATTTCGAACAGCTGCTGAATTTATGGATACTTTATCTGCTCCTGCTGCCAAAAGCACAGAAACATCCTCTACAGTGCTAATTCCACCGCCCACTGTAAATGGAATATTGATAGCTTCAGCCACTTTTTCAACTAAGTCTACCAGTGTCTTCCTTTTTTCATTGGTGGCGGTAATATCTAAAAACACTAATTCATCTGCTCCTTCTTCGGCATAAATTTTAGCTAACTCAACAGGGTCGCCTGCATCCCTAAGCTCTAAAAAATTCACACCTTTTACGGTACGACCATTTTTGATATCCAAACAAGGAATTATTCTTTTTGTAAGCATACTATTGAAACTGCTTTAAATCTTTAAGGTTTATTCTTTTCTCATAAATAGCCTTGCCCACAATAGCACCATAAACCTTCATTTCTTCCAAAATTTGTAAGTCTTTTAAATTACTTACTCCCCCACTGGCTATTAATTTTACATCAGGAAACCTATCCAATATATCTTGGTACAATTTATTTGAAGTGCCTTCTAATGCACCATCTTTGGAAACATCAGTACAAATCACGTATTGCAATCCTTTTGCTAAATAGTGTTCTAAAAAATCAAAAATATGCTTTTCAGAACTTTCTTGCCAACCATGGATAGCGATATGCTCACCTTTTACATCTGCTCCCAAAATGATTTTCTCACCACCAAATTCCTCAATCCATTCGGTAAACAAAGCTTCATTTTTAACCGCTATACTTCCTCCAGTTATTTGGTTAGCACCAGCATCAAAGACAGCTTTTAAATCTTCCGTACTTTGAACACCTCCACCAAAATCTATCGTCAAATTAGTATAATTGGCTATTGATTTCAGCACCTCCAAATTCACTACTTTTTTAGCTTTAGCGCCATCAAGATCAACTAAATGCAATCTCTGGATTCCAGCTGCTTCAAATTCTTTAGCTACTTCCAAAGGATTGTCATTGTACTCTGTTTTTTGATTGTAATCCCCCTTTGTAAGGCGAACACATTTTCCATCTATGATATCAATGGCTGGTATTATATGCATCATCTTATAATTCGAATAAAAAATTCTTTAAAAATTGCTCTCCTGCTTCCGCACTTTTTTCGGGATGTGGCTGAATTGCATAGAAATTATCTTTCCTTAAAACATTACTGAAAGGCAACATATATTCCGTTTGTGAAATCGTTTGATCGCATAATTCAGCGTAGTAGGAATGCACAAAATAGAAATATGCAGGTGATTTTATACCATTAAAAATAACATCATCCGATAAGCTTCCAATGTTCCAACCCATGTGGGGCACTTTTAATTCATTGGTGAACTTCTTCACTTTAGCATCAAAAATCCCTAAACATTCCGTATCGCCTTCTTCCGAGTGACTACATAATAATTGCAAGCCCAAACAAATTCCCAAAAAAGGTTTTTCGATAGATTGAATCACTATATCGAGACCTCTTTCCTTCAAATATTTCATGGCAGATTTTGCTTCACCCTGTCCAGGGAAAATCACACGATCTGCTGCTAATATCTCATCTGGATTATCCGTTAAATTTCCTTCAATTCCTAATCGCTTTAATGCCAACATCACAGACTTAATATTGCCAGCATTATATTTTATTATTGCTACTTCCATTTATAATTTTAAAGATTAGCGCACTTAATACATCTTGAACTAGAGGGCATCAATAATAACCTATTGATATTAATTTCATTTCCACACCTAGAACATTTACCGAATTTTGGAGAATCATAAAGTGAAAGCCATCTGTTTAAGCCATTCAATTCACTCTCAGCTTTTTGAATTTGAGATTCACTAATCGCTTTATTGTTAATGTAATCCATTCGGCTCAACCTTCCTACTGCATTATCCAATCCTTGTGGCTTGCTTGCTTCTTTCAACTCCCTTATGGAAGCTTCTAATTCTACTAGTTTAGCTTCCATCTTTTCTTTTAATTGTATTCTTTCCTCTTCAGTCATAATTCTATTTTCATCACTAAAAACTGCAAGTTAGTAATTGTATTCTTAACCCATCACAATAATATGATGAAGCTATAAAATTATTTTATTGTAGCAAGAACAATTTATATGTACCTACGTTTAATGTTGATACATACATTTTTTTTAAAAACAACAAAAATAATAATTATGGCTACAAAATGGAATATTGATCCTATGCACAGTGAAGTGCAATTTAAAGTAAAGCACTTGGTAATTTCAACCGTAACGGGGCAATTCAATAAATTTGAAGGAAGTTTAGAATCTGAAAAGGAAGGTTTTGATGGTGCAAAAGCAGAATTTCAATTAGAATCGGCTAGCATTGACACCAATGTGGATGACAGGGACAATCACCTGAAATCAGCAGATTTTTTTGATGCTGAGAAATTCCCTCACATTAAATTTAACAATGGAAAATTAACCAAATCTGGTGATGACTATAAATTAATGGGAGAATTAACCATTAAAGATGTTACTAAACCGATTACTTTGGATGTAGAATATGGTGGTTCAATGGTTGATGGATATGGACAAAACAAAGCAGGTTTTGAAATAACTGGAAAAATCAACAGAAAGGAGTTTGGTTTAACTTGGAATGCGGTTACAGAAGCTGGTGGTGTAGTAGTAGGAGATGATGTCAAACTACAAATGAACGTACAAGTAACTCAAGCATAAAAAAAGGGGCTGAAAATCAGCCCCTTTTGCTTTATCTTCTGCGTTTATTGCCAAAATTAAATAATCCGCCACCTCTTCCTCTTTTAGGTTTAATATTATAATGCTTACCACCTACGCCAAAGATTTTATTCAAGAAATCCCCCTGAATATAAAATTCGGCCCTTACATTAACAATAAAGTAATGATCATTATTTTCAGGATTCCCTCTTATCTCGCCTCTACCAGTTGGATCGGATAGTGCCGCTGCAGTTACATCTTCAGGATTATTTAAATCAAATTGATCTCTATCAGGATAACCTCTACCACTAACATCGTCTAAATAATCCGTAAAGGTAATTCGGTTACTTACTTGAGCCGTAACATCAATAAATTCCGTCACTTTTACCCTTACTCCTACTCCTACAGGAACTACAAATGCAAAACGCCCGTAAGTACTCGGTCTTTCCGTTTGATATTGCCTCAAAGAAACCATTTCTCCTCCTCTAGGGACTGCCATAAGAGTATCACCAGCTTCATCCCTTAAAAATTCAGGCACCTCAGCTCTTGGATCAAATAGTAATACTCCAACCCCTGCAACTAAGTAAGGGTTAACTAATTTTCTTTGTGTAAAACGAGTAGCCGTAGGGAAAAGCGATATTGAGGCTGTTGCACTTAATTCTAGATTATTGGATACAAATGAAAGTCCTCTTGATCTAGTGTTTAATTCAGGATCGATTTCTTGGTCATCACCCGAAAGTTGAAAAGCCATTAAATTAACTCCTGCACTAACTCTATTGGTAAAACGGTATTGCAAGCCTCCAACAATGTTAAGCTTTGTATCAAAATAAGAACCAGGATTAGTTAAATCTCCTAAACTTCTTGCATAACCAAGACCGCCAGTGGCCATCCACCTCCTGTTTATTCGGTTTGAGTAAAAGCTTTGAGCAAATAACTCTGAACCTATTACTAAAAATATCGATATGAGAAGTATTCTTTTCATAATATTATGCTAATAACAAATATAATTATTTTTTTAGAATTACGAATACTTGACTATTATTATCCTACTAAAAGTTACTAACTTAAAAAAATCTTTAACGCATACAAAGCTTTTTGTTTTGATTAATAGATACAAATCAAATGAATTTTTGTTTTTTTGAGTATGTTAAAATTAGCTGCAATTGACATTGGTTCCAATGCCATCAGAATACAATTAACCAGAGTAACCCTATATCAAGGGAATATTACTTTCAAAAGATTGGAATATGTTCGTTTTCCACTCAGATTGGGGCAGGATGTTTTTACAACAGGCAGAATCAGTGAACAATCGAAAGTCAAATTCATTAAATTAATGCAGGCCTTTAAAATCCTGATTGATCTTTATGAAGTAGATGATTATATGGGGTGTGCCACCTCAGCCATGCGAGAAGCCGAAAATGGAAAATATTTAATTGATCAAGTTAAAGCAGAATTAGATTTAGAAATAGAAATTATAGATGGCGATAAAGAAGCCTATATGATTAACAAAGCTATATTTCCATATATGGATGAAAAGGCTTATCTCCATATTGATGTTGGGGGCGGAAGTACTGAATTCAATTTTTATCAAAATAATGAAAAACTATTATCTAAATCTTTTAGAATTGGTTCAGTAAGACATCTGGAAACGGACAGCTCACATCACATGTGGGATGAAATGAAAAATTGGATAGAACAAAAAGTAATTAATAAATCTGTTAAAATCCATGCCATAGGGACAGGAGGAAACATCAATAAAGTGCAGGATTTGGCTGGGAAAAAAGCCGGAAAGCCCATAAGCTTAAAGAAAGTTAAGGAAACTCAAGCTTATATAAAAGGCTTCGACATGGATGAAAGAATCAATAAATTACAGCTTAACCCTGACAGGGCTGATGTTATTATCCCTGCTTTAGACATTTACATAAATGCAATGACCTGGTCAAAATCCCCTAGCATTATTGTACCTGATAGTGGTCTTAAAGACGGAATTATGCAGGTGCTATATGAAAGGAATCAAAAAAGGTTAAGTTAACTTATTTAGCAGCTACAGCTTCTACTTCCACCAATAATTCAGGGCGAGCCAATTTATAGACCCCGATTGTGGAACGTGCTACTTTGTTAGGATTTTCTTCATTATTAAAATATTCCCCATAAGCTTTAAACCAAGCATCCCAATCTATCTCTCCGGTTTCGTCAGGTGCTAAGTACACTCTTAGGAAAAATACATCTTTCATGCTGTAGCCTTCTGCCTCTATGGTTTCCTTTATTCGTTTTAACGCACCTATACTTTGCTGATAAGTATCCCCATATTTTGACATATCGCCTTCATGAGCATTCGGATTTAAAACCTCACTCACTAAGCCTGAAGTATAGAAAACATCTTTACCTTCTGGTATAAAGACTCCTTTTAAAATACTGGATTCCGGTCGGTCTATTCTTTTTATTTCTTTGTCCTCAGTATTGCTTTGACAAGAAAACAGAATAAACAAAGAGCAGATTAAGGCAATGTTATTTTTCATCATTAGTGCTTTTAAGAGTGAATTGTTTTATAATCGATAACTGAATAATAAACAAATTGTCATTATTATCAGGATTTCCAAAAGTAGAAATATTATCCAAATAATCAGTTTGAGGATTTAACCACCCTGTCTTCAAATGCAAACCAAAATCATTAGGCAAAAAGTAATAGGCATTCAGAGTTGTAGGAAGCAAAACCGTAAAATTCGAATAGTCTTCCCCTTGGGAACGGCTGTCTAATTGATTGGCTAAATTATTATTGTCTCGATCAAAAACGGCAAAGCGCATAAAGCCAAAGCCTTGAGACAAATAAACAGAATAATTCAGTTTCTTAATCAAATGAAGGCTGGGCTCTACATGCAAAGACTGATAGCTTGTTCTTGCAAAGTCATTTATTTGAAACTCGCTTTGATCAAAAAAACGGACTTCCCTATTTTCAGATTGAACCTCTCCTGTACTTAACCAAATCCCCACATTTAACCATCGATTTGGGGTAAACTGCATAAAAGCAGAAAGTTGAACTCCAGGTTTCTTATAAGAAGGTTCTAAATCTGTTTTGGGGATACTAGTTCCAAAACTTATCCCTGCAAACTTGCTAAAGGTGGAATCTTGTCCTGAAACAGAAAAAGCAAGCAGGAAACTTATTAAAGTCAATATTCCGGCTTGCTTTGTCATATGTATAATTTAAGGTTTATTTACTTTACACTTTTCAATTTAGTGAAATCATAATCATCCAAAAACTTAGTAGTAAAATTACCGGATTTAAAAATTTCATTATCCATCATTTCAATATGGAATGGAATGGTAGTTTTTACGCCTTCAATCACAAATTCCCCCAGGGCTCTTTTCATTCTTACCATTACCTCTTCTCTAGATTGACCTGAAACAATCAATTTAGCAATCATAGAATCATAGAATGGCGGGATAGTATAACCAGCATAAACATGACTATCAACCCTAACTCCATGACCACCTGGCAAATGTAAATTAGTAATTTTACCTGGGCTAGGACGGAAATCATTTGCAGGATCTTCAGCATTAATCCTACATTCCATTGCGTAAAGATGAGGGAAGTAGTTTTGACCAGAAATTGTCATTCCTGCTGCTACTTTGATCTGTTCTTTAATCAAATCAAAATCAGTTACTTCCTCTGTAATAGGATGCTCCACTTGGATACGTGTATTCATTTCCATGAAATAGAAATTATTATGTTTATCCAGTAGGAATTCAATTGTACCAGCACCTTCATAACCAACTGCTTCAGCCCCAGCAATAGCAGCTTTCCCCATTGCATCACGCAATTCATCCGTCATCACAGGGCATGGTGTTTCCTCAATTAACTTTTGGTGTCTTCTTTGAATGGAGCAGTCCCTTTCAGATAAGTGACAGGCTTTACCATTTTTATCTCCAACAACCTGAATTTCAACGTGACGAGGCTCCTCTACAAATTTCTCTAAATAAAGTCCTTCATTACCGAAAGAAGCGCCTGCTTCCTGACGAGCAGATTCCCAAGCTTTTTTAAAGCCTTCTTCATCATTTACAATACGCATCCCTTTACCTCCACCACCAGCAGTGGCTTTAAGTATAACAGGATAGCCCATGTCTTTGGCTATTTTCTTACCTTCCTCAATGGATTCCAAAATACCTTCGGAACCCGGAATGGTAGGTACTCCTGCCGCTTTCATGGTAGCTTTTGCAGTCGCTTTATCACCCATTTTGCTGATCATTTCAGGATCAGCTCCAATAAATTTTATACCATATTCACCACAAATTTTGGAAAACTCGGCATTTTCGGATAAAAATCCATAGCCGGGGTGAATAGCATCAGCATTGGTGATTTCCGCTGCCGAGATTATATTTGGGATATTTAAATAGGAGTCTTTACTAGGTGCAGGCCCAATACAAACAGCTTCATCTGCAAAACGAACATGCAAACTATCTTTATCTGCTGTAGAATAGACTGCCACAGTACTGATTCCCATTTCCTTGCAGGTTCTGATAATCCGCAAAGCTATTTCGCCTCTATTGGCAATTAATATCTTTTTAAACACGATTTCTCTATTTTAATGAAACGGTCAATGACCGACTTATTACAAACTCAGATAGAGCTAAGATTAAATTTTCTACTAACCAAAATGATTTGTAAATTTAATCAGATGAAATATTAAGAACAACTTCTAATTAACTCAATTAGTTAATTAAGAAGGATCCACCAAGAATAATGGCTGATCGTATTCAACAGGTGTTGCATTGTCCACCAAAATTTTCACGATTTTACCAGAAATATCCGATTCTATTTCATTGAATAATTTCATTGCTTCTACTATACAAACCGTATCCCCTGCTTTAACCGTATCACCTACATTAACAAAAGCAGGATTATCAGGATTTGGAGTTCGGTAGAATGTTCCGATCATAGGAGATTTGATGGCAACATATTTATCATCATCAGAAGCTGCTGGTTTTTCGCCTCCACCTGAACTTGGGGCCGGAGCCTCAGCTGGTGCTGCTGCAGGAGCCGGAGCTGCCGCTGGCTGTGGAGCTGGAGCTGCCGCTTGAACCACTTTTGCCTCAGTATTCTTTTTAACTTTAATCTTAAATGCTTCGGTTTCTATATTTACTTCATCCAATCCGGATTTAGAAATAAAATCAATTAGGTCTTGAATCTCTTTCGCTTTCATAGCAGTTGGTTTAGTTAAAAATCAAAAATTCTTAAATTATTATTTATTTTTCACCCTTTCCGCATAAGAACGGGTTCTAGTATCTACTTTAATTACTTCATCCTGATCAATAAATAAAGGTACTTTCACTTCAGCTCCAGTTTCCACTGTTGCCGGCTTGGTTGCGTTCGTAGCAGTATCTCCTTTAATGCCAGGCTCCGTGTAAGTCACTTTCATTTCTACAAAAGGTGGTAACTCACAACTTAAAGGTTTCTCTGTCTCGGCATGGATCAAAATATCCACTTCTTGACCTTCCTTATATAAATCAGCATTCTCAATTACTTCATCCGGAATGGAAATTTGTTCGAAAGTTTCCGTATCCATAAAGTGCATTCCAATATCATCTTTATATAAGAATTGATGTGGTCTTCTTTCGATTCTTGCCGTGGTAACTTTATGCCCAGAAGGAAATGTATTTTCTAAAACTTTCCCGGTAGTAAGACTCTTTAATTTAGTTCTTACAAACGCTGGCCCTTTACCCGGCTTCACGTGTTGAAACTCAACAATAGTGAATAAATCGTGGTTAAATTCTATGCAAAGACCGTTTTTAAAATCAGAAGTATCTGCCATTTATTGTAAATTTTAATTTAATGAAATTATTTAGAATCGTAAGCCCATTTAATATAAACAGAACCCCAAGTAAATCCACCACCAAAGGCTGCCAATATAATATTATCGCCCTTTTTCATTTCCTTTTCATACTCCCACAGACACAACGGAATTGTACCACTTGTAGTGTTCCCGAATTTATGGATGTTCAACATTACTTTATCGGAGCTAACGCCCATTCTGTTAGCTGTTGCATCTATAATACGTTTATTAGCTTGATGAGGTACTAACCATGCCACATCATCAGAAGTTAAATTATTTTTAGCCATGATATCAGCAGCTACATCCGCCATATTGGTAACGGCAAATTTAAAAACCTGACTGCCTTCTTGATAAACATAATGTTCTCGGGCATCTATAGTCTGATGAGAAGCCGGTTTTCTGCTACCTCCTGCTTTCATGTGTAGAAATTGTTCCCCAGAGCCATCAACATGTAATATTGAATCTTTTATTCCGTATCCTTCTGTATCGGGCTCAAGCAAAACTGCTCCTCCTCCGTCACCGAAGATAATACAAGTTTGTCTGTCTTCGTAATCAATAATGGAAGACATTTTATCAGCCCCCACTACTACTACTTTTTTGTATTTGCCTGTTTCAATAAATTGAGATGCAGTGGATAATGCGAAAATAAATCCTGAACAAGCGGCTTGTAAATCGTAACTAAAAGCATTTTTTGCACCTATATTATTACTAATAACATTGGCAGTTGCGGGGAAAAGCATATCAGGAGTGGTGGTAGCGCATATTAAAAGATCAATATCCTCTGCTTTGTTTCCTGTTTTATCCAGTAATCCTTTAACAGCTTGAGTTCCTATTACTGAAGTCCCTTGGTTTTCACCTTTAAGTATTCTTCTTTCTTTAATTCCGGTACGGGATGTGATCCATTCATCATTGGTTTCCACCATGGACTCCAACTCTTTGTTGGTCAGCACATAATCAGGCACCCACCCATGAACTCCGGTAATAGCTGCGGTTATTTTAGTCATGTTTTGATTGTAGTTTCTTTGGCTATTCAGCTGCTAATATATGTAATATTGATTTGAAGCCCGACAAATTCTTAAGAAATGCATGGATAGGCAATTAATCAACAGGTAATATTTTAAGAAAAATTAAATTTAAACATGATAGAATGCCAAAAATAAAGACTTTCTTAAAAACATAGCCACATAAAAAAAGCTTTGCTTGACAGCAAAGCTTTAACATAATTAATTGACTGAATTAAGCCAATACTTCTTTTTCCATTACTACATTTCCTTTGTAGTAAAGTTTACCTTCGTGCCAGAAAGCTCTGTGTGGCAAATGCGCCTCGCCTGTAGTAGGACAAATCGCCAATAATTTTGCCGTTCCTTTTTTGTGAGTCCTTCTTTTATCTCTTCTAGTTCTAGATATTTTTCTCTTAGGATGCGCCATTTTATTCTAAATTTTAATTCTTATTTCTTTTATTCAAATCTTTTAATGCTGCCCATCTAGGGTCAATGTCTTCTTCCTCTTCTTCTATATCCTCTTCAGCATCATCTATATAAACATAATCATTATGTTCTTTGTCTTCCTCAATTTCATCCGGGTGCAATTTCTTTAAAGGTATTTGCAATGCAATAGTTTCATAAATGAAATGCCCCACATTAATCACTTGCGTGTTTTTTGTGATGACCATTACATCCTCTTCCAGCTCTTGCTCTTCCTCCCCATATTTATACAACAACTTTTTGTTGATATCAATAGGATACTGAAATGGCTCTAGGCTTCTATCGCTAATCAAGTCAACATAACCAGAGAAATCTAAATCCAATTCCATCAGATTTTCTCTCTTATCTAACAGAACTTGTATTTTAACCTCTCCACTTTCAACCAATTCACCTTCAAATTCACTGAAAAAGTCTGAATTTACTGAAAATTCATATTCATGCTGCTTATTTCCAAGCTTATAAACCTGAATGTCGAAATCCTTCAACTTTTCCATCCCATCTGAATTAAGAGCGCAAAGATAAAAATATTATTTGATATTACTAAATAGGGCTTGCTTAAAAACAGATATTTCTTTAAAATAATTACTATAGATATTAAAAGCTGATTATTTAAATACCTTTCCCCAGTAGTTACAAGTATTTTTGAAACACTTTAGCTTTTTAAGCAACCCCTAAACTGCTTTAAGAATATTCTTTTCTATTCTTGATGATATCGATTGCCAAGAACAAGGCTTGTCGCATAGAAGTTTCATCTGCTAGCCCTTTTCCCGTTAAATCATAAGCTGTTCCGTGGTCAGGTGAAGTCCTCACAAAAGGAAGACCTGCAGTAAAATTCACCCCATTTGAGAAAGCCAAGGTTTTAAATGGAATTAATCCTTGGTCGTGATACATAGCCAAAATAGCATCAAAATTATTATATTGTTGATTACCAAAGAATCCATCAGCAGGAAAAGGACCGAACACCAATTTTCCTTTTTCTTTCCTTTTTTCAATCAGCGGTTTGATCATTTCTTCTTCTTCATTTCCTATCACGCCACCATCCCCTGCATGCGGATTCAATCCTAAAACTGCAATTCTTGGTTTTTTAATCCCGAAATCATGTTTTAGTGATTTCTCCAATATATCCAGTTTACTGTCAATTTTTTCTGCCGTTATCTTTTCACTTACTTCCTTAATTGGAATATGACCTGTCACTACTCCTACCCGCAAATCACCATCAACTAATAACATCAAGCTATCTTTCACTCCTGCCTCTTGAGCGAGATATTCGGTATGTCCTGCAAATTTAAAATCCTCAGACTGTATATTATGTTTATTGATAGGTGCTGTAACTATTGCATCAACTTTCCCTTCCATTGCATCTTCCACAGCTTTTTTAATACTTATAAAAGCATAATTTCCAGCTTCTTCGGAAGACTGCCCCATGGTAATATTCACCGTTTCTTCCCATAAGTTCAAGACATTAAGTTTTTTATCACTCAACTCCTCCAATTTTTTCAATTGAAAATAATTGAAATCCCGAATGTTTAATGCTTTTCTGTAATAAGAAAGGATTTTACCGGAACCGTAAACCACAGGAGTCATCATTTTAATGATTCTCGGATCCTCCAAAGCTTTAATGATCACTTCGGGTGAAATACTATTTACATCTCCGATGGTAATGGCTATAGTTGGTTTATTAAGTTCTTCCATATCTTAAATACGCACTTGAAGTCGAATTATAAAATAATTATGATTAAATTCTGTGCAATTTAGTTTTTTTTTATCTGCTTTGAAAAATGAAGGGAGTTCGAGCGAAAAAACATTTAGGGCAGCATTTTTTAAAAGACCAAAATATAGCCCAAAAAATAGTAGAAAGCCTAAGTGGGCATAAAAATTATCAAAAGCTTTTAGAGATTGGGCCTGGCACAGGTGTGCTCAGTAATTTCTTAATAGAAAAAGGAGAATACGAGTTGCTTTTTATGGATGTTGACCAAGAATCAATCAACTATTTGCAAAATCAATATCCTGAACTTAAGGATAAAATCATAAAAGAGGATTTTCTTAGAATTGATTTAGGACGTTATTATAAAGAACCCTTCGGCATTATAGGGAATTTCCCATACAATATTTCTTCGCAAATATTTTTCAAGGTGTTGGAATACAGAAACCAAATCCCTGAGGTAGTGGGCATGATACAGAAAGAAGTTGCCGAGCGTATTGCTGCAAAAGAAGGAAGTAAAACTTATGGTATTTTGAGCGTTTTGCTTCAGGCTTTTTTTGATGTGGAATATCTATTTTCCGTTCCGCCCAATGTATTCAACCCGCCTCCGAAAGTAACTTCAGCTGTATTGCGTTTGAAAAGAAATGAAACTGAAACATTAGCTTGCGATGAGAAGTTGTTTTTCAGGGTGGTAAAACAAGGCTTTAATAATAGAAGAAAGACTTTACGGAATGCTTTAAAGAGTTTCGACTTATCAACTGAAATAAAGTCATTAGATTTGCTAAACCAACGAGCCGAGCAACTGACCGTTAATGATTTTGTAGAATTGACTAACCACATTGCCAATGGAGAATCTTGAACAACAAGAGCATATTGACCAATTTGAGCTATCTAAGGAGTATTTGGAGAAATTGCAACTTGCCATTAACGAGCGAGATGAAAATTTCATCAAAAACACTTTAGAAGGAATTAATCCTGCAGATATCTCCACTATTTTATTAGAGTTCGATACTGAAGAATCTCGGTATATATTAGATGTTTTAGAGAATCAAGTCAGTGCAGAAGTCATCAATGACCTGGATGAGGATGACCGTTCCAAATACCTGAAAGGATTTGAGACTTCCGAGATAGCTGCAATGCTGAACGAACTGGATTCGGATGATGCGGTGGATATCATTAATGAGTTGCCTTTAAAAGACCGGGAAGAAGTAATTGCTTCTTTGGAAAACAAAGAAAAAGCTAAAAACATCTTAGACCTATTGCGCTATGAAGAAGATGTAGCCGGAGGTTTGATGGCAAAAGAGCTCATAAAAGCTAATGTAAACTGGTCTATCAATCAGTGTATAGAAGAAATTAGAAGACAGGCGGAAAATGTTGAGAAAATCTACTCAGTTTATGTAGTCGATGATCAAAACATCTTGCTGGGAAGGGTTTCCTTAAAGAGAATAATCTTAGCAGATGACCACTTAAAGGTTAAAGACCTCTATGATGAAGACGTTATTTCTGTGGAAACCTATATGGACGAAGTGGATGTGGCAGAAGTGATGCGTAAATATGATTTGGATGCGGTACCGGTAGTGAATGTTCAAGGTAAATTGATGGGCCGCATTACCATTGATGATATTGTGGATGTAATTACTGAATTAGCGGAAGAAGAAAGACAGATGATGGCGGGTATTTCCGAGGATGTTGAAGAAGATGACAGCGTCTGGATGCTTACCCGTGCCCGTTTACCTTGGCTTATTATCGGGATGTTTGGTGGTATTTTAGGCGCACAATTTATTGGGGTTTTTGAAAAAGATATTTTATTGGTGCCTGCAATGGCATTTTTTATCCCTTTAATTACCGCAACAGGAGGAAATGTAGGCATACAATCCTCCTCCATAGTTTTGCAGAGTTTGGCAAGTAAGTCGGTTTTCGATGATTCATTTCTAAAAAGAATACTCAAAGTTTTGGCTGTAGCTATTTTAAACGGGATAGTGATTGCTGGAATTGTGATGGGGATGAACCTTATTTTAGGTCAGGATATAAGATTGGCTATAGTGGTATCTATTGCATTATTTAATGTGGTATTGCTAGCTTCTTTTATGGGAACTGTCACTCCTTTAGTGCTTGATAAATTAGGGATAAACCCCGCATTAGCAGCAGGCCCATTTATAACTACAGCAAATGATTTAATAGGCTTGTTAGTTTATTTTACCGTAGCCCATTTTCTTATTTAATTTTTAAAATGAAAGTACTGATAATAGATGAAATGCATGAAAGCATCATTCCTATGTTGAATGACCTCAACTTTGAAGTGGATTATATGCCCAAAGTTAAACGACAGGAAATACTCTCCATTATTGAAAATTATGAAGGGCTAATTGTCAGGAGTAAAACCCAAATTGATGCTGAATTATTAAAAAATGCGAATAAAATAAAATTCATAGCGCGTGCCGGTGCTGGGGTGGACAATGTTGAAGTTGAAGAGTTAGAAAAAAGAAATATCATTCTATTGAATGCCCCGGAAGGAAACCGAGATGCATTGGCCGAACATGCCATGGGCATGTTGCTATCTCTTTTCAATAAAATTAACACGGCAGACCACGAGGTGAGAAATGGAAAATGGGACAGAGAAGGAAACCGTGGAATTGAATTAATGGGCAAAACAGTGGGCTTGTTGGGCTATGGAAATATGGGGAGCGCATTTGCCAAAAGATTAAGCAGCTTTGGTTGTGAAATTTTAGCGTATGATGCTGAAAAAACAGGCTATTCGAATGAATTAGTACAAGAAGTAAGCTTAGAGGAAATGCAAGCGAAAGCCCAAATATTAAGCTTACACATTCCGATGAATGCTCAAAACAAGGGTATTGTTAATTATGATTTCTTATCTCAATTTAAAAAACTGAAATATATTATTAATACCTCAAGAGGAGAAGTATTAATTTTAAAAGATCTATTGCAATTACTTAAAGAAGGCAAAATAAAAGGAGCTGCCCTGGATGTATTAGAGAATGAGAAAATCAATTCCTTAAGCAAAGACGAACTATCTGTTTTTCAAGAACTTACAAAATTTAAACAGGTCATTCTAACGCCACATGTAGCTGGATGGTCTTTTGAATCTTATGAAAAAATCAACAAAGTATTGAGCCAAAAAATTAAATTATTGGTCGAAAAAAGTGATTTATTCTAGATTTCAGTACCAAAAACCCACAAAATAACTATAAATTAGGGAACTGATTTCATCCTAGTATTAAGTCACAAATGAGTAATAAAGAATATAAAGAAAAAATAGTAGAAAAGATTAAAGAAACAATAGAGAAGCCTATCCTAACTTCTTTTATTGTTCTTTTCTTGCTTACCATATTGGTTTTGGGGCTAAGCTTACCTTATTACTTAGAAGATTTTAGAAATTTTTTTAAAGAGGTAATGGCCGAGGCACATGGTATGTTGTTCGATATTGCTATTATTGGTATTTTGATTTATTGGCTAAATGCAAATGGTGAAAAACAGCTCAGAATTAGAATGTATAAGGATGAAATTGATGATTTCCGTCAATGGGAATCGGAAGAAGCAGCATTCAGGACTGTGGGTAACATTAAAAGATTGAACAGACATAATATCACTGAAATCAATTTAGTGAATTGCCATATGACTAAAACCAACATGAGCCATGTAGACTTAAGGAGCTCAAACCTTAACTCATCAAATTTTAGTCATGCCAATGCGATTGAATGTAATTTCTCAGGAACAAGGGCCAACCAGACAAATTTTGAGAATGCTAAAATGAACCAAGCCAATTTTGAAGGAGCGTTTGCCAGTGGAGCAAATTTCAAGGATGCCTTCTTAATCAAAGCCAATTTCAAAAATGCATTTCTTATCAAATCTGATTTTTCAAATGCCTATTTAATGGAAGCGGATTTAAGCAATTGTCATCTTACAGGAGCCACATTTGATGAAGCCAGTCTTTATAAAGCCAATTTAAAAGGGGCTGAAGGGATAACCGCTGATCAGTTTAAAAATGTGAAAACATTATACTTGGCCGAACTTGATGAAGACATTAAAAGTGAAATTCAAGAGAAATACCCCGAACTTTTAGGTAAATAGAACGTTAGCTTTGCCATCTTGTTTTCAACACTAAATTCCTTTATATTTGTGTAAATATTCAGAACAAGATAGACGGCTCATGCAAAACTGTGCCGTTTTTTATTTTATAGAAATCTCAACTTTTAAAAACAATGAGTAAAGTATCATACTACACAGAAGAAGGTTTGAAAAAAATGAAGGATGAGCTCCATCATTTAAAAACCGTAGAAAGACCAAAGGCTTCAGCTGATATAGCAGAAGCAAGAGATAAAGGAGACTTAAGCGAGAATGCAGAATATGATGCTGCTAAAGATGCTCAAGGTTTACTTGAAATGAAAATATCTAAATTAGAGAATGTTGTGGCCAATGCCAGAGTCATCAAAGAATCTGATGTGGACACTTCTAAAGTTGGTCTATTAACCAAGGCCAAGATTAAAAATAAAAAGAACGGAATGGAAGTTACCTACACTATGGTTTCTGAAGAAGAGGCGAATTTGAAAGAAGGTAAAATCTCTATCAAATCTCCTATAGGTAAAGGAATTATGGGGAAAAAAGTAGGTGAAATTGCAGAAGTTGATGCTCCGGCAGGCAAAATGGAATTTGAAATTTTAGATATTAGTTTGTAATCATGATTAAGACTGACTCGAAAGCACCATATTAATTTTATGACTTTGAGTCAGTCTAGAATTTTAAAATAAAGCAAAATGGCCAGTATTTTCACTAAAATCATTAATAGAGAAATCCCAGGACATATAGTTGCTGAAAATGACAACTATATCGCTTTTTTGGACATCAATCCACTTGTAGAGGGGCATATCTTGGTAGTTCCCAAACAGGAAACGGATTATATCTTCGACCTTGAAGATGAAGTGCTTTCAGGTTTACATCTTTTTGCTAAAAAAGTGGCTAAGGCTATTGATCAATCAGTTGATTGCTTAAGAGTTGGTGTAGCTGTAATTGGCCTGGAAGTTCCACATGTGCATGTTCACTTAGTGCCAATGAACTCCATGGATGATATCAATTTCAGCAAAGGAAAATTAAGCCCTTCAGAAGAAGAATTAAAAGAAGTGGCTGATAAAATAAAATCGAATATAGATTAAAAGTTAGTATTACTTTATTCTACCAGAAAGAAGGCTCCTCTGCTACACTGTTTTCAAATTCAGTACAGTCATAACAATATTCCGGAAGCGGATCAGAAGGCCTAAATTGTTTACAAGATAATGCTGCTTCATTTATTCCCGTCAAAGCAGAAGCAGGAATTCTCATTCTTTGTGTATCGACTCCAGATACAATAAAATAACCTAAAACTTTCTCCTCCGGATTTGTCAATGAATTTATATTACTTTCAATTTGAGCCGGCAATGCGCTAAATATTGAGCCGTCATTTTCAAATTGCTGTTTGATTAATCTCCAAAACTGGTATGCACCAGGACTCAAAGATTTTAATTGTACTTGAAATCTATAATCATCAGTAAACCTCAAGCCATCAGCAAGATAAGTGACCTCAAAATCTTTTATTAAGCTATTATTTGAAAACTTGTCATCCTGCAAGTTTATATCAAATTTTGAGAATTCAGTATTCCAACAATACCGGTTATTATTATCCATAGGCGCAGAGCTAAATTTATAAGTCCCTTGCCAATCTATTCGAAAATAATCCTCCTCTTTGGTATCTTTAAAATCACAAAATATTTTCACCCCATGTTCTGTCATTGGATTACCATTTATTTCCAATTCCCTAGAGCTTTTAACATAATAAACCGAGTCAATTTCACCTGTTGGCATAATAGTTTCCACTTCAGATTCATATATATTATCATCAGCAGTTTCAATTCTTAATTTGTAATCTTCACCTAATTTTCCGACAAATTCCGAAGGGCATGAATAGTACTCACCTGGTTCACCTTCAGTAAAAGCAAATTCATTTCCTTGCTCATCAAACACACTGACACTTGCCCCCGTTTCTTTTGGGTTTACGAAAGTTTCGTAGTCAGCAGTTCTATGCAATTCCACTTTATATGGCTCATTCAGATTAGTAATTTCTGCCATTACCACCAATCTAGCATTCGTATCATCTACTTTAACATCCAATGGATCGATGCAAGCACTAAATGAAAGAAAAAGTATGATATTTAATTTACAAAGTCTCATTTCAAAAGCTAAAATTATAAGTAACAGATGGAAATGGTATTCCTAATATTGCCATACGATAGGCTTGAGGTGGTGCTCCATTTTGATCCTTAAAAAATACTGAAAATGGATTTTTTCTTCCATAAACATTATACAAACCTATAGTCCAACTGCTATTAAATTTTTTCGAACTGCTTTCCGGATCGAAATTCAATGATAAATCCAGCCTATGATAATCAGGGATCCTATATTGATTTCTTTCTGAAAACTCAGCCACTGCAATTGCTCCCACTTCATATTTACTAATAGGAATGCTTACAGGTCTACCGGTGCTATAGGTGAAATTAGCACTTAAGCTCCAGTCCTCAGACAATTTATAAGACAATATAGAGGTTAAGTCATGCGGCTTATCAAAATATGCCGGATAAGGATCTCCATTATTTATGTTTTCTTCCTGAAAACTTCCATTAGCCTGAAAAAAAGAGCGGGAGTAGGTATAGCTCAACCTTCCAGTTAAATCTCCTGCAGTTTTATTAATTGAAATTTCCGCACCATAGGAAAAGCCCGTTCCATTCACTAATTCCGTTTCCAAAAATTCATTTAAAAGTAAATCAGCCCCTTCTTTATAATCAATAGAGTTCTGAATACTTTTATAATAAACCTCAGTGGATGTTTCAAAAAGATCATCACCAAAATTTCTAAAATAACCCAATGAGAGTTGATCACCAATTTGAGGTTTTACGTGCTGATTACTCAATTTATAGATATCCGTAGGGACAACCGCAGCATTATTGGCAATCAAATGCATATATTGCCTTGTTCTTTGATACCCTAATTTTAAGGATTGCAAGTCATTTATTTGATAATTCATAGAGAACCTGGGCTCTAAACCACCATAAGAAATAATTTTCTCATTCTTATCATATATTTTTGTCTCTTGAATGCTTTGAGGTGACTTTGTCCTCCCTTCGTCATAAGTATATGTGGTGTAGGGACCAATTTTATCAAACAAACTATATCTCATACCCAGTATAAACTTGAATTTCTCAATATTATAATTGTCTTCTATAAAAAAGCCCCATTCTCTTCCATAATCCAATTCTAGTTCCTTTTCATTAATAATGGATGCTTCATTAGTTGGCTTAATATGACCTGGGGTTAATTTATATTGGTTTAACTCTGCCCCCCATTCCAGATAATGACGAGGTAAATCAGCCCCCATAAATACTTTGGCTGCTCGATTTTCACTTCCAATATCTAAGGAAAATTGCCGGTTACTAAAACTGCCTAATACATTGGAAAAATTATTGGAATAAGTAACCAAACTATTGATATTGAAAATATCATTAAGTTCATATTGATATTTAAGGGTAGATGAAATATTACCGTAGCGATAAGTGGTGTCTGGAGTAAAAGCAAATTCATCAGCACCATGATATGCAGAAAAACTTAATTTTCCTTTATCCCCTGTCCTCCAGCTAATTTTTGTGTTAAGATCATAGAAAGATGCACTGCTATTCTCTAGCTGAGGATTATTGGCAGATTTTAACAACCAATCAGAATAAGTGCTCCGTCCTGATACCATTATTCCCAATTTATCTTTAATAATTGGCGTTTGGACTGTAAGTCTGGTGGAGACCAGCCCGATCCCTCCGTTTACTATTAGAGAATCTTTTATAGGATCTTGTGATTCAACTGAAAGTACGGAGGAAATTCTTCCGCCATAGCGAGCAGGAATACTTCCTTTATAAAGTGTTACATCCTCCACAACATCTTGATTAAAAACAGAAAAGAAACCAAATAAATGAGAAGTAAAGAATATGGGAGCTCCATCTAATAACACTAAATTTTGACCAATAGAGCCTCCGCGAACATTAATCCCTCCTGATCCTTCACCTATTGAGCTTATACCAGGCAATGTGACAACGCTTTTGATCACATCTACCTCTCCCATCATAGGTGGAATCTCTTTGATGGATTTAATGGATAATCTCTCAATTCCCATTGATGCTGATTTCAGGTTGGAAACATCCCCATTTGACCTGACAGTTATTTCAGATAACTGCTGTACATCTTCCTCCATTTGAATTTTAAGATCCATATCTTTGGATACCTTAATCCTTTTTTCAATGGTCTTTTTACCAACAGCTGATATGATTATGGTATGATTGCCTTTTTTAATATTGAAAGAAAATCGACCGTTGACATCCGCAATCACTCCGTCCCCTCCATTGTTCCAAGACACAGAAGCTCCAACTATAGGTTCCTTAGTATTGGCCTCCGTAATTTGGCCAGAAACCTTGTATGTATTTTGCTGGAAAGCAAAGCCACTGAAATGCGTGACCAAAAATAAAAAAGTAAAAATTAATTTACGCATGTTGATGTTTGTCGCAAAAAAAAGAATTGAATTTCAATTTAGCTAATCACCTAGGTAATATATGATGATCGGTTATATGCTTTGATAATATGAACGTTGATAAATGAGGTTTCTACAGAGTTTCTTCAGGACTCTTGTATTTCCGTACTTGCATTAAAAAGACTATATATTGACTAAACCTAAGTGCAATTTTCTTAGCCAATTATTGATTCACGACTAAATTAATCCTCTAATATTTTAGCTTTTTCTTCTTCATATTCCTCCTCTGTAATGATTCCATCATCAAGTAACTTTTTTAACTTGATCAATTTATCATACTTATCTTCCCTTCCCTTTTTCATTGATGCCGAGGCATTGTCTTCTAAAGGCATCAATTCAAAAATATAATGGTTATCGTATTTTGTAACCGCTCCTGACACAATATCTATCCCCCAAAACAATGGGTTAAAATGATTAATTATTGATACCAGGTTAAATTTGGTATCTAGTTCATAACCCAAATTTCTATACCCATTCAGATTCAACTGAATACTTTTTCCTCCATTAAGTAAGGCATCCAATTCTCTGTCCACTTTTACTTTTGCAGGCGTAACGCCAAGTTTTTGACCATCAATTATCACTTCAGCACCCTGAGGATTTGAATCAATTGATACTTTTTGTTTCCTGCCTGTTAGTAATGTTGCGCAACTTGTAATAAATAATAAACTCGAGAACAATAGGTAAAAGATTATCTTCTTCATTTTAAGGTTTTTGATAGTTTTATTTAATATTAGTTATAAGGTATTATGCAAGATAATATCCTATGAAAATCCAAATTAGCAATTTTCAAATGACCACAAAAGCACTTTTTTATTAAGGGTCAACAACCCAAATTTAAGAAATCTTAAGTTATTTAAAGGACTTTTCTGTCCTAACCAACAAAGATTGGAAGTGAAAATGATGTTTTAAACGGTTTTAAAATAATGAATTGTATGAGTATAATCCTGCTAATTATCATGAGAACTAAGACAAATTCATTGATATCACTTGGCGTTTGTCTTATTCCAATACGTCTTTCCTGAATCAAATGGTTTAGTATTTGATAAAAAAATCTGATTGATCAATCTGATTGATAAGTTTGCTAGGAATCTTATAAATCCGAAAGGTTATTTTAATTAAGGTGACCTACAAAATGGCTCAATACAAGTGTTGACACTGTCACTGCTGTAAAATTAAGATTCCTACTCTTTCCAAAAGGGTATTTCAAAATACAATTTGTCGTTTTTTATTCCTTTTAATATGTGTTCTCCCTCCTTAAGTTGATCAACTGGTATTATGCTTACTAATGTCAAAAAGCTGGATTGAGGGATATTATAAAAACGCCATTTTGTTGACACTACCTTTTGACCATCGATCTCTAATTCAAAATAGTTTGAAATTATTTCGTCAAAGTCAAAACAACTGGAATCTTGTTCTTTAGAAATACCGGCTAATTCCCCATCTATTACATTCCTATATTTTACAAAAAGCTTCAATTGATTTTCGTGGATGAAATAAGATTGAATGGCCGCATTTCTGACCCTGTCATTTTCTGGTATCTGATCAAGGTAATTATGATAGTGCTTGTGAGGTAATTCTTCTGAATAAAATGAATGGTTATGGAGATATGGCATATTTAGAGATAATGCTTTAGAAATATTCCTATAACTAAACAGCAATGATATGACTATGAAAAATATCGCAAAAGTAAATATTTTCCACTTTCGGATATGACTGATAAAAGTATAATAATAGCTTCTGTAAAGAAATGACAATGATAAAAATGAAAAGAGCCTGTATAAAGGATAATAAATTTTACTTATGATTTGATTCTTCTTCAATAATCCAAAAGAAAGAAAATCCAAAAGCATGATCAAAAAAGGAATGACAATTACAAGTAAGAAAATGGGAGGAAGATTCAGAATTGCCAATGGCAAAATAACTATTGAGAGGAAGAAAAAAAGTCCAATATTGACTAATAGAAACCAAAATGAAAGAGAAAAGATCAGCCCGGCAGATTTATTTAACAATTCTAATTGACGATCTATTGTTGGGAGTTTTTTTAGTTTATCAGTAAAGAAATTTGAAAATCTTAATTTATTATAATCAATATTTCCTGGGAGTGCGTACTTAGCTGCATTCCAAGCAATCCAGAATCCTTTTAACACCAAATGAGTGATAAATCCTACCGTTAATCCGGCTATAGAAAATGCTAATAATGCAAGTGCAACATGTGCCCCTACGATATGATTAGGAGTGATGAATTCATTTATTCTAAGAAATATATCTGGTGCCTGAAGCAGCGTGAATAAAAGTCCACCAGAAATTAATAGTTCAGGTTCCCAACTGAACCTTTGTAGAATTTTATTTTTTTCACCTTCTGAATCCATTATTTCTTAGCTTTTTTCTGCTAACATGATTCATTATTTGCTTCCAAAATTAAAACTAGCAGGAGGTTTTTCTAAGTATACTTCAATTACTTATTAAAATTATAAAAAATTACCAAAAATTAAAGATTTTAGGCCGGAAAGTTCTCAATTCTATCCATTTATCAATTTCTCAAGCTGGAGATTATAGTCATACTGTAAATCTTCCTCCATTTTAGCTATAGTTTTGCGTATAGATATGATTAAACGATCGTATAAATTGTTTAAAACAGTGTTTTCTTTTATGGAAGGTTTCAACAAAAGCATTTTATGACAAAAATATGTCAGCAGTTCCACTTCGGTCGTTTTCTTTTTTGAATAGCGAATATATTTTCGAGTACCCCTCAAAACTTTTCGGATAGTCTTCTTCATCCAATAGTAATTCTGATTATTGATTTCAGAGAATTGTAAATCAATTTCATTTTTAACTGATTGAATAAATCCCTCCTCATCAGAAGCCTCAAACAGCAAATAAGTCAGAAGTTCTTTATTCTCCTTTTTAAATCTTGCTAAGCTTAAGCAATAGGATAAGAGCTCTTCTTCTGATTTATGCTTTAATTCCCTTTTGATATCTGCCAATGTTGCTGCTTTCATTCTATTTGAGTTTCTAACAGCAGGCAACAAAATCAATCCTCGATTAAAATACTATTATTGATGATGATTTTTTTTAACAACTCTATATCTAATGGTTTTTCCCAATAAGCCATAGCTCCGTTTTGAAGCGCAAAATTTTTATCTGTAGTTAAAACCGAGGTCGTTAAAATGATAATAGGAATATGCTTTTTGCCTTGCGTATTCTTTACGACCTGCAAAACCTCTAAACCATCTATTTTGGGTAAATTCAAATCTAAAAGCACCAAATCAGGCTCTTCGCAATGTGAATATTCATTTTGTTGTAGCAAGAAATCTATCGCATCCGCACCATTATTGACAACATCTAATGTTAAATCAGCATAAATATCTCGCAAATAGGATTTAGTAAGCACAACATCTATCTCATTGTCTTCTACCAATAATATCTTCATAGCTTATCATTTTAACAGTGTAAATTAAAATGATGGATGATGAGGAAGTGTACTTAGTTTTAGGTTGATGAGCCCTGTACACCTTTAATTTCTACTCAAAATTAAGGCACATGGTTTTCATAATTAAACCATATTCGATTAAAGCAGGTTTATTTAAGACTAAAACAGATTTTTTGTCGAGATTTAAAACTCAAAACTATGCAACATTTAAAAATTAAATGGAAATGACTGAAATTATGGTTTGTCTATAAGCGCATCTCTAATTTCCTTCCCCTATACTTATTCATTAATCCGAAATCGAAAGGTGTCCATAAGCAAGATTTCAATCCACTTTTTTTAAATCCCGTATTCACCCAAGAATTGCAGGTTTTGTAAAATGAAAAACTCCCCTTTGCTTTATAAAAATCGTCTTGGGAAGTATATCCTTGGTTTTTGAGCAAAATTTTCTCTCCATTTTTCTTTAAAGTGAAAGTTTCATACAAATAAGCGTTTAATTTTCTGAGCTCAGATTCAGTTATTTTAATTTTGATCCAGTGCTTTTGTATATTGTGATAACGGGTGATGTGGATTAAAGAAGTGCCTTTTAAAAACACTGCCTTAAATGCGGTTTCCATGGTCAAATCGCCCCAAGTTGGGGTGTTCAGATAGAATTCTTCATCTCCCCATCCGAATGCTAAAAATTTTTCATTTGGCTTATAGTTTAAATCCGAAAGTAATAATGAATCTAAATTTTCTTTGGGAATGACAACATCTAAATGAACACCATTTGAAGCTAAATAAATGGTTTTATCAGGGGTTTCTGCGGTCTCATTTCTGTCAATTGTGATGGAGCTTAAAATCAAGGAAACTACCATGTAGGTAATAGGGATAAGCAATAAATATAATATGTACTTAAATATTTTCCTGACTATTTTCATCTGGATTAATTCATGAATTTTCTAATCTATGATGATTTTAGGGATTTCAGCTTGATATACAATCAGTTTCATTGTTTTTTTATGCTTTTACATATTTCTCAAAGGTGAATTATGTGGACATAAGATGCTAAAAACAAATATCCAAGTAAGCTTTAGGAATCAAAGGAGAATAAAGCAAGAGCTGCCTCAATGGAAGTTTACATTCTATCATTCCTTTTCAAGTAATGCACTAAGCTTTTTCTGATCGTTATAAATTCTAAGCTGAGTTTTATTGACTTCGAACCTTAAATCATTTTCTAGCACTAGGGCAGTAAATTTGTTCCCCCACTCAGGTTGATTCGCATAAGTGGTTCCAAGGACAGGTAATCTAATAGACCGATTATCCAAATAAATAAATTCCCCATTTACACTATTGGTAGTAACTCTTCCTGAAACTTCTGATGGTTCAACTTTATCGTTAAAAGTGATCACCACATCATAACCCCATGAATTACTACTGTCTTTCGTGATTACTTTTTCAGTATCAAGTTCCGTATAGGTAATCACTTTCCAAGTTCCATTGATGGTACTGATATTTTTATCATCTTGAATATGTAGCTCATCCTCTTTACAAGCAAAAAGAAAAGCAACTAAAATAATTATAATTAATGGCCTCATATCATTTTCTGTTTTCAGTAAAGACAATTTTTAATTCTTATTAGTTGGAATATATAAAATGTGCTCATTTTATAATTCAATGCAATTCTAAAATAGATGAAGCGTTTGCATTTTTTTGCCTTTTGAGCTTTAGAGCATAATATGAATTAAAGGTAATTGGCAGGAAGCTTATAAATTTTCCTTTAAAAATTTTCAAGATGGGCAATGTAGCTAAATCCCCCATCACTACTACTATAAATATGTTCAATCTTTTAAAAAAGACCGTTAGCACTAATGATTTCATTTAACTCTTTGATGTTAAATGGTTTTTCCATGAAAGCCAGGGCTCCATTTTGGAATGCAAAATTTTTATCTAATTCTAAAATAGAAGCGGTGAAGATGATAATGGGAATATGACTTTTACTCTGGGTGTTTTTAACAATTTGCAATATCTCCAAGCCATCAATTTTGGGCAAACATAAATCTAAAATTATCAAGTCAGGCTCCTCGCAATGTGAAAATTCATGCTGTTGTAATATAAAGTCTATGGCATCAGCCCCATTAATTACAACTTCCAGTCTTAAATCAGGATAAGTTTCCTCCAAATAAAATTTTGTTAATACAATATCAACCTCATTGTCTTCTACCAATAAAATTTTCATAGCTCATCATTTTAAAGTATATAAAAAATGATGGATGATGAGATGGTGTAATTAAAATCGGTTTGATGAAACCGTAACACCTTTCTTACTTATGTTTAACCATACAACCTGTCAGCTAGTTTATATACTACAGAGCTATTCGATTAAAGTAGATTTATTACAGACCAACATGGGTTTAGTGTCTCCCGTTTAGTCCTTTCCATCTTCCTTTTGGACTTTGGATTTCACTATTAAGAATTGAAATACCCGGTATTGAATTAATCTTACATAAAACCAGCATGCGTGCTTCCAAATTTTGGTTATTTGAATTTTCTTATTTTTAAAATATTGAGCAACCATTATGATTGCTTAATTCAAAATATTCAAATGTATTAGTAATATTTTTTACGACCTTTTTTCTATAGGATAAAGCGAATGAAAATATAAATTTAACTTTGACTTATCCATTTAACTACTTGTTGTGTTTAGTGGCCCATAGCGTTCTATATATGAAAGCTTACAACCAGATATATGTATAATTCATAATCTAATCTTCAATTTTAGCTAAACAAATCCATTTCAAGTATTAAACTTACTCAATAAGTGTCGGCTCAGTCTCTTTAGAATTATCATTTCTGCCCATCCTTTAGTTATTCCATCGATAACATAACGGGAATCAGTGAATACATTCACAATCGATTTTGTCTTTAATTTTTCAAGACCATGAATTACTCCCATTAATTCCATTCGATTATTGGTGGTTAATTGAAAACCTTGACTAAATTCTTTCTTATTTCCTTTATATGATAGTATTACACCAAATCCACCTTTTCCAGGGTTAGGTTCAGCACCACCGTCAGAATAGAGGTCGATTTCAGGTATTTCATCCCACTTCATTTTTTGTAGGTATAGTTTATTTTAGAATAAGCACTTTAATAATGTTGTTCAAATTAAGCATTAATCTTAAAACTATGTGTTTAAAATTATGTCAATGAATTCTAATTCCCCCATCTGTCAATGCAGTAATTAGCTAATTCTTCCAGGTCGGTTAGTTGTCTGTTACCGGCATTGCCTCGAACCCAAAATTCTTTACCTTCTCGACCATTTACAAAAATCGCTCGATTTTTACTGGGTTCAACAGTTACTACAAAAACATCCTTATCCTCTAGTTTATGAAATTGACCGGAAATGTTTGCCTTAACAGAAAATGAAAGGAAGTGTTCAATCATTTGGTCAAATTCATTTTGGAAAAAATCCTTTGGTTTCTTACCATTTGCTAAACTGAAGTCATGAGTTAGTCCTTGCGGTTGTCCATCATCATTTAATCCGATGAAAAGAAACCCTCCGTTAGCATTTAGGAAGGCACAAATGGCTGTGGCTATTTTTGCTTTTATGCCAATACCCGCTAAACTTGTTTTGAAGTTGTATAATAGCGCAGGTTTAAATTCTACTTGATTGCCTTCTCCAGCTGAAATTATATCTTTAATAGACTGGTTACGATTAACTACTGCCTCTGTAGTGTCTTCTACTGGATTACTATCTGGGTTTTCATCTAAGCCTGACCAATCGAAAGATGTTTCCAAAAAGGAAATTTCTTCAGTTTCACCTAAATTCCAATCAAAGAAATTAGTTTTTCTTTCAAACCCACCCTTATCATATTGGTAATGTTTATAGTAAAGAATTTCATTATTTAATGCATCGCTAATTTCTAATGGTTCATTGTATTTTTCAGTGGTTCCAATACCATGAAGTAAATGTTCATCTCCTGGCTTATCATACATGTCCTTACTTAAATAGGCTGGGTAATAAGGTTGGTCAATAATTAAATAAACTCCAATTCCATAACCTACTGAACGGCTAAAATTAAAATCAGTATTATCAATTTGAATATGATGTTCTTGTGACGGGGTAGTAAATTTTTGTAAGTCTATCCTTGCTTGTCTGTCTGTAGTGTACTGACCAGCTTTACCAATACCATTATACAAATCTTTAATCCATTCAGTGTATTCCTCAAATGCTTGTTGCCTGGCTTTAATTGGCTTTTCGTTATCAAAAGATTTTTCATAGTCAATGAAACCAATATCATCTTTTGTTTCATATCGAATGAGTTTTACTTTAACTGCGTAGTGAAATGCTGCTTTCATATATCTTGATTCGTGTCTTTAACTTCTTTTCTGCAAACCGCTCTGAGAGCATCAAGTTCTGGTGCTAAAGGATTAAATTTCTTAGTGCGTTTGTCGAGGTCTAATGTTGGTTTAAGCTTAAGAATAACCTTTTCTTCCTCATCCCTTAATTTTTCTTTAGTCAAATTATTTGAAGTTGACCAATAACCCATTTTAAGATTTTCAATCATCCATTTCGTAAGTTTATCTTCGCCTATTTCATCGAATTTGTATTTGTCAGCACGAAGTCTTTTAGGGTTAATGTCTCGCTTTTTGGCTTCTAAATTCAATTTTGTTTTCAATATGGCTCCAATCGAACGTCTAAGTGTCGACCAGCCCGTTTGTCCAGTTTGAAGATGAGATTTTGTATCTCTGCTATTTATATTTTTTTCTGATAGTCCTACATAAATTAACTGTCCAGGTTTTCCGAATTTCCCTAATTCAGATGTCTCGTCAAGATAGAAAGCATAAATGCCTTGCTGGTCAGGCAATTGATTTAAATCTTTAACAGGTTTTAATGTTTTACTTATGGATTTAATAATGTCGTTTGTCATTATTGTGTATTTTTTTTTGATTGCTTTTACCTAGCAAGTAGAAAGCATAGCAGATTTTCAGAATATAACTCAAGCATCTTAATATGATAAACTTAATAAATTTTAATATAATTTAAAGGTAAATAGGAAGAATTGTTCGTGTATGTTAAATATAATAAATGAATTGGGTTCAGTCATATAAAGCGCATTACTTAGCCTTTCCTCGAAGGAGGAGATGTTGATGTGGATTTGTTCTGGAGTTCTCATACCTAGGAAGATTGATAATTTTGTGAAATGATTAGACATGAGATGGGAAGCTCGAGCTATCTTGGGAAAGATTTATTTCACAGAATATAAATTTTTAACAATGAGTGAAAAACAAATAAGTGCTGATTGTCAATGGATTAGTAGTTTTGTTTCTCGATTTGTTTTAATTTATTCCTTTTTAACCATTCACTATACTGAAATTTTACTTACCCGGTTCCTCAAAGTTTCTATCAAAAAGAATAGTAATCTCGTTTAATATTATTGTCATTAAGAGTTTGGTATTCAAGGACTTGATTTAATTTCGTTTAAAGCTCATTTAAATTAAACGTGATATTAGCCCCAGCCTTAGTCCTTCCCCAAAAGGGAAGGAGACGGAGATGGTGATGTGGTTTTGTTCTGATATTGTACCAACTTGGGAGATTTGTAGGTTTGTGATATGATTAGGCACAAGCTGGAAAGCTTGGGCCATCTTGAGTCTACCGAAAAGCAGGTTCTCGAAAGACTGTAGTTTTTTTAATTCAAGATGCGAGGATTTCCTGTAAGGATGTCTAAGCCACTGTTCTTGAAATCTCTGTCATGAGTTAGTAATACCAAGTTATTTTCTAAACAGATTGATACTAATGCTTTATCAACAAAATCTAATTCATCTACAGTTAGAAAGCTTTCTATTTTTTGATTATTGTACGAACTTTCGATGATGTTAAATCTATGTAGAATTTCGTCTTTAATAATCAGGTATATATCATTTAAGGCTTCTTTCCCCTCTTGACTGTTGCGAAAAGCTTTGAATCTCATGGAAGGGTTTACTCGTTGATGTTCAATTCTTATCACGGTATTTACTATTTCTGAGATTACTAAAAAATCAATATATAAATTATTGCCTTGTTTAAATAAGTTCGAAAAAGTGGTGGCATAATTATCCTCATATGTGCGATCACCTGTAGGCCAATAAAGATAAATTAAAATGTTAGCGTCAAAGAATATATCTTTACCAGCTAAATTGGGGAAATCTTGAAGTCTGTATTTGGTTGGCATATTCTTAATCCTCCGTTATTTCATCAATACTTCTTTTGAGTGCGTCTGGATCTTTGTAGTAAAGCTTTGCGGTATCAACAACTCTTTTTAATGCTACCTTTCCTGAAGCAGATATATCAGTCACCTTAAGATTTTCCTTTATGTAGCTTTCTTCATGGTCCTTATACAATTGACCCACTGCAGTATTTAAAAAAGCAGTTGTCAACATTTCAATATTTTGAAATGAAAGGGTCACTTTCTTCTTTTCAGAAAAGGCTTTGGTTATAAGTTTAAAGACTTTTTGACCATCCTCAGCCTCTACTCCATAAACATCGCCTATAGTATTTACTATTTTGATTGTTATATTTTCCATGTCTTAAAAAATATCATCTTCATTTATTTCGCTTGTAAGCGAATAATTCTTGATATCGTCTGTCTTGAATTGCAAATTTACAATTGTTCCCGGGAAATCACCCTTAAAAGTTTCTAAGATTTCATTATCACCCTCATATTGGTAAAAACCATCATAGCTAACAATTTGCATTTTGCCATTGTTAAGCCCAACAAACTCCTTCAATACAGCTAAACCAATACCTCCAGAAACTTCTTCCTTTGTAGTTTTTTTATCTTGTACTGCCCACTTGAGTGCTTGTACTGAAGAAAGGTTACTTCCAAACCTGGTATTTACTTTCTGTTTAAAACCTATACCTGTATCAACGATTGTGAATTCGATCTTGTTTTTATTTGGAAAAAATTGACCACAGGTATAGATGAATTTTGATTCACTGTGCATTTGAGCATTTACAAAGATTTCGTATATAGCCTCCACTATTTTTTCTTTTGCCCCATTGGACATTTTAGGAAGGTCAGTGGTATGACCTTCAATCAATTCCTCAATCACATAATTCTTAAAGTATTTACCATCGTTCGGTTGTAACTTTTGAAATTTGATAGTGGTGTTATAGGTATCTATGGCTCTATTTTTACCATAATAGGTTAAAAAATCGTTTTTTAGCAGGATTTTTTCTGTGGAGGGTTGAATATAATCAAAATGAATATCGTTTAGATTTTCAGTGAATTTATCTAAGATAGCTCCTAATGCAGCACTCATATTGGCAGCGAAAAAACTTCTTATCTCTAGATGTATATCACCGAATAGGTCATTCCTATGCATCTCATATAGATAAATTAAGCTTTGATAGCTCTCGAATGAATTATCTATTGTTGGTAATCTATTCATTTTTTTACTGTTATTCGACATACTTATTCTTTGAAATATGCCTTGCTCCTAGACAAATAAATAATTTTTTAGTGATACCCACTATTTTTTGCACTCTTTTCTAATATTTTTAAAAGTATAAGTGGTTTTAATCACTTTATCAGTTTCTGGAAAGTATGTTAGCTTTAGTTGTTTTATGCAAAAAGTATTGAAAAGTGATAAATAATGCATAAAAATACTATTTTACTCTGGTGTATTGCTGAAGAAAATTCATTAATCTCCTTTTTTATGTTTGTGCGGCTTTAAAGAAGGTGTGTTCCCGGGGTTTCTTTATTATCTCTTTGGAGTTTGTCTGGTTTCCCCGTTGATTCAGCAGTTCTTTTTGGCCCTGGTTTAATTCCCATGATGTACCTCCTTTTTAGTTGGTTTGTATTGTTTATACAATATAGTAATTAATTATAAATGAGGAGGTTATAGTTTTCGAATATTTTTCTGCTGTTTGAATAATATTTGAAAATGAGCGTTAATAGACGACATTAGATAGTAATAGATCAAGAAAAATTGTTGGCTATTTATAATCTTTTTATCTAATTTGATGTTAAATATTTTTGAGGTTTCTTAACTTTATAAAATGGCAGTACAAATCAAAAAGGAAATAGTAAATCAAAAAAAGTATAAGATTACTAAATCTGGAACATTTACTATTGATCAAAAAGATATCATTAAATCAGCTAGATTTAAGCAAATAGTTAACCGACTAAAGCCTGTTAGTAAGCTTAAAAAGAGATGAGTTGGAGCTTACTTCTACTACCCCTTTTAGGAGGATATTTTTTCTGTCCAGGTGTATAAAGTGGAAGTATTTTTACAGGCGTATAGAACGACAAAGACTCATTTTCGACTCCCTTCTCGTAGGATTCATTTTTTTCTCAAGTGGGTACTTAATATGGTTTTTACTTAAAAGCTTTTTCCCTTTTGAAGTTGAGCATTTTGTTTTATTCAGTGGCATAAGTGTTCAATTCTTCTTTCCTGCTCTCCTTTCATTTCTAATAGCTTTCTTATCTACAAAATTCTTTAATTGGGTTAAGAATGATAATGAGAATTGGTATTTGGCTGAGGTTATTCGTAAAACTGGTAATTCCCTACAAATTGATTTTCTTAGAAGCTATTTTTTAGAAGAGATTGTTATGATGACCTTAAAAAATGGAAAAGTGTACGTTGGACTTGTCTCAGAATTACATGAACCACATCCTGATTCCTCCTTTGTTAGATTAATTCTATTTTATAGTGGCTACAGAAATGAAAAAATGGATGTGAATTTAGAAAAGGATTATAATCTAAATATTTACAGTGATGAAAATGAAGATACCGATTTGGTTTCGGTGGTTATTTCTGAGCCTGAAATCTTAAGCATGACTTTCTATAATCAAGATGTTTATGACCGCTTGAATTCCGAAAATTAGATTGGTGTATCACCCGATATCCATACCCAAGATCCGCATATCTCAATCGTAATATCTGGAATCTCCATTAAAGCAATGATAATTCCCGAATAGGTCTGGGAGCTCCAATCATTAATTTCGTTCTCATATTTACTCACTTGGGCTAAAGGAATGGAATTGATTAGCGAGCCCCTTAGACAGCTCCTCTCTTTACCTCCTTTTTAAGGATGGAATTTCATTGCTAATCGGTAATAAGTCTTCCTAGCTTCTTCAAG
The DNA here is from genome assembly GCA_051747245.1 of Bacteroidota bacterium. Taxonomy (GTDB): domain Bacteria; phylum Bacteroidota; class Bacteroidia; order Cytophagales; family Cyclobacteriaceae; genus Marivirga. Next base: position 85,715 of record JBNJFX010000013.1, read on the forward strand.
GGATTTGCAACCTTTGAAATAATCTGCCTTTGTCTAAATAATTACATTTAAATTAGTTTGAGTTACAAAACAGGGTCGTTACGGTTCGGATCAACAGGGATGTCAAAAACAGGATGGGCTCAATAATTCATTGGAAGGCGTGAAAATCTGAAAGAAAAAAGTAACTTGACAGTTGAAATATAAAGTGACCAAAAGCAATACAAGCTACTTGAAAAACTGAATAGGATAAGAATTGTATGGATTAAATGAAGCAAAAATTAAAACTGCGTAGAGGTAATTTTCTCTGAAATCAGATTTACGAGAAAATTTCCTCATTGTTAATAAAGCTAACAATTATGAGATTCACCAAGGAAGATTTTTTTAAGAGAGCAAAGGAAGTTCATGGTAACAAATATGATTATTCTAAAGTAGATTTTAGGAACGTACAAAAAAGGGTGATTATTATTTGTAGTCAGCATGGCGAGTTTGAACTTAGACCAAGAGCTCATTATGCCGATAAAAGAGGATGCCCTGATTGTGATACCTCGGGAAAAAGTGGATTTTCAAATAAGAATTCTTGGGCAATAGATAGACCAAAATTTTTCTACATAGTCGAGATGTACTCAAAAGATGAAAAATTTCTAAAGATAGGTTTAACAGTAGATGATATATCCTCTAGAGTAATAAAAGGTCTGATCAATTATGATTATAAAATAATTTATTCCAGAAGAGTAAAGGGTGGACTGAGAGAAGAGGAAATATTAAAAGATACCTTTAGGTCAAGTAGATATACCCCAACCAAAAAATTTAGTGGTCATACCGAATGCTTTGATTATAAAGTCAAAGACCAAATAATAAAAGATGCTAAAGAAATTTTAGAGAATAATATGGATTCATGAAAGCAAACGAACTACAAATCACCAATTTTTTACAGGCACCTAATGTACAATTCGTAATCCCGGTCTACCAGCGGAACTACGATTGGACTAATGCAGAGTGTCAAAATCTTCTGGATGATGTGATTTCTATAGAAAAGGAAAGTCGAGGTACTCATTTTATAGGGAGCATAGTTTTCATCCACGAAGGCACATACAGCACAAGCGAGGTAAAGGAACTAGTAATTATTGACGGGCAACAAAGATTAACGACTATTAATATCCTGTATGTTGCCCTTTACAGATTTGCTTTAGGTCAGGGTAAGGAGCAAGATGCTGATAGGCTTTATAATATGTTCCTTACTAATCAATACGTTCAAGATGAGTCCAGTAAATTGAAATTAAAACAAACGGATAGCAATTCTGAGGCTTTCAATGCCATCCTACTTGGCAATAAACCGGATGAAGATGTCTTTTCTAATGTGGTTGAAAACTATAATTATTTCCGAAGGATTATCAATGAAGAGAATTTTGATATTATATCAAAAGGATTGAACCGACTTATATTTGTTGAAATTTCTTTAGAGAGAGATAAAGATGATCCACAAAGAATATTTGAAAGTCTTAATTCTACCGGTCTGGACTTATCTCAATCTGATTTGATCAGAAACTTTATTCTTATGGATTTACCTCCAAAAGAACAGAAGAAAGTTTTCAAATCAATTTGGAATCCGATTGAAGCCAATGCAAGAGATATTAAACTGCAGAAATCGAAAGTATCAGAGTATATCAGAGACTACTTGACGCTGAAGAATAAGAAGATTCCAAACAAAAGTAAAGTCTACCAAGAGTTTAAATTACAATATGGCGGCATTAAGGATGAAGAGTATAAACAAGATTTAGAAAATATAAAGTCTTTATCCGTTCACTATAAAAAGTTTTTAAATCCGTCCACTGTAACTGATCCCAAAGTCCAGAAGGAGTTGACCTACGTTCATCGATTAGAAATCAACGTTGCTTATCCATTCCTACTACAAGTCTTTGAAGATGCTGAAAATGGGCTGATCACCAATGATGAATTAATAAAACTGCTGCAGCTTGTTCAAAGCTACGTTTGGAGAAGATTTATTGTGGGGCTCCCTACCAATGCCCTTAACAAAATTTTTATGACATTGTATTCAGAAGTAGATACGGAGGAGTACTACGATTCAGTAGCTGAAGCCTTAATTAAAAAGAAAGGAAGTGCAAAATTCCCTACTAATGAAGATATTAAATCTTCTTTAAAGGATAGAGATTTATATAATATTCAAGCAAAGAATAGACAGTATCTATTTGAGATGCTGGAGAATTACAACAATAAAGAATATGTAGATACCTCAAATGAGGATATCACCATTGAGCATATTTTCCCTCAAAATCCAAAAGAGGAATGGAACGATGAAATCTCTCCAGATGAATTTTTCCAGTTCAAAGAAAAGTATTTGAATACTATAGGTAATCTTACTCTCTCAGGGAATAATGGAGCTTTGGGTAATAAGTTGTTTCAAGAGAAGAAAGAGATGAACATCGAAGATGGTGAGCAAGGCTATATACATAGCAGACTCTGGCTAAATAAATATCTACAAACAATTGACCACTGGGACATCGATAAGTACGAGGAAAGGTTCACTATAATTTATCAAAGATTTTTAAAAATATGGGAGTTCCCGGACATCGAAATTGTAGAGGCAGATGAAGGCGAGGAAATTAATATCTACGATTCCGATAGCCCAACCTTTAAAAAGTTAGATTACTTTATTTTTGAGAGTAATAAGATTGAAGAAATTGCGATCGCAAGAATGTATTTCTACGTAATCGCACAGCTCTACAACAAAAATCCTCAATCTCTTCTCAATAACCAGGATATCCTGAAGATATCTAAACAAGAAACCGAATTCAGGACTCCACAAGAAGTGGTTAACGGATGGTTCATCGAAGCAAATATTGACAGCAATACCAAATTCACCATCTTGAAAAAATTATTGCCTCTATTTGACTTGGAAGATGAACTGATCATAAAGTTCCAATCAAGTGAAGAAATTGAAGGGAGGAGGCCAAACGCCCATGGGGTAAGAAAGAAGTTCTGGACTCAGATATTACCTAAGTTGACTAATACGGCACTTTTTGATAAGGTAACACCCTCTAAAGATCATTGGCTTTCTACAGGAGCGGGAACGGCAGGATTAGCTTACACGATGGTCATTAGTAAGAAATTTGTTAGGATTGAGCTGACCATCAGTACCGCAAGCAAAGAGAAAAATAAAAAATATTTTCACAAGCTACACCAGAACAAGAGCCAAATAGAAAATCAATTCGGTAAAGAATTAGAGTGGGAGGAGCTACCTGAAAATAAAATGAGCAGGATAAAAATCGAAAAGCAGGGAGTCAGTATTTTTAATGATTATGATTGGCTAGAGATGAGTGACTTCCTCATAAGCAATCTGAGAGAATTTGAAAATGCTCTAGAACCTTTTATTGATAGATTAAAGTAGCGGAATTACGGGGTTTAATGGGAAAAAATTCAGATAGCAAAAAAGAATGTATAGAATATCGACTATGAAGATTAATAGAAAATTATAAGATGAGAAGTTTGTACCTAGATACCAATATCTATTTATCATTTTACCATCTTTCAAATGATGATATAGAAGAATTGAAAAAATTACTTCATTTAGTAAGAGGTGATGACTTAGAATTGTATTTACCTGTGCAGACAAAAGATGAATTTACACGGAATAGAGATGTAAAGATAGCTGATAGCTTAAAAAGATTTAATGAGAATAAACTGAATAACTTGTTTCCACAGATAGTTAAAGATTTCGATACTGAATTTAAAGAAATGAAAGACTCTATAAAGAAGTTCGAGAAAAATAAACAACAAATTATTAAAAGGCTTGGGGAAGCAATCAAAGAACAGGAACTCAATGCTGATAAAATAATTAAAAATTTATTTTCAGCTGCTACAGAAATACCGATTACCGATAATTTATTAAATAAAGCAAAAAATCGTTTCGATTTGGGTAATCCGCCAGGGAAAAAAGGTTCGTATGGAGATGCTTTAAATTGGGAATCATTGGTATCTTTTGTTAAAGATGTTGATGAATTTAACTTTGTTTCAGAAGATAAAGATTATTATTCGGAGGTTGATAAAGATGCAATAAATCATTTCTTAAAACTAGAATGGAGTGAAAAACATCCTAAGATTACTTTAAAAACATATAAATCACTATCATCCTTTTTAAAGGAACATTATCCAGATATTTCTATTGCATCAGAAATTGAGAAGGAAGAACTTATTAGGTCACTTTATAATAGTCCATCATTTGCATCTACTAGAAAACTTCTAATTCAAATCAGTAACTATGATGATTTCACTAAAAAGCAATTAAACGATATTGTGGAAGCATCAATACATAACTCACAAATAAATTGGATTGGTACCGATGAGGATATTAATGATATGCTATATTCTATCCTTGAGGGTAATGATGAAAAGATAGAACAAAATAATTTAAACCAATTTAAAAAAGAGATACCCAAAAGGAAGGATAATGATGAGGACCTGCCTTTTTAAAACAAAAAAGAGTTACAGAAATTAATCTGTAACCCTTTATTTTTGTAATATTGAACAGAATCTAAAATTAAATCCGTACAACATTTTGGTCAACATTTTTCGTAACCTACTGAATATCAACACTTATTGTGGGCCCACCTGGACTCGAACCAGGGACCACTTGATTATGAGTCAAGTGCTCTAACCAGCTGAGCTATAGGCCCTTTTGTTAAATTTAAAGCTTTAACAATGCTTTTAATATTTCAATCTCTGCTCAACGGACCCCTTGTCCCGATAGCTATCGGGAGAGTCAAGTGCTCTAACCAGCTGAGCTATAGGCCCTAAAAAACATTTGCATGAACTGCTCTGTTTTTCGGATTGCAATGTTACGGAATTGCACGTAATTGCGCAATATAAAATGAAGGAATTACCAAATTATTTTGTTTTCCCCTTTCTTGGTTTTAGTCCATATATCAATTGATCTTTCAATTTCGATGGGAATTTGTCCATGTCATCAAAACCCAAAGGCTCGTCTCTTCCATCTTTAGGGATATAATTCGTTCCAAATATATAATCCCATATACTTAATGATATCCCAAAGTTCACACCTGTTTTTGATGGAATATGCTTAGCATGATGCCAAATATGCATCTGAGGATTATTGAAAATATATTTAAACGGCCCTAAAGGAACGCTAATATTAGAATGGTTAAAATGACCTATCGCTAAGGCAAACAAATGAACCAACAAAAACTCTTGAATGCCAAAACCTATCATGGCTAAAGGAATATATTCTATTGTTCGATATACGATGGTTTCCATCCAGTGAAAACGCAAATGTGCGGCAAAACCCATTTGTTCAACAGAATGGTGTACTTTATGAAATTCCCATAATGCAGGAACGGTATGTAACAACCTATGCACATTCCAATGAATAAAATCACGAAGAATGAATAAAGTCAATAGCTGTGCCCAGACTGGCCAGGTATTGATTTCGATTGCTACTAGATTCTCTATTCCGAATAATCCTAAAAAGTCGTTAAAAAGCTGGACAAACACATTGGAAACTGCATAATAGCCTACTAAGGAGAACAGGAAGAAATTGAAAAACATGTAAAAGGCATCAAGCCAAAAATCTTTTCTAATTTTTGGTTGGTCTTTCCTCCACGGCATGCTTAATTCTAAGGCAAAAAAGAATAGCGATATTCCAATTAACCAATACAAATAATTACCCCAATGAGGGTTTAAAACTTCATTGCCCACATAGCGGGCATAGTCCTTAAATGAAGTAATAAAAATATCAATGTATTCCATTCTTGTAATTTGAATTCTATAACAAAGATAACATTAAAGCTGTTCAGAACACTGTAACCGATGTTACATTTAAGTAATTCATTTGAATAACCCCCTCATTTCCTAGTAAGGATTAAGAAATGTCGGCACATTGAAAATGTCAGACATTGGGATTAATAACTAGTAATCTACAAGATATAAATGTCCAACTTTTTCAAAGCCTGACATATGCACGGAAATTGCTTCGGTCAGATGATTTCATAATTAAACCCTTTCATAGAAAGCTGTCAGGTTTACTTAAATTATTCCTTATAATTTCCGGTTGGTGTGCCACCGACCGGGGAAGAATCCATGGTTGGTGGCACACCAACCATTTAAGCCTCGATTGAAAACCTGATAGGCTTAGTGATTTTTGGAAATAAAAAAACCTCCAAAAGGAGGCTCTTCAAATTACAATGGAATATTTCCGTGCTTCTTCTTAGGTAGCTTATCCACCTTATTTTCCAACATAGAAAATGCTTTAATCAATTTCTTTCTTGTGTTAGAAGGAAGAATCACTTCATCGATATAGCCCCTATGCGCGGCTCTGTAAGGATTAGCAAACTTCTCGGTATATTCCTCTACTTTCTCTGCTAACTTGGCTTCTTTATCGTCTGCAGCAGCAATTTCTTTACGGAATATGATTTCAGCTGCACCTTTAGCGCCCATCACTGCAATTTCTGCCGTTGGCCAAGCATAATTCATATCAGCACCAATGTGTTTAGAATTCATCACATCATAAGCACCACCATAAGCTTTTCTTGTAATTACCGTTACTCTTGGAACTGTTGCCTCACTAAATGCATAAAGCAATTTGGCTCCATTGGAAATGATTCCATTCCATTCTTGGTCAGTGCCAGGAAGGAAGCCCGGAACATCTTCAAAAACCAATAGTGGAATATTAAAACTATCGCAGAAACGCACAAAACGAGCGGCTTTTTTACTAGCATCATTGTCCAATACTCCCGCTAAGGAAGCTGGCTGGTTTCCAACAATCCCAATACTTCTTCCTGCTAGATGAGCAAATCCCACCACTATGTTTTCCGCATAGTTTTTATGGACTTCAAAGAAGCTACCATCATCTACAGTCCCCTCTATGACCTCACGCATATCATAAGGCTGATTTGGGTTGTCAGGAATGATATCATTTAATCCTCCCCTACTTTCATCATCCTTCAATTCATAAGGGATGGAAGGCACTGGGTCTTCGCAGTTTTGAGGCACATAACTCAATAATCGCTTAATATTATTGATACATTCCAATTCGTTTGCACAAGAGAAATGCGTTACACCACTTTTGGTACTATGGGTACTAGCACCTCCTAATTCCTCAGAGGTGACATTTTCTTGAGTTACGGTTTTTACCACATTTGGCCCCGTAACAAACATATAACTGGTATTTTCCACCATCATGATAAAATCCGTCATGGCGGGTGAATAAACCGCCCCACCTGCGCAAGGCCCCATAACAGCTGATATCTGAGGCACAACTCCTGAAGCCCTTACATTTCGATAAAAAATATCGGCATAACCGCCCAATGAAACTACGCCTTCCTGAATTCTGGCTCCTCCAGAATCATTCAATCCAATTACAGGTGCGCCATTTTTCATGGCCATATCCATTATTTTCACGATTTTTTCAGCGTGAGTTTCTGATAATGATCCTCCAAACACGGTGAAGTCTTGAGAAAACACATAAGTCAATCTGCCAGAAACAGTTCCGTAGCCTGTTACTACTCCATCTCCTGGATAATGCTGATTTTCAAGTCCGAAATCCTTGCAGCGGTGCATTACAAATTTACCAATCTCTTCAAATGAACCTTCGTCCATCAAAAGATCAATTCTTTCCCTGGCCGTTAATTTTCCTTTTTTATGCTGAGCTTCTATTCGGTCTTCTCCACCACCTTTTAGGGCTTCTTCATTTTTCTGAGCTAATAATTCGTTTTTTCCTTTATTGGTCGGTTTAGTATAAACAGGTTTTTCCATATCGTTTTTTCCCATAGTAAAATCTATTATATATAGTTCTTAAATTAAATACCACAAAATATTATTGGTGATATTGAATATTAATTGATTACAATAACAATTCGTGTAATTACCTAATAGGCTCTATTAAAATTATTCAAAGATAGGACAGGTAAGATGAAAAACGAATTTTTTTAAGCAAACAATAACCTCTTGTTTTACAAATCCTTTTTAAAAAACAATTTAATAAAAAAGGCTACCCAAATTGGATAGCCCTTGTCTTAAAACTTTAAAAATACTTTATCGGTCTACTTTGTTCAAATCCACAATTTGAACTTCAACCCTTCTATTTTCTGCTGCATCCTTAGTATCGGCTCTAGTGGAACCATAACCCTTTGCAATAATTCTTCTTCTCACCACTCCTTTATGATTGAAGAAGTTTACCACCTCTATGGCTCTCTTATTAGATAATTTCCTATTAAACTCAGGATCGCCCTCTGCTGAAGCATAACCCGAAATTTGAATACCTAATTGCTCATTATCTTTTACCTGCTGATAAATTTCCTGTAATTGTGATTTGTATTTTTCATCAAATTCAGAAGCTCCCACATCAAAATAAATTTTATGAACAGGTTCTAATAATGACTCATCATAATTAACTTCTGGTTCCTGCTCCTTTTCCTTCTTCTGCTTTTTTGCTTCCTCTGTCACATCCATAGTAGGTAAAGAATAGATGGTCTCCCCTTCAACAACTCTTTTTTTCAGGGTTGTGGTATCACTTTCATCATAATAATAAGTTCTGCTGGCAATTTCCATTTCGTCCTTATTCTCACTAAAGTCAACATCATCAATTGGATTCACTTTATACATTAAATCCATCATATAATTGAAAGCTGCAGTATCTTCTGCAGCAATAATTGCATCCATCATTTCATATACATCCAAGCTGTCGCCTTGCACCAACATTGCCTCATTGGCTTGTCTCGGAGAATAGGAATCGCTACCTTCATTAGTATCATAAAAAGCATTATTGACTGACACTTCCTGGCCAACAACTACATCAAATTGCTTTATCAGTTTTAAATTAATTTTTTGATAAAGCTCATAGAAATAGGTTTGGTTAGGAACATTAATATTTAAGGTATAAGGTAAATATCCTTCTGATTCAATGATCAAATCATAATTTTTCCCCGGAGGAAGAATTATCAAATAATTACCTGTTTTGGGATCAGGATCATATACATAATCCACTTTTGTGTTATTTTCATTATCTACTAATTTAATTTTAGTAGGAACTGGCTTTTCTTCTTCACCGGCAGTAATTTTTCCCTTCAACATAGTAAGTGGGATATTGGCATATTTCTCAGGCATTTCAAAAAAATAGATATCCTGACCGCCATATCCGCCTTCTCTATCTGATGAAAAGTAACCTTTACTTCCATCGGCTGATAAGGTGAAATAATTATCATTGAGAGGGGTATTTATAGGATAGCCCATATTTTCAGGAGTAGTCCACTTCCCTCCTAAGTTGTTTGTTTTGAAAATATCTCTGCCTCCCATTGATTTATCACCATTTGAAGTGAAATATAATGTTTTCATATCAGGGTGAATGAAAGGTGCGTCCTCATCATATTTGGAATTCACTTCAGGACCAAGGTTTTCTATATTTCCCCATTTTCCATTTTCTAATTTCTCTGCCACCCAAATATCCATTCCTCCAAATCCACCTGGGCGATTACTTGCGAAATAAATTTTCTTACCATCGGGAGTGATGGAAGCAGTGCTCTCTAAATCCCTTGAATTTAAACCTTCAATAGCCGATGGTTGGCTCCAACCCTGGCCATCCTTCTTCATTATATATAAATTTCCCTTATTACCAGATCCAATAAAGACTAACATCTGCTGACCATCAGGGGAAATACCTGCAGTACCCACATTTTCATCTGTTCTAATTTCAACTTTGGAAGGCTCTCCCCAATCGCCTGAGCTTTTATAGGTAATATAAACCTCCTCGGAAGATCTTCCAGTTCTTTTATTGGGTCTTAAAGAAGTAAATGCCATTACTGATTGATCAGCAGAAATAACAGGATTATATTCCGTGAACTCGGAATTAATGGGAGGTGCCATTCGTTGAATGTTAATATCCTTTTTCTGACTTAATAAACGCTTAGCACTTTCAGTTTTCGTCATTTCCAATTCAACCTCAGCCCTTAACTTTGATTCATCTGATCCTAAGGACTTTAGATATTGATCATAATATTTAGAAGCCTTGTCTAGCTTTAAATCTTTATGAAATGCCTGAGCCATGTAATAATACACATCATCTGGAATTCCCTTAAAATCATCCGACTTTTCAAGCTTCTCAAATATGGGGGAAGCTTTCAATTGATCTGTTGCATTAGGCATTTTGAGATAAGAAACCCCCAACATATAATTTACATAAGACTCGTTTGCCCCAAGTTCTACAGCTTCAGAGAGTGATTCTACCGCCCCTTCATAATTCTTGATTTTGAAAAGATTTTCACCTCTATAGATTAAGTCATCTATTTTATTCTGTTGGGCATAAACCAATGATGAGATGAGCATGCAGAATAAAAATACAAGTGATTTTTTCATGATAATATGGCTTTTATATAATTTCAAATTCATAGTTTAAGTAATACCTAAAATTAACGAAGTTTTACTTTCCATGTTTATATCCATAGAAATATAACCTTTTAAAGTGGTATTGGTACTATTAAGACATAAAGATAAATTATTTCTTTAAAAATAAGCAATCTTTATTTGTGCTTATCGATAGCCTGCAATCTTTGTAATAAAGGTGGATGTGAGTAATGAAAGATCACATACAGTTTATGTGGCTTTAAATTACTTAAACTATCAATAGATAACTTTTTGAGGGCATTTTGAAGCACTTCCCCATTGTAAGTATTAGCCGCAAATTCATCTGCCTGATACTCATGTTTTCGACTAATGAAATTGGAGAATAGTGATAAAATCATACTCACAGGCGTATAAATTATCCCAAAAGCAATGAAATTTACCGGAAAACTTAATTGTTCTGCTCCTAATGCTTCGCTTAAATATGGGTTAAAAATCATGTAAGACATGATGAGCAACATTACTCCTGTTTGTAAAACCCCACTTATCATCCCGGAAATAGTATGCTTCTTTTTATAATGACCTACTTCATGCGCTAAAATAGCCACTAATTCCTCATCGGTATGCTTTTCCAAAAGGGTGTCAAACAACACAATCTTTTTTCGCTTTCCAAATCCTGAGAAAAAAGCGTTGGCTTTTGAAGAGCGTTTAGAGCCATCCATGATATAAATATTTTCAATCGGAAAATTTACGGATGTCCCATAAGCCATGATTTTCTCTCTTAATGAACCCTCTTCCAATGGGATCAATTTATTGAAAAGCGGTAATATCCAGCTGGTATAGAAAAAATTAGCCCCGACCATCAATATCACAATAACCAACCAGAATATCCACCAAAATGATTGGCCTAGCCATAATATCAGTAAGACTAACACGCTTAATAGTATCCCTCCAATTATTGCAGTTAACAAATAAGACTTTAATTTATCTTTCCAAAACAATGAAGGGGTAAGCTTATTAAAACCGAATCTTTCTTCAATATTGAATGTAGCATACCATTGCCAGGGAATATTCCATAAATCATTCACTATATAAACTATTCCGAAAAAAGCCAAAGTTTGGCTAATCACGGAGTCAAAGCGGACACGCGTCCAAGAGTCCAAATCTCCCAAAATGCCAAAATACAATACCAAAAACATAATAAGTACGCTGGAAAAACCACTTAAAAGACCAAATTTAGTATTGACTCTCTGGTATTTTATTGCTTTTTGGTACTTTTCCTCCTCATATATTCCTTTTAAATCACCCGGGAGCTTAGCACTTGATTTTTTAAGATTTAAAACATCTATGATTGTATTGATTGCATAATCCACCAGCACAATCATAATAATGATTGTAAAAAATTGATCTACAGTAAAATTCATTATTGAGTTTAAAATTTAGGACAAGGTATTCTTAATTTGTCAGCCGGTGGCCTACGAGGATCAGTAAGGGAAAGTACATAAGAAATAGAAATTTCATGTGCACCACCACTTCGAATCCCTAAATCTGATAAAGTATAATCAAAACTATAGCCTACTGATATTTTTTCGTAGGAATATCCCAGAAGCACAACTAAAGATTCTGAGGCTGAAAACCCATTTGGTGTTTCAAATGGAATTCCTCTGTACCATAAGCCCACTACCATTGGTTCCAAAGTACTGTAAATTCCTAAATCCAGTTGCTGAAAACCTCCCTGCATCTTATACTGAGCAGTAGGTGTCACACTTCTTTCGTCCCCATTTCTAGTAAAACCTTTTTTGTAACCCGTTTTTAACGGGATTTTATAACCGGCATGAAATGAGTGTTTCATAGGTAATTTACTTTCATCACCTACAATGGACTGATTGGGTTGATTCATGTGAAAAACGGAATATCCAAACCAAAAATCCTCGGAATAAAGCACCCCTCCAAAAGATAAATCAAAAAAAGTTTTACTCTCTCCTGTTGGAACTTCACCGGTTGGGTTCTGGAATGTTTGGGTTTCCGGGTCCCATTGGTCACCAAAGGTTAATCGATTGAAATCTAAATTTCGGTTATATACAGCGGCCTGTACCCCAGGTCTAAACGTTAGATATTCGCTTAAACGCAATTGATAAGCATATTGTGCCCCCACAGAGGTAGACCTTAATCCTACTATTCCTTCTTCATCTCTTGAAATAATCAAACCAACACCACTTTGTATCCTGTCAAAATAATGATCAAAATAAGCGGAATAAGTAGTGAAATTCGCATTAATACTAGGCCATTGATTCCGATAATTAATCCCGCCCCTACTCATTTGCGTGTTTCCGGCAAATGCGGGGTTCAAATATAAAGGAGCCGCATAAAATTGTGAAAATTGAGGATCTTGGGCTTTTACTTCATTTGAAGAAATAAAAAACAAGACCAGCATGATCAATACGAGAAGTTTTTGACTATTAATTAGTTTACCCACAACACAAATTATATTCAAATTTACCGAAAGATATGAAATAAGTCAGAAAGAGGGATAATCACAATAAAAATTTTACTTATTTCTTCTAAAAAATTGAAAAACAGTAAATTATTCCCGTCTTTATCTATTTATTTTTAAATTTCGGTTTAATTATGTAAACGTTCCTTTTCAGAAAATCATATATTTCCTGAAAAAGAAAATTAATCTATATCATTTTACGTTAAAGATTAAACTATTGACAACACGCAATTGTATGAGCAATCAATTATTTAGGGGTATAACCCTCCTTTTAGCCATTTTAGCCAGTAATATCCAGGCTCAGGATTTTTCTGAATCTTTTTGGTATTTTGGAAATAACAATGCTGCTATTCAATTTGATAAAAATGAGAATAGAAATGCAAACTTAATAGAAAATCAAACTACCCCTTTTGGAGATGGCGGAGCTGCTGTAGCCGCTAATGGAGTAGATGGGCAGCTTCTCTTTTATACGGACGGTGAAAATGTCTATGGCAAAAATCACCAAATATTGCCCGGAGGCACTGGAATAGGAGGGAATAATTCTTTAAGGCATCCTGCTGCAATAGTACCTTCCCTAAATACTAATGACGATATTTACTATATATATATAATAGATGGAGCTAACCAACTCCGGTATTTAAGTGTTGATATGGCACAGGGCGAATTTGGTGAAGTAACCACGTCCCCTCAAGGAACTGGTTTTGCCAACCTATCTGATTATATTAATTCTTTTAAATTAGGAAATAATTACTTTTTAATCTTCCAGGAAAACAATTCACTACAACTTACACAAATCCAAAATGACGGCTCATTAACAAGCATTGCTAATCATGAATTTTCTATTGATTATGCGCTCAGTAACTTATCGGCTAATAGCCAAATGAGTGACACCCTGTCTCTGGCTTTAAGCTCCGATAATGTAAATGGAAGCCCAAAAAACCTAATTCTATTGGATTTAGATTTATCAGACCCTGGCAATCCAACATTCCAAGACGAAAATATTTTAAACAATACGGGTTCAGTTGACCAAATCATTACAGATGTAGAATGGTCTGTTGGAGGTAGGAATTTATACTTTAGCAGAAACAATACGAATACTTCAGAAAGCAGGTTAATTCAATTGAATTTAGATAGTGCCACTTCTGAAAATGTTTTGGATAGGACTATTTCAGACATCAATGCTTTGCAAAACGGCCCTGACGGAAATATGTATTTTTTATACAATAATGGTGCAGAGGAGTTTTTAAGCAGAATTTCTCAAACTGATTCAATTCCTGATTCATTGAATATTCAATGGGATTTATTCAATATGCAATCTTTTGGTTCGGCAGGAAACTTTCCTACTATTGCCCCGCCAGCCCTAATTGATGGCGATATTTCATTTGATTGGTATGCTACAAATCTTAATCAATCCATTTGTCAAAATAATCCTGTTTCATTTTTTGCCGATTACAGTGATTTGGAAGATATCACCTCTTTGGAATGGGATTTTGGTAATGGTCAAACCTCAGATGCCATAAGCCCCAATATCATATATGAAGAAGCCGGTAGCTTTAATGTTATTTTAAGAGTTAATGCCGGGGGGAATTTCATTACGGATTCTTCAACGGTAACAGTGGATCAATTTGATTCGGAGGTTCAACTTCAGGACACCACGGTTTGTGAACTGCCTTTGGAAAATTATGGTCCAACTTTAACTGATGGATCGGATCCTGATGAAGTGGTTTGGATAAATCCTGATCCTGAAAAGTTTACTGACAATGGTGATGGAACAGCCACTTTTCAAGAGTCCGGTGTTTATTCAGCAGCTGTTACAGTAGGAAACTGTACGGTTACGGCAAGCTTTGAACTAACCTTATTTGAAGAAGAAAAACAAAAATCCAATTTCTGGTATTTTGGAGATGGTGCAGGTATAGATTTTAATAATGAAGGTGGCCCTATTGCCGTCACTGATGGAAATATTGAAGCCCAAGAAGGTTGCACCACCGTTTCGGATGACAATGGAGATTTATTGTTTTACACAAATGGTGATGTAATATGGGATTCAGAACATAATGTAATGGCAAATGGTACTGATTTAGGCGGAGACCCTAATGCCTCCCAAGGAGTAATAGCCGTAGCTCATGGTAGTGATCCTTCTCTATATTACCTCTTCTTAAATCAGGATGTAGGTTCCGATACCAGTAATATCTCTTATGCTTTAGTTGACTTAAAGCTTAATGAGGGCCTTGGAGATGTGGTTTTGAAAAACAGAAAAATTTATAGCAAAAGCACAGAGAAAGTAGCTGCCCAAGGAAATGAAAACACAAATGTATTGACCCATGAATTGGGAAGTAACAGTTATAGATTATATCCAGTAAACGATCAGGGTATAAATGCAGCTGAGTATATTTCCCAAGGAAGTGATTATTTTTCCAACTCATCCGCAACAGGTTATTTAAAATATGCTGCTGGTGGAGACAAGGTTGCACAAGCTTATAATTCAGGTGGTGCTTTTATAGACTTCCTAAGAAGAGACAGTCTTGATAATTGGGAAGAAGCATTGTTGGATGTCAATTTTGGTGGTGAGGTATATGGAATAGAATTTTCACCAAGTACCGAACTTTTATATGCTACCATCAATAATGGAGCTAATTCGGTTTTACTCCAGATTCCAGTTAATGATGATTATACAATTGAAGAAATTGAAAATCCTGATAGTGTTACCGTTGCTGATTTGGATTTTGAAGCGGGTGCTATACAAACCGGACCAAACGGACAAATATATATTGCAGCCAATAATAGTCCAGAGGTTTATACCATAGGATCGCCAGACCAAAGATTTGACCCAGAAAACGGAAGTAATTTAGCCAACAGCCTTCAGAATTTTGATCTGGCAGGAAGAACCAGCCGATTAGGTTTGCCAAATTTTGTTCAAAACCTTTCAACACCACAGCAAGAGCCAAGCATAAACGTAACGGCAAATTGTAGCTCAGAACCCATTATTTTAGGAGCCACAGGGAAAACAAGTTTTGACCAGTTTAATTGGACTATCACCCCAGAAGGAAGCAATAGCAGTGTTTACACATCCAACAACCAAAATGATACATTGGATATAGACCTTGATCCCGGAGTTTATGAAGCTGCCTTGCGTATTACTAATGAATGTGGATACGATGAGTTACTTGTAGAAAATTTTGAAATATTCCCTAGTCCGGATATCAGTAATGTTGTAAGCCCAAGAACTTTTTGTGGCAGCAGCCTTACTTTAGGAGAGGATATAGTAGATGAGCCAGGGCATACTTACCAATGGAATACAGGTGATACAACCCAAACTATTGAAGTAAGCGAAACCGGCAACTATAATGTGACCATAACCAGTGAAAATGGTTGTGTTTCAACTGCTGAAATTTTTGTTGGCCCACCTTATGAAGCAGATTTAGGAGATGACAAGGCTGTATGCCAAAATGAAAATTTGAGGTTAAACGCAAGCGGAAATGCAAATGAATATCGCTGGTTTGTGGATGACGTTCAGCAATCTGCCAGTGGGCAAAACTTTGATGTGGATACGAGTACGCCTGGTACATATTTAATTAGAGTGGAAATCCCAGATCCTTTGGATCCCAATTGTTTTGCAGAGGACGAAATAGAAGTAATCGTTAATGAAAACCCGATTATTACAGTTGACAATACTACTAACCCAAGTTGTGGGAATGCTGATGGTACAATAGAAATTAGTCCATCAGGTGGCTCAGGTGACTATAATATTACTTGGTCTGGGACAACTGCAGTTCCTGACAATGAAACAAATGCCACTAATCTGGAAGCAGGAACTTATAATATTACGATTACTGATAACTTATCAGGATGTAGCACAGTTGAAACTGTTTCTTTAACTAATACTGATTTTGATGTAGTAGTAACTCAAAACGAAGATTGTGAGCCAAATAGTCAATCAATTGAAGTAGAACTTACAGCAAATACAGGAACTTTAAATTCGGATTTCAATTGGGAGATTATAGATCAAGATGGCGCTATTGAAAGAGATGGAACCGCTACATCAAATCCTTTTAATGTAAATGATTTAGGCGAAGGCACTTATAGCATTGAAGTGATTGATAATAGCGGAACCGGCTGTTTAGGTTCTGCGACCTTTGATATTATCTTACCAGATTCTGTGGACTTTAACCCAGACGACAATGTATTCGGCTGTGGAAGTGGATATGACTTGCAAGCTTATTTGGAAGGCTTAAATCCAAACGCTACTTTCAATATTTCACCCCAACCAGCCGACTCCACTAATGTTGATGCAGGGGTTTACGATATAGAAGCTACTGAATCAGGACTATGCCCTTCTTCAGCTTCTATAAATGTAGAATTAAGCCCACAAGCCGAAATATTAGAGATCGAAAATAATGTGGATTGTGACGGAGGCAACCAGCTAACAGCCATATTGGATGGACAAAATCCAGATGATTACACATTCAATTGGAGCAATGGTGCTCAAGGGCAAAGCATAACAGTAAATCAAGCTGGGACTTATTCGGTTACGGTAAATCCAAGTGGCAACATTAGTTGCTCAGATGAAATGTCGATCAATGTTGAGGACATTTATGAAGAGGTAGAAATTGATTTAATATCGGAACGAAATTGTGAAGATGGGACAATCCTTTTAATTGGAAGCATTACAGGAGGAAGTGGAAATTTCAATTATTCTATGACAAATGCTGAAGGAACCAATATTCCGACAGTTGACCCGTCAACAGATGAATTGGAATGGAACATAACAAAAAGCAGCACCTACACATTCACTGTAAATGATAATGGGCCCGGTGGTTGTGATCCAGTAGTCATTAACCGTGATTTAACTGTACAGGAAATATTTGAACCACAAATTCAGGACACTTATTTCATTTGTCCAACAGGAGTGGAAACAGAGAGAACTGTTACATTAGATCCCGGCTCTTTTGGAACTTATACTTGGACCCTTCCAGATGGCAGCACTTCAAATAATAGAAGAATAGTGGCAAACGAACCTGGTGAATACAGAGTAGTATTGACTGCTTCAGGCTGTGAATTTGATATTAGAACAACAGTTTTAGAAGATTGCCAACCTAAAGTATTTGCCCCGGATGCCATTAGACCGAACAGTTCTATTGCTCAAAACAGGGTTTTTAGTGTTTTTGCCAATGAATATGTTGGTGATTTTCAAATCATCATTTTCAATAGATGGGGAACAATTGTTTATGAATCGAATAATAAAGATTTTGAGTGGGATGCCACAGATTTAAATGGTGTGGAAGTTCCACCTGGATTATATGCCTATATCATCAACTATAAAAGTACAGATGAAAATGGCAGAACCTATGAACAAAGGGGTGGAGTAAATGTAGTCAGGTAAACGCCTGGCTACTTCATTTTTTCTAAAAAGGATTGAGTTTTTGAGAAATTTGTCCCCGCATCTATTTCGATTATCAAGGGAACTCATGAAAAATACCACATACTCTGCAAACCAAATAAAATTTTGATCGAAGATTGCGGGGAGGAGGACAAACCTGCCTGCGCAGGCAGGAATGCGGGCTAGATGAGGATGTGGGATGTCTTGATTTTCCCCAAAGGGATGCCTATGGCGTTCTTTCTTTTTCATCAAATCATCGCAGTTATTTGAACTGAACCTCAAAAGAGATAACAATAAGTTTTCTTTGCGAAAACTTTGCGTCATTGCGGCTCTGCGAGACTTTTTTTAGCGTCTTTAGACGCCTGCGGTCAATCTTGTTATATAGTAGGAAAAAGGAAGGTGAAAAACTACAAAATATAATTCTTATCTCACCCATGCCCCCGTTTGGGTGTTTTCACCCAAACTTTTCTATTGCCCTCTAAAATCGCACAGAAACTTGAAGGTGAAAACACCTTCAATAGGGAGTAGTCAGGTGAAAAATCGTATGGAATTATACTTTGTATTAATAGTAGCTGAGTAATAACAATACATTTAACAAGTACCAAATTACTTTTCAATAAATCCTATCTAGGAATGATTGAGGAACAGAAGCGATTTTGCGCTTTTCATAATCGAAAAAAACAATACCTGTCTTGCCCAATGCGGCTATGCTTCCATCTGATTTCATGAATTTATATACAAAATCACAACCGTATTTATTGAGGTCATTAATACCAATTGCAATCTCAATATCTTCATGAGCAAAAACTTCTGCTTTATAAG